>DAOUDA010000208.1:0-34675 GCA_034431835.1 Chloroflexaceae bacterium | reverse complement strand
GCGCCCGCCGCGGGCGTAAAAAGGTTTTGCGGGGAGGCTGTGCCACCCCGCGCCCCTCCGCCACGAGGCGTTTTGCACGCTGCAATTGAATACTATCTCTCAGACGCCGCGCTTCCGCGTACCCTCAAGGCAGGCAACGAGGGTCTGGGGAAACCCTCTTTTCCCACCCGCCTCTGTCTACCTCAGCGCTGCGGCCCGGGCAGCACGTGTTTGACCAGCACTTCCACGAAGCGCTCAGACTCGTCGATCCACAGACTGTGGCCGGAGTGCTCGAACCAGATCAGTTCTTTGTGCGGCGCCTGGAGGATACGGGCATACTCCTCGGCCAGGTAGGGCGAGGCGTTGAGATCGTGGCGCCCCTCCAGGATGTAGATCGGCACGTCGAGCCGCGGCGCGTCCTGGCGCAGGTCAACGTCCCAGAGCTGGGGCCAGAGCCGGGTGTAGGTGTCCATGATGCCGCGCACGTAGTTGATCTTGTCGATCAGCCCGTATTCGGGGGCGGCGATGTCGCCGAGGGTATCGTAGCCCGGACCGCTGATTGCGGGGTTGCTGTTCATCACCGCGCTGAGGTAGAGCAGGTAGTTCGCCTCGTTCCGCATGAGCGTCTCGTCCGGGTAGGGCGGCGGGCCCTGGGCCTCCAGTTGGGCCGCCTTCGCCGTATCGCCGCGCTCGCGGGCGATGCGCAGCGCCGTCTCGTAGCAGTCGAGGTCGGTCTGGGCAAAGGCTACCATCTGGCCCATTCCGACGACGGCGTGGAACTGTTCCGGTTCGCGCCGGGCCATCCAGACGGCCAGGGCGCTGCCCCATGACTCGCCTGCCAGATAGATCTTCTCCTGGCCAAAGCGCTCGCGCAGCGCGCGGGCGAGGGTCAGGCCGTCGGTGATGAGAAGTGCGGGCGTCAACCGGTCACGGGGCACGGCGTCATAGGATTTCCCGGCGCCGGGCTGATCCCAGTTCACCACTACGAAGTGTTCCTCAAGCGCGCCAAGCACCTTGCGCGTCGCCGCCAGCTGGCTGCCGCCGGGGCCGCCAGCCAGAAAGAGCAGCACAGGTTTGCGCGCGTCGTGTCCGCGGATGCTGATCCACTGCCGGCTGCCGTTCAGTTCGACTGGCTCCAGGCTGGCGATGCTGCCGGGGAGCGGGCGGCCGTCGGCCCCGAGGATGAGCGGAGTGGTAGCGAAACGCTGCGAGGCGCCAGTGGCGAGGGCTGCCACCAGAGTGGTTCCCAGCAGGGCAATCGGCCAGGAGAGCCCGGGCGGGGCAAACAGAAAGGCCCCGGCGACCAGGGTGAGGTTGAGCGCCGCGAGCAGCGTCCAGGCCCACGGCGGGGTCGCGGTTACGAAAGGCAGCAGCAGGAGTGGAACGGCGGTGATCGCGAGCAGGGTCAAGCCGAGCAGGCGGAGCAGTGCGCCACCGAGCCGCCGGGCGAATCCGGCACGAGAGGTGCGAACGGTGGGCTTTGTGAATGGACGTATCAACTGGCCCATGGCATAGCTCCTCTTTTTGCCATTTGTAGATGTTGGATTGCACATCGCCGCGCGGGGTATCCCAACGAGCCGTAGCGATGATGCATACCCGATCTATGCTTCCTTTTACCTGGCATCGGCGTGTACAGGCGCCTCTGCCTCCGGTGCACAGTGGACGGCAATCAACTCGAGGTTGAGGGCCGCCAGCCGCGAGATGACCGCGTAGAGCGCCGGCTGGTCCGGGAGAGATCCCGCCAGTCGTGAGATGGCGGGCGCCGGATAGGTGATCCGTAGACCGGCCATCCAATCCGACCAGTCGGCATCGATCCGGCCCCGCACCAGGAGTTCGACGGTGTACATACAGGCGCCTCCTCGCGGCAGTCGGTCCGCGGTGCTCCTCTGCGCCGCGGCCTGTGGCATTGCGTCCGTAGCATAGCCGGATCGCGGCGCGAACGCATCACCCCGGCAGGGTGATCCAAAGGTGATCCGCGGCGCGCCGGACGCATAGCGCACCCGATCACCCTGCGATCATCCTCGCGAGGTGATGCGGTCCGTGCCGATTGGGCGTACAGTGGCGGTGGATCTGAAAACCGCGACAGTAGACAGGAGCAGCGCCATGAACGACCCGGTCTGGAACCACGTGGGCCAGTGGGTCTCGATGATCCTCTGGATCGCGATCTTCGCCGTCTTTCTGCTTTTCACGCCCTTCTACCAGAAAAGCCAGCGCAAGCCCGCAGGGGCCTACCTGGCCTTCATCGTCGCCCTGGCCTTCGAGATGTTCGGTATCCCGCTCAGCATGTACGTGATCGCCTGGCTCTTCGGCTCGACCCTGCCGGACGGGGTGCTCTGGGGCCACACGCTCAACCAGTATATCGGCCACTGGGGGATGTACATCGGCACGGCGCTGATGTTCGCTGGCATCACCTTGATCGTCCTGGGCTGGCGCGAGATCTACCGGCGCTACTGGAGCAAGGAGCAAGGTCAGGGCCAGCTGGTGGTAAACGGCATCTATCGCTTCATCCGCCACCCGCAATATACCGGCTTCATGCTGATCACCTTTGGGATGCTCCTTGACTGGGCGACGCTGCCGCTGCTGGTGATGTGGCCGCTCCTCGTCGTACTCTACTACCGACTGGCTCGCCGCGAGGAGCAGGATATGGAGGCCGAGTTCGGCCAGGCCTACCGGGACTATCGCGCGCGCACGGGTATGTTCCTGCCCCGCTGGCGGCACGCGCCGGCCGCGCCCCGTCCCGCCGCCTGAGCGACCGACAGCCACTCCGATCAATGAACTGGAGACACCTATGCGCCCCCGTTGTTGACCCGGTGGCGGTGATCGAGTCGGGCCGGCGCGCCCTGGAGTTGCTCCCCGCAGACGCGGGATCGGTGCGGGCCGTAGCGGCGCTGCGGGTCGCCTATGGGTATCTCGGTCTGGCCGAAGCGGAGACAGCATGGGCCGCCTTCGACGCCGCCGAGCAAATTGCCCTCGAAAGCGGCAATGCCTACGCCGTGGTCTCCTGCGCCTTTGACCGGGCGCGCATCGCCCTGCTCCAGGGCGACCTGTCGCGGGCCCAGGCGGCGGTCGCCGCCGGCCGCGAGCGACTGGAGCACGAGTTGCGCGAAATCGCTGCGACGCTTCCCGCTGTAGCGGCGCTGAATGTGATCGAGGGGTGCGCGGCGCTGGAACAGGGCGACGCGGACAACGCGGAGCGCCTGCTCGACGCGGGCCTGCGCGTCATCGGCGGCACGCAGCAGTTTGCCCTCACCGGCTACCCGGCCCTGGCGCGCGCGCGGGCGGCGCGGGGCGACGTCGCCGGCGCGGAGGCCGCCCTCCGCCGGCTCGCCCAGGTCTGGCCGGAGAGCGCCACGTGGACCGAAGGGCTGCGCCACTGGTACGGGCTGCTGCTCGCCCCCGACGACGAACTCCGCCGGGCCGCCGCGGAGGCGTGGGCGGCGGCCAACGTACCGGACCCCGACGCCCTGCCCCGGCTGCCGGGCATCGGCAAGTCCTTCGACGAAATGCGCTACGGGACCTGGCTGGCCTGGGCGCGGATCAGGGTTGCCCTGGGGCGCCTGGAGGGAGTTATCCCCCTCATCGAGCGGCTCCTGGCCCACGCTGAGACGCAGCGGCTCGGCGGGCGCGCGCGGGAGCTTGGCGAGTTGCTGCGCGCCGCGCGAACCGCTGGTTCCGGCATCCCCCGACGGTCCGGCGGGGCACCGGCCGATCCCTCCCTGGATGAACCGACCCATGCAGCGGGGCAGATGATCGAGTCGTTGAGTGAGCGGGAGCTTGCCGTGCTCAGGCTGCTGGTCGAGGAGCCGGGCTACGAGGCGATCGCCCGGCAGCTTGTGGTCTCCGCCAACACCGTCAAGAGCCACATCAAGCACATCTACGCGAAGTTCGGGGTCAACAACCGGCGCCAGGCGATCGCCCGCGCCCGCGAACTGGGCCTGCTTCCGCCGAGTCGTTCGTAGCGCCTTCGCGTGTCGCAAGATCCAGGCGCTTGAGACTGTGCGGATTGAAGCAATGGCCCTGCGCCGCGCCAGGGGCGCGGGGAAACCCGGGTTTCCCCACGCCCCCGCCTGGAGATCCGGCAACCCCCTCAGCGCCCGCGTATCGCGTTGGCCGTATGGCGGGCGATCATCTGCTCCTCATCGGTGGGAACGACCCACGCCGACACCCGGCTGTCGGAGGTGGTGATGCGCGGCCCGCGTCGCTCGTTGGCCACGGGGTCGAGTTCCAGGCCCAGCCAGGCCAGGCCCCGGCAGACCCGCTCACGGATCGGGGCGCTGTTCTCCCCGATGCCGGCCGTAAAGACCATGGCATCAATGCCGCCCAGGGCCGAGGCCAGGGCGCCGGTCTCGCGGACGATGCGGTAGACGAAGTAGTCAACCGCCAGCGCCGCGCGCGGGTCGCTGCTGGCGAGGAGGGTGCGCATGTCGTTGCTGATCCCCGACAGACCGAGGAGACCGGAACGCTTGTAGAGCAGGTCCTCGATCTGTCTGGCGCCCATGCCCTTTTCCTGCATCAGGTAGAGCAACACCCCCGGATCGATCTGCCCGCAGCGGGTGCCCATCGGCAGACCATCGAGCGCCGTGAAGCCCATGGTGCTCTCGACGCTGCGGCCCTGGTGCATGGCGCACATGCTGGCGCCGTTGCCCAGGTGGGCCACGATGACGCGCCCATCGGCGATCTCCGGCGCGACGTCACGGAGCGCCTGGGCGATGTACTCGTAGGACAGGCCGTGAAAACCGTAGCGCCGCACCCCCTCGGCGTAGAACTCCTCGGGAAGGGCGAAGCGCTCCACCACCGGCGCGTGGGTGCGATGGAAGGCCGTATCAAAACAGGCCACGTTGGGCACACCGGGCAGAAAATCCATCGTCGCGCTGATGCCCGCCAGGTTGGCGGGCTGGTGCAGGGGGGCCAGCGGCACGAAGGTCTCGAGGGTCGCCAGGATCGACTCGTCAACCACCACGGGGGCGCTGTAGAGCGGGCCGCCGTGCACCACGCGGTGGCCGATGCCCAGCAGACCATCCTCGGGCAACTGCGGGTCAAGGTAGGCCGCCAGCCGTTCCAGGGCATAGGCATGCCCACGCCCCGCCGGGCGCACCGGCCAGGAGTCCTCGTGCACCGTCGCCCCGGTTCCGTCCTCGACCTTGAAGCGGGGCTGGGTGCCGATGCCTTCGATCTGCCCCTTGAAGCGAACTGTGAAACTGGCGTCATCGGCGGCGTAGTTGTACACCGTGAACTTAATACTCGATGACCCGGCGTTCAACACCAGAATGTCTTTGGTCACGTGACGCCTCCTCTCCTGGTTCGTAGCCCGTGACCCGCTCACGCCGCCGCGGCGGTCTGGGCGCTCTTGCGGGCATGGACCAGCACCACGGCGAGGGCGCACGAGGCCAGGCGGGCGCGCACGCTGTCGGCGCGGCTGGTGAGGATGATCGGCACGCGCGCGCCGAGCACGATCCCCGCCGCCTCGGCCCGGGCGAGGAACGTCAACTGCTTGGCCAGGATGTTGCCCGCCTCCAGGTCGGGCACCACCAGAATATCGGCCTGCCCGGCCACCGGCGAACGGATGCCCTTGGTCTGCGCCGCTTCCGGGCTGATGGCGTTATCAAAAGCCAGCGGGCCATCGAGAATGCCGCCGGTGATCTGCCCGCGGTCGGCCATTTTGCACAGCGCGGCGGCGTCAATGGTGGACTGCATGGCCGGGTTGACCGTTTCGACCGCGGCGAGAATGGCGACCTTCGGCTCGGGGATCTTGAGGGCCAGAGCCAGATCGATCGCGTTCTGCACAATGTCGCGCTTGGCCATCAGATCGGGGGCCACGTTCACCGCCCCGTCAGTGACGATCAGCGGCTTGGGGTAGGTGGGCACGTCCATCACGAAGCAGTGGCTGATGCGCCGCCCGGTACGCAGCCCGGTGGTGCTGTTGACCACCTCGGCCAGCAGTTCATCGGTATGGAGGCTGCCCTTCATCAGCGCCTCGGCCTCCCCGGCCCGCACCAGGGCCACAGCCCTGGCCGCCGCTTCGTGGCTGTGGGCGGCGTCCACGATCGGGAAGGGCGTCAGATCCAGCCCCTCGCGCTCGGCCACGGCGCGGATCTTCGCCTGCGGACCGACCAGGATCGGCTTGATCAGCCCCTCTCGCGCCGCGTCCACCGCGGCGGTCAGCGAGGCGTCATCACAGGGGTGGGCCACCGCCACGATGATCGGCTCGCGCGCCCTGGCCGCGTCCATCAGCATTTTGTAGCCGTCGAACTCGTTGTCGCCCAGCACCGCGGCCGGGTTGGTGCGCTCGGGTGACATTGCTCCTCTCCTCTCCTGTGTTCCTGGGAAGGCGAAACCCTCCCGAACCCGTCCATCAGGCCGGAGAGTGGGGAAATCGGGTTTTCCCACACCCCTCACGCTGGCAGGTGGAATCATGGACGTATTGCCGCAGCATGTCAAACGACGGAGCGAATGAACTCCGGGTCACCGGGGGCGCCGCCTGTCTCGCGCCCAATACCAGGGGTTGTCAGTCCTCGCTTCGCTCGGAATCCCGGCGGTGATGCCATATCGAGACCCTTCGCTCCGGCTGCGCCTCCGCTCAGGGTGACAGGGGTACGGCATACTGATGCGGCACAGCAACACTCCGTCGGAGTACTAATCCGAAATCCAAAATCTACCCTTGTGGTACCATACAGGTCACCCGTTTGCCCGTAGAAACAGCGCCGCAGGAGCTTGCGATGAGTTACGCTCGCGCCGCCGCCCGCGTCAGCGGCTTCGGCACCTCGATTTTCGCCGAGATCAGCGCCCTGGCCCTCGAGTGCGGGGCGGTGAACCTGGGCCAGGGGTTCCCCGACTTTGCCGGCCCGGCCTGGGTGAAGCAGGCCGCCGCCGAGGCCATTGCCGCCGATATGAACCAGTACGCCCCCTACCAGGGGCTTCCGCGGTTGCGCGAGGCCATCGCCGCAACCTGGCGCGCCCATGGCTGGCGCGACCTCGACCCGGCCCATGAGGTGACGGTCACCAGTGGCGCGACCGAGGCCCTGTTCGCGGCGATGCAGGCGCTGATCGATCCCGGCGATGAGGTCATCGTCTTCGAGCCGTTCTACGATGCCTACGTGCCTGATATTACCATGGCCGGAGGCGTGCCGCGCCTGGTGCGCCTGCACCCCCCGGCACCCGGCGCGCCTGCCTGGCGCTTCGACCCCGATGAACTGCGCGCCGCCTTCGGCCCCCGCACGCGGCTGCTGCTGCTCAACACGCCCCACAATCCGACCGGCAAGGTCTTCAGCCGCGCCGAACTGGAACTGATCGCCGCCCTGTGCCTCGAACACGACGCGCTGGTGGTCACCGACGAGGTGTACGATCAACTGGTCTTCAACGGCGCAACGCACCTGCCGATCGCCACGCTGCCCGGCATGTGGGAGCGCACGTTGACGATCAACTCCACCGGCAAGACCTTCAGCGTCACGGGGTGGAAGATCGGCTATGCCGTGGGACCGGCCTGGCTCACCCAGGCGCTGCGCTCCGCCCACCAGTGGGTGACCTTCGCCACCGCCACGCCGTTGCAGGTCGCCGCGGCCGCGGCCCTGGAGAGCGCCCTGACCAACGGCTACTTCGCCGAGTTTCGCGCCGAGTACGCCCGGCGCTACCAGGTGTTGCGCGCCATCCTGGACGGCGCCGGTCTGCCCACGCTGCCGACCGAGGGTAGTTACTTCATTATGGTTGACATCAGCCGGACGGGGTTTGGGAACGACGCCGATTTCTGCCGCTGGCTCACCCGTGAGGTGGGGGTGGCGGCCATTCCACCCTCGGCCTTCTACGCCGACCCGGCCTCGGCGCCGCTGCTGGCGCGCTTCTGCTTCGCCAAGCGCCTGGAGACGTTGCGGGCCGCAGGGGAGCGCCTGGAGCGCCTGGGGAAGGAGGGGGTGCGGTAACGGGGTGCCCGCTCATCAATGGGCCAACACCTTCATGGAACCGGTGTGTGGAGCTGTGGAGATGACCGGCAGCAAGCCCCGACCCGGCAGTACCTCCACACCTCCACAGATCACCGCGCCGTCTGCGACGAAACCTGGCTCATTTCGGCGATCTGGCGGGCCTGACCGGCGAGGCTGGCCTGGGCGCGTTCGATGTAGGCCCGGGCTTCCTGGAAACGCTGGGCGGCGCGGTTGGCGTTGGCGACATCGTAGCCGCTGTAGAACTCCAGCAATGCGTCGAGGCCGGCGAGTTGCAACTCCAGGCCCCGGCGGTAATCGTCGTGGGCCGGCTGGAGCGTGCCGGGCGGGCGCAACTGGCCCATGGCGGCCATGGCCGCCTCGACCGAGGCGCGCAGCCGCTGCGTGGCGGCCACGTGCCCTACCGAGGCCCCGCCGGGCCGGCTGGTGGCCTCGCGGTAGGCGGCGGTAGCCGCGCGCAGGTCGGCCCGCACGGACTCGAAGGCGGCCAGGTAACTCACCGTCAGGCCCTCGACGACGGCGAGCGGTTCGGCTTCGAGGATGGGCGCGATGGTAGGCGTGGCCGGCACGGGCGTGGTCAGGGCCACGCTGAAAACGGCCTCGTCGGCGACGGGTGGAGTGGCCCGGGCGCGTTGCGTGGTCAGGAGCAAGCTCTGGTGGAGCACCAGGGCGACGAGCAGCAGCACGATGGGGAAGGCCCAGAGCAACAGCCGCGCCCGGCGCGTCTCGCGGAGCGAATGGCGCCAGCCGATCCACCAGGCCGGGTCGGCCCCGCGGCGCTGGTTGGGGGCAGGAGGAGAGGGAGCGGCGGCTGCGCCGAGCCCGGGGGCGGGGCGGGCCGCGCCGGTGTAGCCCTTGCGTTCGCGGAGCAATCGTAAGCCGCGCTGGGCGTGCTGGTTATCCGGGTTCAGCTTGAGCGCCGCTTCGAGGCAAAAAGCCTGCTCGTCGGGATCATCGAGCACGCCGCTGAGCCAGAGCCAGGCCAGTTCACAACTCGGGTCGAGTTGCAGCGAACGGGTCAACAAACCGGCGGCGATGCGCTTCTGGCCGCTGCGGGCAGCGGCCACGCCCCGCTGGTAGAGGCCCTGGGCCTCGCCGATGTTCGCTTTGACGGCCGGCTCGGCGCTGCTGGTCATGGGTCTGAGAGCCTCTCCGGACAACTCCTTCGGGAGGGGCTGGGAGGGCAAAGCCCTCCCAGGAACCCGCCTTCTGCGCTCCGTTGGAGGAGGGCGGGGAACCCGGGGTTCCTCACGCCTCTGCCTTAGGGGAGGGCTGCGCCCTCCCCCGAACCCGCCTTCTGCGACCGACCGGAGGGGTGGGGGGGAAGCCGGGCTTCCCCACGCCCTCGCCCGATGGGAGGGGCCGGGAGGGCAAAGCCCTCCCAGAACGGCAGCGGATACCCCGGGTATCCGTACAGGCGCCTAATGGTCCGGCAACAACGGATTGATCGCCCGTTGCACCAGGGTGGCGTCTTCAACCAGGCTGGCGCGAATGGCGCGCCAGTACTCGGGTTGCTCGTAGCCGAGTTGCCAGATGGCGATGCCGGCGAGATCCTGGGTCTGGACGGTCTTGATCTTATCGGCCAGGCCAACCTCGGTCATGAACCAGACCTCGCGCCAGCCCTGGGGCGAGCGGTACGAAAAGGTGCTTTCCCCGACGCGACCGCGGGCGTCCCGTTCGCGGAAGTTCACCGTCACGCCCTGGGTGGCGATAATCTCTTCGAGGGTCTTCCAGGGGCGGGCGATCGCCGGGCCGCCGGGCGGCCAGTCATAGCCATAGAAGTGCACGCCGATCAGCACTTTGGAGGGATCGACCACCGAGCGGGCGTACTCGGCCACTGATTCGATCCAGTACGCCGGGGCCACCGGGCCGGGGCCGCTCCCGCGCCAGTGGTAATCGTAGGTCATGATCCGCAGTTGGTCAACGTGCCGGCCCAGTTCGGCCCAATCCTGAAAGCCGCCCAGGCCGCCCCAGTCGCTGTCTTTGGCGTGCACCGCGACGGTAAGCACGCGGTCGTGGCGGTGCAGGGCGGCGGCCAGTTCGGCGATAAAGGCCGAGAAATCCCCGCGCAGGGCCGGATCGAGGCCCTCGTAATCAATATCGATCCCGTCGTAGCCGCGGGCAAGCACCTCGTCGAGGATGTTCTGCACGTGGCGCGCGCGGAGTTGCGGATTGCGAAGCACGGCTACGACGGCGTTGGGGTTCGCGGTCACATTGTGGATCGAGGGAATGATGCGCACGTTATGCTCGTGGGCGATGCGCACCAGGTCGTCGTTGCGGGCACCGTAGATCCGCCCGCTGGCATCGCTGGAGTACCAGAAGGGGCTGATATCGTCAATGATGTCGGCGTTGGCGAAGAACGACTCGCGGGCCCCGCCCTCGAAGAGCGGCGGCAACCAGACCACGATGTAGCGCCCGCTCTTGGGATGGTAACTGACAGGGCCGGACCGGGGATCGGCGGCGGTAGGAACCGGTGTCGGCGGCACGGGGGTCGGCAGCACAATGCGGAGCGGCGGCGCTGGCGTGCTGGTGGGGGCAACCCGCGCGGTAGCGGCCGCGGCGGCCTGCACCTCGGGCAACTGCCGGGCAAGGCGCAGCGTCTCAGCGATCAGAAAGACGGCAACCAGCAGCGCGGCAATATACAGCGCGCCGAGGATGAGAGCGCCGAAGGCGGGCGGGCGTCGCATACTTAGTAGGCCCCGAGCTCACGCAGGCGATCATCGCTAATGCCGAAGACGTGGGCGATCTCGTGAAGCACGGTGCGCCGCACCTGGGCGCGCAGCGCCTCGGCGGTGCGGAAGTCGCGTTCGAGCGGCTCTTGAAAGATCACGATCGTGTCAGGCAAGACCAGCAGATCACTCGCCCGTTCGGTGAGCGGAACGCCGTGGTACATCCCGTAGACCGACTGCCAGGGCTTCAAGCCCAGCATCCGGCGCTGTTCGCGAGTGGGCCGGCGCTCCACAATGATCTCGACGTTTTCCAGATAAGCGGCGAACTCATCGGGCAGGCTGTCAAGGGCCTCGATGACGAGTTGTTCAAATCTGGCGCTGTCCATACCGTCATTATACGGTTCGACGATAACGGGTGTCAAGCGTTTCGTCTGACGCTCGCGCATGGGCGTGGCTCAATAGCGCGATGGATGGGCTACAATCGTGGCGTGCGCGGGGCAGGCAAGATCGTGGTAGACTCGGGGCGCGCGCCGTGACGAACGCGGTGGGCAGGGCCGATGCAACGTCAAAAGTGCGGCAATGGCGGCGAGCGCCCGGCCAGGAGCCTGCCCCATTGCCGCACCTGACAGGTTGGGAATTGCGGAAACCGAACGTTGCACCAGGGCTGCGCGATGGGGCGCCGGCGGAACCAGTGACTCACTCCACGAGGAAGCATGATCCGGCAACCCCTGTTCAGTTTTTGCCTGCTCCTGAGCCTGCTCCTCGCCCTCGCGCCTCTGCGTCTCCCCCCCGCTGCGGCGCTGGGGGCGCCATGGATGGCCCCCGCCCCGCCGAATCTGCAAGGCTCTCAAGCGCAGGTGCACCCGCTCGTTCAGCCAGGACCGACGATCGAACCCTTCGTGCGCCCCGATCTGGCCCGGCGACTGGAACGGCTGCGCCCGCTGATCCTCGCCGCCGCGCAGCGCCACAACCGGCCTGAACTCTCGGGCATGGATGACGAGAGCTTCGCGGTGGTGATTGCGCTGATCATTTACAACGAGAACTTCGGCTGGCTGGAGGACGACGTTCCACCCCTGCGGATCGTTACCCCGCTGTACCAGCAGTTACAACAGGCGGCCAACCAGCGCCTGCCCGGCAGCAACTTCAGCGTCTGGCCGGTCAACCTGCGCCCCTCGGTGGCCCTGGAGATCCTGAAGCAGCAATTGCCTCTGGCCGATGGGCGGATGATCCATGTGCCGGTACGTGTCGCGGGCAGCCGGATCGACCCGGCGACCCATGCGCGCCCGGCTGACCTGCTGGCGGCGATCAACGCCGAAATCAGCCGTGATGATCTGGCGATAGCCTATCTGGCGGCCAATCTGGAACGGGGGCTGTATCGCGCGGCCCTGGAGGGCGCGCCGGTCACCTGGCAGACGCTGGCGGCCTGGCACAATCAGGGGATCGTGGACCCGCGGGCCATTCGGGCCAATCCCACCGCCCGCGACTACGTGCGCCGGGCCGCGGCCTTTTTGCCGCTGGCCCAGACATTGATCACCGCATCTGCCAGGGGGCAGGGCTTAAGTGAAGGCGTGTCGCAAAGACGGGCCAAAACCCGTCAGGTGCAGCAAGGCGGCGTGCCGATGGCCAGCAACTCCGACCAGGCTAGTCGTGTGTCACGCCCTGCATGGTGCGCAGGCGCTCCAACACTTCCCGCTCGAACTCGCGAGGATTAACCCTGGGGAAGTAGTCCGTCTCGATCATCGCCGCTGGCACATCGTCGCAGGCAGCCATACAGTCAAGTTCGACCAGGCGGATATCCTGGGGGTGCGTGGCGGCGAGGCGCTTGAGCGTCGCCAGAAAGGTGGGCCGGCTCCTCGCGCATTGGCGGCAAAAAATCAGGTCAAGGGGCATGGACACAAACCTTTCAAGACGCCGGAGGCGCTGCCCATACCCCTGGCGCGTGGAACACCGTTCCTGTTCGACCACGCGCCCCTGGCTGCAGGATCACGACGCCTCCCTAGTGTACACGGTTCGACCAGGGTTTGCAAGACCTGTGCAAAGCCATTTCAGGTCATTCGACGGCTTCGCCGGACGCTACCGGAGGGCGGGTTCGTTGGACGGGAGGGGCCGGGAGGGCTTCCCCTTCCCCATCCCTGGCACACCAGCACGTCGTTGAACAGGAGCGGCTGGGAGGGCGGAGCGATCGCAGACCCTGGCACACCGGCAAGGTGTCGGCCAGGAGCGGCTGGGAGGCCCAGACCCTCCCAGAGACCCTCTTTCCGGACCTGTTGACTGGGAGGGGCTGGGAGGGTCAGCCCCTCCCAGAAACGCTCTTTCCCGACCACACGATAACGGAGCTCGCCAAAGGCGCCACT
Source organism: Chloroflexaceae bacterium (assembly GCA_034431835.1). Lineage (GTDB taxonomy): Bacteria > Chloroflexota > Chloroflexia > Chloroflexales > Chloroflexaceae > JACAEO01. The sequence continues at coordinate 21,742 of DAOUDA010000208.1, read as the reverse complement.
AACATAGTGAAGTATAATACAAGAAACGAGATTTGTGGCGATGAATCCATCGGGTGTGGAAACAACAGCCTGGCCGAACATTGCGAAGCGCCATCATGCCACGCTCGACATCGCCTACCTGCAGGCAGGCGAGCGCGGGCCGGTCGTGGTTATGCTGCATGGCTGGGGCGCGTTCAAAGAGTTATGGTGGAACACGCTGCGCCGCCTGGGCCGTGACCATCGGTGTTACGCGCTCGATCTTCCCGGCCACGGGGAGTCGCCGCTGCACCACCGCGATAGTATCCGCGAACTGGCCGACGCGGTCGGCGCGTTCTGCGACAGTCTGGGTCTGCGCGAGATCGCCCTGATCGGCCACTCAATGGGCGGTGCGGTGGCCATTGCGCTGGTGTTGCGCCGGCCCGACCTGGTGCGCCGCCTCGTTCTGGTGGACGCCGCGGTCGACGCCTACCAGATGCCCAGGTTCGCCCGAACGTACCTGCTCCCCACCTCTGGCTGGGCGGTGTTCCGCCTGGTGTTGCTCGGCGCGCGCATCCTTAGCCCCATCGGCGCGCAGGTGCCCCACACCCACCGTGGCGGCTGGGTGCGGCCCTGGTTGCGACGCGGCACCTACATGGCCCGCTCCGATCCTGACGCCCTGTACCGGACCTACCGCGCCCTCTTCCGCGCCCGCGCCGGTCGCCGGCTCGCCCGAATCCAGATCCCCACGCTGGTGGTCAGCGGGCAGTTCGATACGCTGGTGCCCCGCGAGCACTCGCGCCGTCTGGCCCGGCGCATCCCCCACGCGCGCTTCGTGGAGATTCCCGGCGCATTGCACAATCCTATGGACGAACGCCCGCGCACCTTTGAGCAGACCGTGCGCGCCTTTCTTGCCGACGGAGGGGAGACCCCGGCAGATGCCCACCCTTCCGAGCCCACCCCGGCGCCGTCAAAAAAACAGGTGACCTTGATGCGCCTGCAACGGTTCCTCAGCCGCGCCGCCGTAGATGCGGAAACCTTGATCGAACGGCTGCGGCGCCCCAGACGGCGCGCCGGCCCTGCGCTGATCGTTCCCTATCGGGGCATGGGCACGCCCGCCGCGCTGCACCTCAGCGGGCGCGTGCTCGAGGACCGCGGCATCAGGCCCCCGGATGACGCCGATACGCGCTGGGCCAACCTGCGCGCCAACTGGCGCCGCTTCGGCTCGCGCGAATTGCCCCACGTGCGCGTGCGCGCCACGTTCCAGGATGTGGTCGTCGAAACTACCACCGATGCCGAGGGCTACTTTCACCTCAGCCTGCAGCCGAATACCCCCCTCAGCGATACGCTCGTGCAAATAGTGGACCTCGAACTGCCCGACCTGGGCGCGCGCGGCGCCGCCGAGGTCTTCGTTCCGCCTCCGAGCGCCCGTTGCGCCATCGTGAGCGACATTGACGATACGGTGTTGCAGACCTACGCCACCGATACGCTCAGAATGCTCGCCCTGACCTTTCTGCACAACGCCCGCACACGGCTGCCCTTCGAAGGCGTGGCGGCGCTCTACCAGGCGCTGGTGGCCGGACCGGACGGCCAGCGCCATAACCCCATCTGCTACGTGTCGAGCAGCCCCTGGAACCTGTACGACTTCCTGGTGGATTTTCTGGCCTACCACGGTTTGCCCGCAGGACCGCTGTTTCTTACCGACTACGGCCTCGACCGCGATCGGCTGGTCCGGCAGGGCCATCGCCGGCACAAGCTGCAAGCCATCGGGCGCATCGCCACCACCTATCCAGATCTGCCGCTGGTGCTGATCGGCGACAGCGGCCAGCACGACCCGGAGATCTACCTGGAGGTCGCGCGTACCTACCCCGGGCGCGTCGTGGCCATCTATATCCGCCATGTGAGCCACGAACGCCGCGCAGAGGAGGTGCATGCCTTGAGCGCCGAAGCCCGGCGCCTCAATGTGCCGATGGTGCTGGCGCCCACCACGGATGCCCTGGCCGCCGATGCGGCCAGCCGCGGGTTGATTGCCGGCCGGGGCGCCGGGTGACCCGGTTTCCGCGTTGTTTCTCGCAAAAGGCAACATGAGGTATGGATACCAACCCCAATCTTTCCAGGCAGGTTGAGAACCTGCACGTGCGCGAACTGACCCCGCTCCAATCGCCGCTGGAGTTGAAGCAGCAGTTGCCCCTCAGCCCAACCGCGGCCCGCACCGTGACCACCGCCCGCGAGGCGATCCGGCGCGTGCTGCATGGCGAGGACCGGCGGCTGCTGGTGGTGATCGGCCCGTGCTCCATTCACGATCCCGAGGCGGCCCTGGAGTACGCTCGCCGCCTGCGCCGCCTCCAGGACGACCTGAGCAGCCAGCTGGTGCTGATCATGCGCGCCTACCTGGAGAAGCCCCGCACCACGGTGGGCTGGCGCGGCTTGATCAATGATCCGCACCTTGATGGCTCGTTTGACATGCAATCCGGGCTGCGCGTTGCCCGCCAGTTGCTCATGGAGATCAACGAACTCGGTCTCCCGGTGGCTACCGAGATGCTCGACCCGATCAGCCCGCAGTACCTGGACGACCAGATCAGCATGGCCACTATCGGCGCGCGCACCAGCGAGGCCCAGACCCACCGGGCGCTGGCCAGCGGCGTCTCGATGCCGGTGGGCTTCAAGAATGGCACCGACGGGGGGATCGAGGCGGCCGTCAACGCCTGCGTCTCCGCCGCTGTGCCCCACAGCTTCCTCGGCATTGACGACCGCGGGCGCAGCGCGGTGGTGAAGACCACCGGCAACCCCGATGGCTTCGTCATCCTGCGTGGAGGGCGCCACGGCCCCAATTACTACCCCGAATACGTCGTGCGGGCCGCCCGGCTGATGCGCGAGGCCTCGCTCCAACCCGCTGTGATGATTGACTGCAGCCACGCCAACGCCGGCGGTGACTACCGCCGCCAGGAGACGGTCTGGCACAATGTCGTCGAGCAGGTGATCCACGGTCCAACCCCCATCGTCGGGATGATGGTCGAGAGCAATCTGGAGGAGGGCAAACAGCCGTTCCTCGCCGATCGGTCGAAGCTGCGCTACGGCGTCTCCGTCACCGATGGCTGCGTGGGCTGGTCCACCACCGAGTTGATGCTCCACGAGGCCCACCTGGCCCTTGAACGGGCGCGGTAGCGGGCCACCTCCCCGCGCACCCGTTCTGCGGAGGGCCGCCCTTCCCCAGATGGTCATGCAGAACTCTCCTTTGTCACCTGCCGCGGCTTCCGCTGCAAGGAAGTTCGGAGGGGCCACACCCCCTCCGAACTTTTTGCTTCCCGATGCGGCGCGGGTTCGCCGCGCCGCATCGCTTCGGGGGCCTGCGGCCCGCGCAACCCTCGCCAGGGGCAAAGTGACAAAAGAGAGAGGGCCGTGCAGCGAAATTTGGACATAATGCGCGCATGATGTAACCATTCGGGGTATACTGAAGAAGATGCAGCATGCGACCCGTAATACCAATTACGATTGAAGATGCCGCATTCTTGTCATTCCGAGCGCAGCGAGGAATCTGAGCGGGTCGCGCACGATCCCTCGCTCTGCTCGGGGTGACAATGCCGGATGTTCACAGGTAATTGGTATAAGTGGTGCATCCGGTAAGTTCTCGAACGGGAGGGTCCGGGAGGGCCTGCCCCTCCCAGCAACCCGCCTCCCAGCCCTGTCGTGTAACGGGACTTGCCGGAGGCGCGAGTAAGCGTGGATGCACGGTTGAACATGCTATGACCGACGAGCCACAATCGAACAAGCCGCCGGAGGGCAATGCCCTGGCCTACTGGGCGATTATCGGCACCACGGCGCTGCTGTGCTTCGCCTGGTTGCTCACCGGCAGCTTGATGTTGACCCTGGCGATCATCGTCCTGGGGTTGCTGCACCTGGCGCGCCACTTCCCCGAAGCCGAACAGTTCGTGCAAGCCGATCCCATTCTGGTGTGGCTGCGCCGCATGTCCCCGCTCATCGTCATCGGGATCGCCACGCTGGTGCTGGCGACGCGCTATTTGCGGTAGACACAGGGCGGCTTCGCCGCCCGCCCTGCGGGAAAAGGGTTTTCCCGGGAGGGCTACACCCTCCCGGAGCCTTCCATCGGGTATCATTCCCGCTTCACCTCCCCTTCAGCCGGGCGCTATCCGACGACCTGCCGATTCCATGCTACAATTGGGCGTTTCGGCGAACGGCCCATGGCTGTCCGTGCTCTTGAGCACCGATGGCACCGGATCCGATGGTTTCACGACGACTGCTTCTCAGCGCGACAATGGTCAGTCTGCTGGTTGGCGCCCTGGGCGCGCTGCTCTACGCCCAGCAGCGGGTCGCCGCGTGCGCCTTCGTGCCCCTCGTCGCCGCCGAGTTGCTACCCAATGCCAGCCTCGTCCCTGGTGAGACCGCGGGGATGCCCGCCGGCTGGCAGCGCCGCGGCGGGGGCGTGGAACTGCGCGGCCCCGCCGTCGATGGGCAGGGCTTTGACCTCGACGGCGATGGGCGGGCGCTGCAGTTGCTCGGCATCGCCAACTATGTGCAGACCCCGCCCATCCCGGTGCGGCCCGGCGCGCGCTACTGCTTCTCCGGCTTCACGCTCACCGACTCCGAGCAGCGTTCCCCCACCCGCGCCCGCCTGGTCTTTGACTGGCGCGACGCCTCCGGTGGCGCCGTGAGCGAAGCGGCGACCCTGTGGCAGCCGGTGACCCTCTGGACGCCCGAGGCCCCGCCCCGCGACTGGTCGCGGCTGCAAGGCAGTTTCGTCGCTCCGCCGGAGGCCCGTTCCCTGGTGGTGCGTATCGAGCCGGCCTCGGATGACCGGATCTACCTGGATGCTATGCACGCGCGCCGGGGTGGCGCCGCCCTTGCCGGTCTGGCCGCGCCAACACCCGCCATTGTCGCCGATCCGCCCCGCCTGGCCCCCTGGCCCCTGGGCCGCCAGGCCGCCGTGGCTTTCACCTTCGACTGGGAAACTGCCATGGGCGGCCTGATCCACTCGCGCTCGGTCGGCGACCCCAACTACGATAAGGACCCCGAGGCGCGCGGGCTGCGAATGCGCGAGGGCATTACCACTACGCTGCAACTCTTCCGGCCCTACGGCGTGCGCGCCACCTACTACGCTACCGGCTATAACTTCCTCACCGGTAATCTTGAGCGCCGTCGCTTTATGGGCGACCCGGTGTTCGCCTGGGCCAACCCGGCCAACGGCTGGATCACCGATCGCTGGACGCACATGCCCTGGTTCGCCGATGATCCCTTCGGCGCCTACCACAGCCATCCGGCCTGGTACTTCGGCGATCTGATCCAGCCCCTGCGCGACGCCGGTCACGAGATCCAGAGCCACACCTTCAGCCATCTCTACGGCGGCCTGGCCGACGCGGCCACCTGGGCGGCCGACCTGCACGCCTGGAACCAGGTGGCCGCCGAACGGGGCGTGGCCCCGGCCACCGCCCTCGCCTTTCCCTGGAGCGGCAGCGCCGGCATGAGCGACGCTAACTGGGACGTGCTCGAACAGGGCGGGATCCGCAGCGTCACCCGGCTGAGTAACCAGATGCAGTACAATCTGTTTCCGACCGATGCCGATGGCGTGGTGCTCGAGCCGCGCTGCCGCTGGCTGCCTGGCCGCGAGAGGCGCATCCTGGCCTGTCCCGACTTCTATCTGACCCCTGAGCGGGTCAGCCTGGCCCTGCGACAGATCGAACGCGCCGTCGCCGCCGGGGGCGCGATTGACCTCTGGGCGCACACTGAGGAGGTCACGTCCCCCGAGCAGATCCGGGCCTGGGAGCGGGTGGTGGAGCGCGCGGCGCGTGACCGGCGGCTCTGGGTGGCGCCCCTCGGCGAGATCGCCGCCTGGCAGGCGGCCCTGGCGAGCGTTAGGGTCGAACCGGTCGCCATGCAGCCGGGTGAGGAAGGGGTGCTCACCGTCCGCGTCACCAATCCGAGCGCCGTTGATCTCGCCGATCTGAGCCTGCACATGCCCGCCAGCGCCCGGCGCGTCACGGTCAATGGCGATGAACTGGTCCGATACGAACAGGGGCTTCCTGCCGGACGGGGATGGTGGCCCGGCGCCGGTTTTGCGACGTTTGATCTGCCCGCCGGCCAGACGGCGGAGGTACAGGTATGGCTGACGCCATGAGTGCGTATCATCAGCGTGAGGCGCGGTATGGCCAGGACGGTTGAACAGGGCGCCGGCAGGCTGGCGCGTCTGCGCGCCAGCTTCGGGTTGCTCGGCGCGCCGCTGCTGGGCCTGAAACTGTACCAGTGGCTGTGGCTGTTGCTGGCGATCACGGGCGCCCTCGCCGTCGCCGCGCCGCGGGTGCTCTCACAGCCGGTGACCTACGTCGCCCGCGCCGAGACGCGCTTTGACCTGCGCCGCTACGGTCCGATCTACGAACTGGTGGCCCCGGGCGTCAGCGGCCTCGACATCGCCATCAACGACGCCACCGAGGCCCTGCGCCAGGACCGGCTGGCGCGGGCCGATGTGCGCTTCGGGCGCCCGGATTTCCGCGTGGTCTTCACGCCGCGCGAGCCAGGCGTGGTCGAGGCGCGCGGGATCGGCCCCACCGCCGCCGAGGCCCAGGCCCTCGCCAACGCCGGCGCCGAGGCCCTGGCGCGGCACGTGCGCGCCGCGGGCGGGCGCGAGATCCTGCGCAACATGCTCGGCTGGGAACTCTGGCTGGCCCTGGAACCCGAGGGCCGCCCCGCACCCACTCCCTTCGATACGCTCCTGCGCGACATTCTGCGCGTAAACGCCTTCCCCATGTCGCGCGACCTGGAGCCGGTGTCCACCCCCCGGGTGATCGCCGATCTGCCCCGCGAAGAACTCAGCGATCTGGCCCGCGCCCTGGAGGCGCGCTACGACCTGTGGCGCTTCGCCATCAATACGCGCAATGCCACCCTTGACGCCCTGTGCGGCACGACCGGGGCACGGGGCACCGCCGCGCGCGAGCAGGCCCTCGAAACCTGCGCCCGCGCCGATGCCGTCGCCCACGCCGAACTGATCGAGCGGAACCGCGAAATCGCCCGTCTGCGGGCCATTCAGGCCGCCCTGGAGTACGTCCTCGTGACCTACGCGGCGCGCTTCGACCCCGATGAGCCTTCGGCGGCCCACCGCGTCGCCGCCACCCTGCCCGCAGCGCCCGAGCCGCGCTACATGCCCCAGTTCCTGGCCCTGGCGATCCTTCTGGGGATCGCCTTTGGCGTCACCGGGGTGGCTATGGATCGCAGTGTCGGCCTGATGCCCAGGGCAGTTGAACTCTGGAGCTACCGTGAACTGATCCGCAATCTAGTCCTGCGTGACCTGCGCGCACGCTACAAGGGCAGCGTCCTTGGCTACCTCTGGACGCAACTGGCGCCCCTGGGCATGATGCTGGTCTATGTAGTCGTCTTTAGTTTGCTCTTACCGGCAGGCATTGCGCAGTTCCCGGTCTTTTTGATCGTCGCGCTGCTCCCCTGGAACTATGCCGCCGAGTCGGTGATCGGTGGAACCCGGAGCATCATTGACAGCGCCGCACTGATCAAGAAAGTCTATTTTCCTCGTGAAGTCCTGCCGCTCGCCAGTGTGTTCTCCGCGCTCCTCAACTACCTCTTATCGCTCCCGATGATGGTAACGGTCATGGCCCTGGTGCAACTGACCAGCATCGGACGCCTCAACTTCTCCTGGACGCTCGCCTACGTGCCGGTGCTGGTGCTGATCCAGACGGTCATGCTGATCGGGATGGCCTGGCTGTTGAGCGCAGTGGCGGTCTTCTTCCGCGACATGGTCCATCTGGTAGGCATTCTGGTGAACATCTGGTTCTTTTTGACCCCGGTCATCTACCCGCTCGGTGTCTTCGGCGAGGGATTGACCGCACGATTGGTGCGCTGGCTCAACCCGATGGCTTCGCTGATCGAGTTTTACCGTGAGGTGCTCTACGGCAGTCCGGTACCAGCAGGGTTGATCCCTACCCCCGGCTTGCCTGCTCTGAACAGCGTCTTCCGCGTGAGTGTCACCGCCCTGTTCTTCCTGACCCTTGGGTACTGGGCCTTCCAGCGTGTAAGTCGACGCTTTGGGGAGGAGTTGTAACATGTCGGCGGTGATCGAGTTCGCCAACGTTTCGAAGCGCTTCGTACTGCATAAAGAAGAACGCCGAACCATCCAGGAACGGGTGATCGGGCTGTTACGCCAGCGCCCGCCAGGAACGGAGTTCTGGGCGCTGCGTGATGTAAGCTTCCAGGTGGAGGAAGGCCAGAGTCTGGGCCTGGTAGGACACAATGGCGCCGGCAAGAGCACAGCGCTCAAATTGATGACTCGCATTCTCGAACCGACCAGGGGCAAGGTGCAGACCCGCGGACGGATTGCGGCCCTGCTGGAACTGGGCAGCGGCTTCCATCCCGACCTGAGCGGACGGGAAAACCTCTACCTGTACGGCTCACTGATGGGACTCGGCCGTCGCGAGATGGAGCGACGCCTGCCGGAGATTATCACTTTCGCCGATATCGGCGAGTTTCTCGATACCGAAATCAAACACTACTCGTCGGGTATGTACACTCGCCTGGCCTTCGCCGCGGCTACGGCGGTTGATCCTGACATTCTGATCACCGACGAAGTGCTGGCGGTTGGCGATGAGGCCTTTCAGCGCAAGTGTATGGAGCGCATCTACAGTTTCCGGCGCGGCGGCAAGACGATCATCTTCGTCTCACATGCCCTGGAGGTCGTGCGCTCGCTCTGCGATGTGGCGGTCTGGCTCGACCATGGAGAGCAGCGCGCCTATGGCCCGGCCAGCGAGGTGATTGACGCCTATCTATCCGATGTCAACCGTAAAGAGCAGGAGCGTCTCGCAGCCGAACGTGCTCGCGCGGGCCATGATGCAGAGCCGGATGGGAGTCCGTTTCGGCGCGGCAGCCGCGAGATCGAGATCACAGGCGTGCAGTTACTCGATTCTGACGGGGTTGAACGGGCTGTGTTTCAGACCCACGAGGCCCTCACGATCCGCATGACCTATCGCGCCCATATTCCTGTCGAGGGGCCTGTCTTCGGGATCGGCATCTACCATCAAAGCGGTCTCTGGCTCAGCGGTCCCAATACCGGCTTCGCCGGGCTGACTATCGAGCGGCTCAGCGGCGTCGGCGTGGTTGATTACACCATTCCCCATCTCCCGCTGCTGGCCGGTCGCTATACCATTAGCGTCGCGGTCGTGGATGCGACACAGATGCACATCTACGATCTGCATGACCGTCTGTATCCGCTCGTGCTGCAGAGTGATCGAGTGAGTGATCGCTACGGTATCTTCAGCCTGCAAGGATGCTGGCGCTGGCAGGGAACCTAGTGCAACTGCAGATTGCAGATTTGCGATTGTAGATAAACCCTGGTGCATCTGGACGCGGTCAACCTTGCGCTGATGCCCGAACAGGCTGTCTGGAAATGTACTGGTACAGGGTTGTATGCATCGGTAAAGCGTTGCGAGGGCGCGGGTGTTTCACCTGCCTCACCCGGGCGTGCGAGCCGCATACTCCCATGGATGTTCAGAAATCTCCATGATAGTAAAAGGAAGCCAGATGGCAGGCAAGAATCCCCAGGAACTCTTCAACCAACACTACTTCAGAACGGGATGTGGGATTCCCTATCAGCGTGATGAACACTGGACGGCGTTTTTCGGCGCTATCGCGAAAGAGATTGTTCATCGTATCAGCCCGCGCAGCGTATTTGACGCCGGTTGCGCGCTGGGTTTGCTCGTCGAGCAGTTGCGATTGCTGGGCGTTGATGCCGAGGGAGTTGACATATCCGAATTTGCAATTGCCAATGCGCCGGAGTTCGTGCGCCCGTTCGTGCGCGTGGCTTCGGTGACGGAACCCCTGGAGCGGCGTTACGATCTGATAGTGTGTATCGAAGTGCTGGAACATATGCCTCCGCCTGAGGCCGAGGCGGCGATTGCCAATCTCACCTCCTACAGCGACGATATTCTGTTTTCTTCATCTCCTCTTGATTTCAAAGAGGCCACCCACTTTAATGTCCATCCGATCGAACACTGGGCTGAATTATTTGCTCATCATGGGTTCGTGCGCGATGTAGACTTCGACACCAGTTTTATCACGCCCTGGGCCATGCGCCTGCGCCGCAAGGCCGAACCGTTGCCTCGCATTGTGCGCGATTATGAGCGGCGGTACTGGGAAGTTTGGAAGGCGGCCAGCGATCTGCGCGAACTGGTCTTGAACCAGCGCTCCCAGATCGAATCTCTGGTGCTCGAGATCGAATCCTTGCGTCTTCAATTGACCTCCGAGCACGAAAAGCTGGTGACGTATGCGAAGTCGCTGGAGGAATGTTCGCAGTCTTTTGGCGAGCAGCAACAGGCGTTGATCATCACTCAGCACGAACGGGATGCCGTGCAGCAAGGATATGAACGCCTGAAGATGTATGTACAGGACCTGGAAGCTGATCGCGAGCAGAAGATTGCCCATATTAACGACCTGGAAGCTGATCGCGAGCAGAAGATCGCTCATATTAACGACCTGAAATTGACCATCGCGCGCCTCGAAGCCGGGCGTGTTATGCGTCTCCTGCGGGCCCTGGAGGATCGGCGCTCACACTGGTTTCGTTCCGGAGACGCAGATCACCGCTAGCCTGCCCGATGTGACGGATAGCGACGTAAACCTGATGGAAGAACACCTATCAATGAGCACTGCAACCGTCTCGGTCGTGGTTGTCAATCTGAACGGACGCCACCACCTCGAAACGCTTTTCCAATCCCTGATTGCGCAAGATTATCCGGCGAGCCAGATCGAACTGATCCTGGTTGATAATGGTTCGACCGACGGATCGGTTCAATTGGTGAACGAACGGTTTCCCATGGTGCGGATCGTTCGTAACAACCGCAACGTCGGGTTTGCCCCCGCCGTTAATCAGGGCGCCAGCATCGCAACCGGCACTTATCTGGCATTGCTGAATAATGACATGCGGCTGGACCCGCACTGGATCGCGATGATGGTCAGCACGCTGGAAGCGCATCGTGAGCGCGGCGTGGTGTGTGTCGGCTCACGGATTCTCAATTGGGAAGGGAAGCGAATAGATTTTATCACTGGCGGATCCGGCTTTTACGGGTTTGGTTACCAGATGTTCTATGACCTCCCGGTTGACACGTTCAACCCTGGCGAGCACGAGGCGCTGTTCGCCTGCGGCGGAGCAATGCTGGTTGATCGGGCCATTTTTCTCGATGTCGGCGGGTTTGATGAAGATTTTTTCGCTTACTATGAGGATATAGATTTTGGCTGGCGCCTGTGGTTGCTGGGGCATCGCGTCCTGATCGACCCTTCCGCCGTTGTGTACCATCGTCATCATGGCACGTCAAGCCGCATGCACGACGCGCAGATGTATCGGCTTTTCGAGCGCAATGCTATGATGATGTTGATAAAAAACTACGAAGAGGCCCATCTCTATCGAGTGCTCAGCGCATCACTGCTGATGATGTTTCAGCGCATAATCGGGTATACCCGCGACGCCGTGCCCTGGGAGGGCTTCGATTTCAGGGAGCACGATCCAAAAAAGATGCTCGCCGAAGAGGTGTCAGTTCCGGCACAGTCCCTGAGCGCGGTCGCGGCAATGAAGGACGTGCTGGAGCGCTTCCCCGGAATCTGGGAAAAGCGGCGACATATCCAGGCGCGTCGGGTGCGTTCCGACGCCGAGATTTTCCCGCTCTTCCGCAATCCTTTTTCGATGCACTACAAGTTCGAGTTGCGGCCCTTACTGACCCGTGTGATCCTCGATCAACTGGGGGTCAACGCTATGCTGTCAACCCAGCGAAAACGGCGGGTGCTGATCGTAAGCAGTGATCCCGTCTCGGAGCATCTGGCCGGCGTAGGCATTCGCGCCGTGGAACTGGCGCGCGGGTTGAGCCAGGTCTGCGAGGTAACCCTGGCCGCCCCCGATCAGGCCAGGCTGGAATTGCCCGGTGTGCAGGTTGTGGCCTTTCAGCGTGACGATCAGCATTTCATGGCCGGTCTGGTCGAATATGCTGAGATTGTGATTATCCAGGGGTATACCCTGCGCCGTTATCCGGTGGTCGCCACGCCGGACAAGTATGTGGTGGTGGATCTCTACGATCCCTACTATCTCGAAGGGTTGGCTTTCTTTTCTAAAGAAGGACCGATCAATGGTCGGGTCGGCACGCATGATGTGCTTGACACGATCGCCAAACAACTGATCCGCGGTGATTTCTTTATCTGCTCCAGCGAACGGCAGCGCGATCTCTGGTTGGGTATGCTGCTGGCCCTCGGGCGGCTCGATCTTCCGACCTACTTTCAAGATCAGACCTTCCGCGCGTTGATCGATGTGGTGCCCTTTGGTTGCCCCGAGACGCGTCCTGTGCATACCCGTCAGGTATTGAAAGGGGTCGTTCCTGGTATTGCCGAAACCGATACCGTGGTTCTGTGGGGCGGCGGTATCTGGGACTGGCTCGATCCGCTGACGGTTATCCGGGCAATGGCCCTGGTGCGCGCGCAGCGCCCCGATCTCAAGTTGTTCTTTCTAGGCAGCACCCACCCCAATACTACCGATGTGCCCGAAATGCAGATGCATGCCAGAGCCATGGCCCTTGCCAGAGAACTGGATCTGCTTGACCAGACGGTGTTCTTTAACGATCACTGGGCACCTTACAACGAGCGCGTCAATTATCTGCTCGAGGCTGATATTGGGGTCAGCGCGCATCTGGATCATATTGAAACCCGGTTTGCCTTTCGCACCCGGATGCTGGATTATATCTGGACGGGGTTGCCGATGGTGGTCACGGCAGGCGATATTCTGGCCGATACCGTCACTGAGCGCGGTCTTGGCTATGTAACGCCGATCGGTGATGCTCAGTGCTTTGCCCGGGCCTTGCTGGAACTCGCCGGTCAGCCGAATCCGCGCCAGCGCTACGAGCCTGCGTTTGAAGCCGCGCGCGCAGCCTTCTCCTGGCAACGCGCCCTTGAGCCGCTGATCGTATTCTGCACCAACCCGCATTACGCCGCCGATCGGGTGTTTCATACGTATGAATTGTCGTTGCCTCCGCCTCTCCCCATAAATCGGGAGGCTGAACTCGATGCGATTGTTGCGGAAAAGAACGCCCATATCGCCTACCTGGAAGACCTGATCCGGCGCCTGGAGTCGGGGCGGATCATGCGGTTGCTCGGCCTGGTCGAACGCTTGCGACGGCCGCGCCGCCGGGCTTTGTGACCTGGAGGCGTGCATCCGGCTGTACCTCCCATTGCGTAAAGGATGCTATGAAGCGCTTCGATGTCGTGAAACAGCGTGTACGCTCGGCAATTCGGGCCCTCGCTGGCGTCGAGGAAGTTGCTCCGTCAGTGATAGCCCCTCCGCCCGGCCCATCAGCGGTCGTCTATCAACCGTCCGGCCATATCCTGGACTACTATGTGACGGAGGCACCGAGTGCTCAGACCGCCCTCGATCTCTTCAAGGGTGAGTGGTCCTCCCGGCTGCCCGCTCCGCTTGACGAGGCCCGGGCCGGCTCGATTGGCCTCTTCGATGATCCGCGTATCACGTGGGCCGTTGAGCAACTCGGCGGCGTTCACCACTGCTCGGTGCTCGAACTCGGGCCGCTCGAAGGGGGCCACTCGTATATGCTCGAACGGGCCGGCGCGGCGGAAGTGGTGGCCATTGAAGCCAACGCGCGCGCTTTTCTGAAGTGCCTGATCGTCAAAGAGGTGCTCGGCCTCCAGCGCGTGCATTTCCTCTGTGGTGATTTTGTCGCCTATCTGCGCTCCGCGCCGCGTCATTTTGACGTCATCGTGGCCAGTGGCGTGCTCTACCATATGCGTAATCCGGTTGAACTGATCGCCCTCATGGCCCGGGCCAGCGAACGGATCTTTGTGTGGACCCACTATTACGACGCAGAAATTATCCGCGCCTCGCCCATACTAGCACCAAAATTCCCCTCCAGTTTCACCGCCGAATACGCCGGCTTCACGCATACCCTCTACCGCCAGGAATACCAGTCGGCGCTCGATGAGTTGAAGTTCTGCGGCGGTAGCGCCGAATACAGCGCCTGGATGACCCGTGAGGAGTTGCTTGCCTGCGTGCGCCATTTCGGCTTCGGCCATCTCCGGCTGGCCTTCGACGCTCCTGATCACCCCAACGGCCCGAGCCTGGCCTTCGTCGCCACACGCGGGCCAACTTGAAAGTAGAGGAGATCCATGCGCCAATCCCGTCACCTCTCTCGCGTCATGCCACTCGCCCTGCTGTTGTGGGCGCTTCCTTTCATGCTGAACCAGGTCGCCTCCCTGGGCGGACGTGCCGCCGCGCAAGGCCCGGCAAGCATCGGCTTCGCGGCCCCTGACACCCTCAGCATATCCGTGGATGCCGGCGATGACTTCGCGACCACCGTTCTCGGCGATCCCTGGGACATGGATCGCGCTCGCGACATTCAGTATGAAACTGGGTTTACCGGTATAAGCGCCGCGAATGGTATATGGTCAGGAACCTACAGCGGGGTAGATCAAGCTTCTGGCATCCAGACCAGCGGCTACCTGTTTCCGCTGTTTCAGGGCTTTAGCACTCCCATTCAGGGATTGTTGAGCCAGGAACTGCCCCTGAACAAAGTCGGCGCTCAGGATCGCTATGCCATTGACGCCTCACGGTACACCCGGCTGACGTACCGGATGTCTGTTACCCCACGTTCGACGCAGGGGCCGTTTGCGGTTATGTGGACCAACGCCAGACCAGTAACCTGGCCCGACGGCAGCCAACGCTTCGCAGACCTGGATGCCTGTCAGGGGACCACGGGGTTCTTTCCCTGGAACGGCTGGCGGGTCTACGATTTTGATATGACGCGGCCCAATGGGGCGCCCGATGCGCGGGCAGGCGCCTGGCAGGGGCTGGTCCGTGGTCTGCGCATCGATCCGCTTATCATCCCCCGGGCCGGGATTCAGGTCAATGTCGACTGGATCCGTCTGAGCGACCCCGCCTCGGCGCCAACGATCGCCATTCCGTGGAGTGCCGCTGGCGCAGCGGCAAACGACCGGGTCGACATCTACGTGGCGGACAATCCCGACGGACGCGACGCCGCGCCCCTGGCCTACGGCCTCCCTGTGAGCGCCGGTCGCTATGATCTGGCAACCAGCATCTTGCCCCCTGGCCAGCATTACTTCCAGTTGCGCCTGAAGGATGGCGCCAGCGAGAATGGTTGCACCGTCACGCGGGCCGTCAGCAACTGGGTGGGCCCGCTCACTATCGTGCCGGTTCCGATCCTCACCTTTGCCCGTCCGAGCATGCTGAGCGGCCCTGATTATGCCCTCTCCGAGCTTGGGCGCGCCTGGGATATGCAGTCGGGCGATGATATCGTGGCCGTCAACCCGCCGGGTTGGCCCCCTACCATAGCTGATGTCCGCTTCAACGATGGGGTCCTGACCGCGCGCGCCGTGTACCACCCCACGGTAAACGGGCAACCCCTCAACTACTCCGATGCGCAACTCTGGCTGCGGGTCAACCCTCAACGGCCCATTGACACCACCTACTATCGCTACTTCTCGGTACGCTTCAAAGTCGATCTTCCTTCATCGCGAGACATCAACTGGGCCATTAAGAATGGCTGGGGTATGCGTATCTTCTGGTGGGATCGCGGGCTCACCAGCGATGGTTCTGAAACCAAATACGGCACCTACCTCGAAGGGTGGAACATCTACTCGGTTGATCTCGCCCGGTCCTTCCCGCCCCTTCCCCTGAGCGACCCGCGTCAGGCCGATAATATTTTGACCCCGCGCGAGGAAAGTACAGTCCCCAGCCAGGCCGGCTGGACCCAGATCCGTCAGGCTCGCACCCTGCGGTTCGATCCGCTGGAGACAACCCCGGCGGCGGCGGGCACGGGGGCCGATGTGTTCCAGATCGACTGGATCCGGCTTACCGCTAACGATGAGGTGGTGCGCGGGCAGCCATTCACTGTCGAAGCGGGTGTGAACGTGTCCCCTTCAACCCTGCGATCCATTACGTTCTTCTATACAACCGATCGCCAGAATCCTTTCCAGAACCCTGCCCGCCCCGCTGTCGCTGAACCGGCCCCGGCTGCCGCCGGTCCTGCCAACGCCTCTCGTGTGCATCTGCCTTTCGTGGGGAACAGGACACCGGTCAGAAATCCGGTCCCGATTGTCGGCAACCCGTTGGCGTTTCAATGGGACACCTCGACCGTGGCGTCAGGCACGTACTACGTGTGTGCCCGGATTGAAAGCGGGTCCCGCACCTACAGTTACTGTAGCGAGACGCCGGTGGTCGTGCGGCCGTAGCGCGATGTGGGCGCGGCGCGTCTGGGGAGGGCGACGTTGCGGGCCCTCCCCGGGCGCGCCGCGCCGCGAAACCATGCGTCGGCGCCAGTTTACAGCGGCGCGCCGGCCTGAAGCAACGCGAGGCGATAACAGAGCAGGGCCTGCCGTACCTGGGTCTCGAGTGTAGCTTGCTGGGCGTGGCGATCAATGTGCTCCCGCAGGTGCGCCAGGCTGCGCTGCGCCGCGAGATTAAAGCGGGTCTGCTGGTGCATAAGGGGCAGCACGTACCACCGGGTCGCGATACCGTTCCAGGCGCGACGGAGGGCCGCGACCAGGGGTACGCGCGAGTGAAAGCGATGCTCGCGCAAGACCGCTTCTGTCTCCGCCTCGGCAAGCAGGGCGGCGAGCGCCACGCTGCTCGTCGGAACACCCAGGAGATCGCGGGCCGCCGCCGGCCATGCGTTGGGCTGGTCCTGTAGCGTGGCCGCGACCGTCGCCAGGACGCGCCCGCGGCGCAGGATGGTCGCGCGCGCAGCAGCGTCAGGTGCAGCCAGCCCGTGGGGCAACGACTGGCGGTACACCAGACTGGCCACGGCCCGATCAAGCGCGGAAGCCTGGCGCAAGCGGTGGTCCTCGGCGGGCGCGAAGCCGTTCCAGAGCGTTTGCCAGTCCATATGCTTGCAGGCGAAGCGCAGGCGGTTCAGGTGGTGGTAGTAGTAGAACGCACCGCTAAACGATCCGGTTGATGATGCCTCGCCGTGACGCAGGACCGATCGGGGCGTGTACCAGCACTCCGCGCCGAGCCCTCGCGCGCGCCAGCAGAGATCAACGTCCTCAAAATAGCCGGGAAAGAAGCCCGGATCCAGGCCATCAAGGCGTTCCCACAGCCCGCGTCGTAGCGCCAGCGACGCGCCGGTAACGAACTCGACCACCTCTGCGGTCTCGTACTGTCCGGTGTCGCGCTCGCCCTCTCCGCGATGATGGGCCAGAACATCCGGCCAGCGCAACGTGCCGCCAGTATGGCGGAGTCGGCGTCCGTCCAGATCAACGATTTTGCTGCCCGCAATACCGCAACCCGGCCTGGCCAGGGCCTCCACCAGCGCCGCCAACCAGTGGGGGTCAACCACGGTGTCGGGATTCAAGAGCGCCAGGATCTCGCCAGTGCTGGCAGCCACCCCGCATCGCACCCCGCCGCTAAAGCCGAGGTTCGTTTCCTGCGGCAGCAAGAGCGCCTCGGGCAGCAACCGCCGTACCAGGGCGACACTGTCGTCCTGGGAGGCGTTATCCACAACCACAATTTGCGGGGGCGGATCGTAGCTCAGGGCGCGCAGGGCCGCGCAGCACACGGTTAGATGCGGAGCACTGTTGTAGGTGACAAGAATGATCGAGACGCCGGGGTTCACGCTGGCTCCTGACGGCTCAGCAGGGCCCTACGCATCGAGAAACTCCCGTACCAGGCGATGGTACTCCTCGGGCTTCTCGACCATGGGCAGGTGTCCGCACTGTTCGATCCACACCAGGCGGCTGCCAGGTACCAGACGGGCCACCTCGGGGGTGCCGGGCGGGGGCATAATCTTGTCCTGGCGCGCGCCGATCACCAGCGTGGGGCAGCGCACCGCCTGGAGGGCCTGGTTGATGTGTGGATCGCCGGCATTGGCCGCCGTCTCCAGCGCGGTGCGGCGGTCCATCTTCAGAAAATCGGCGAAACTCTCGCGCAGGACCGTGTCGTCGGCGGGGGGGCGGTAAAAGAAGCGCGAGGCGATCGCCCGGTAGATGAAGCGGCGTTCGGCCATCCAGGGGCGCCGCAGGGCCATCCACAGGGCCATCAGGTTGTGAACCTGCTCAACCACCCGACGCTCGAACTCGCTGCGAAAGGTGCTCATACAGGTCAGCACCAGCCGGCGCACCCGCTGGGGATAGCGTTCAGTGACGTAGACGGCCACACTGGCGCAGAACGAATGGCCGTTGAGGTCGAACTGATCGAATCCCATGGCATCGGCGAAGGCAATCACCAGCTCCGCCAGCCGGTCGGCGCTGGCGGGGCCCGGCAGCGGCGGCGAGTCGCCGAAACCGGGCAGGTCGGGGGCCAGCACGCGGCGATCGGCGCCCAGGGCCGCCAGGGTGGCGCGCCAGTAACGCGACGAGCCGCCCCAGCCGTGGAGCAACAGCACGGGCGGGCGCGGCCCCGAATTCGCCTCCCGGTAGTAGACTGGCCCATCCCAGATCGTGACCGGACCCTTTAGCGCGAAGTCGTCGGATGCAGTAGTTGCGTTCACGGGTTTCCGCTCCCCATTGTGTACGCCAGCGGAACGGTCTTGCGGCGTTGACTTAATTGTAGCACACCCGGGCCTGGCCCTTGACTCTGCCCATCAGGCGGCTACAATTGGAATGGTTTGGGAGGGCATGGCCCTCCCAAATGCTTCTCGTGTTCACCTCAGGTTTGCACATGAACTACGACTTCGACACGATCATTCCTCGCCGCGGCGCCGGCAGCGCCAAGTGGGAGTACTACCCCGCCGACGTATTGCCTATGTGGGTCGCCGACATGGACTTTCGTTCGCCTGAACCGGTCATTCGCGCGCTGCGCGAGCGCGCCGAACAGGGCACGTTCGGCTATACCCTGCCGCCACCACGTCTCGCGCCGCTGATCTGTGAGCGCCTGGAGCGCCTGTACAACTGGCAGGTGACGCCCGAACAGATCATGTACGTGCCCAGCCTGGTGGTGGCGATCAACCTCCTCTGCCGGGCGGTCGGCGAAACGGGCGACCACGTGCTGACCCTTACCCCGGCCTACCCGCCCTTTCTCAGCGCCCCCGGCTTCCACAACCGCGTCTGCGACACCCTCGAACTGACCCGCGAGGCGCAGGGGGGGACGCTCAGCTACCGTCTCGATCTGGAGGCCTTTGCCGGCGCGCTCCACGCCCGCACGCGCCTGTTCCTGCTCTCTAACCCCCATAACCCCGTCGGCCTGATGTACGACGTGGCCACCCTGCGGAGCATGGCCGAGGCCTGCCTGCAAAACGGCACGCTGATCTGCTCCGACGAGATCCACTGCGACCTGCTGCTGGGCACGACACGGCACGTCCCGATGGCCACGCTCGGCCCCGACATCGCCGCGCAGACGATCACCTTGCTATCGCCGAGCAAGAGCTTCAACCTCCCCGGTCTCGGCTGCGGACTCATGGTGGTTCCCAGCGCGGAGTGGCGCGCGCGCCTGGCGCGGGCGAGCGCCGGCATCGTGCCCTATGTCAACGCGATGGGCTACGCCGCCGCCCTGGCCGCGTATGAGGAAGGCGAACCCTGGCTGGCGGCCCTGCGCGCCTACCTCAGCGCCAATCGCGATTTCTACCTGCGCTACCTGCGCGAGCGCCTGCCGCAGCTACGCACCACCGTTCCCGAAGCTACCTACCTGGGGTGGATCGACTGCCGCGAAGCCGGGATCGAGGGCAATCCCTATCACTTCTTTCTTGAGCGCGCCAGGGTGGCCCTCTCGGATGGGACGGCCTTCGGCCCGGGCGGCGAGGGCTTCGTGCGGCTCAACTTCGGCTGCCCGCGGGCGTTGCTGGCCGAGGGACTGGAACGCATGCGCGACGCCCTGGAGCGTCAGGGCGCGCCACCCGATGGTTAACACGGCCCCCGGGAGGGGCGTGGGGAAACCCGGTTTCCCCACGCCACCACCCCGCGCAGGGCTTGAGCAAAGCCCTTCCCCACGGCGGGGAGTCCGGAGTTGGGGGCCTGCCCCGAGGTCTTTGCAAAAGCCCTGTCGCGACTTGCGTGGTTGCAAAGCGCCACCAGGTATGGTATCATCAATGGGTGTGAAGGCGGGTAGCTCAACTGGCAGAGCAGCGGCCTCCAAATCCGCAGGTTGCAGGTTCGATTCCTGTCCCGCCTGCCAATTTTTATGCGCGCCGGCACACCATGGGGGCGTGGCCGAGCGGTTGATGGCAGATGTCTTGAAAACATCCAGGCGATGAGCCTCGTGGGTTCGAATCCCACCGCCCCCTCCAGTTCTGGTGTTCCACCGCACGGGGAGGTCGCATAGTGGCCTAGTGCGGCGGTTTGCTAAACCGCTACAGGGGTGACCCTGTCGAGGGTTCGAATCCCTCCCTCCCCGCCACAACAGGATGTTCCAATCCGACCGGCGTCCCATCGCGAGGGACGCCGGTCGTGCGTTCGAGAGGGTCTCCCTGCCCGGGTTCCCTGCCACACCTATGCTCTCGCTCCTCCTTGTCGGCGCTCTCGCCCTCGTTGTTGTAAGCCTGGCCCTCGCTCCGCTCGAGTCCCCTGGCTGGTGGGCGGGCTGGTTCGGTGATGAGCACGCGCTGGCGCCTGCCGCTCGCGCCCTGCGGCAACACCAGGGGCGTGAAGTGTCCCCCGCGCGGCACTACGTCATTTTCCTCTCAGGGGTGGGCAGCCCGCGCACCGGCCAGGCGCCGCTGGAGGAGCGCCCGTTCATCGCCTACCTGCGGACGCACCTGCCGGACAGCGTGGTGATCGAGGGAGTGTTGCCCTACTCGGTGCTGGGCCTGAGCCTCGACGACCCGGAACGGCCCCTCGGGCGCTTCTGGTATCGGGCCATCGCCCGGGGCGGGCCCTGGCAGCAGTTGATCAGCGCCCGCAACCTCTTCCAGGTGCTCGTCTCGGCCGACCGGCGCTACGGCCCGGTTATCGGCCTGGGGCTGGCACAGCAGATCCTGGTCACGCTGGCCCGCCATGGCTACGTCCCCGGCAGCGGGGCGGCGATCACCCTGGTCGGATCGAGCGGTGGCGGGCAGATGGGCCTCGGGGCGGGGCCGTTCCTCGCCAGCGCCCTGGGAGCCCCCGTGCGTCTGGTCTCTCTGGGTGGGGTGATGAGCGGCGACGCCGCCATCCTCCACTTTACCCATGTTGACCACTTCTATGGGACGAAGGACCCGGTCGCGACCATCCTTCCACAGATCGTCTTTCCCGGCCGCTGGCCGCTCAACCGCCGCTCACCCTGGCGGCAGGCCCGCGAGCGGGGCATCTACCGCGAGCGAGCCATTGGGCCGCTCACCCATATGGGGAAGGGCGGCTACTACGACAGCAACGCCACCTTGCCTGACGGAACCACCCACAGCGACCACTCCGCCCGTGAGGTCATCGCGAGCATCCAGGGGTGGGTGGAACGCCCTGAACCGACCGAGAAGGGCGTCGCCTGAGGCGCCGGAGCGCGCCTATGCCAGCGTTACGCAGCATCCGCAGCACAGGTCGAGCGTGACCGGGGCCGTGAATGTGCGCCGCTCCTGGCCGCGCGCGTCGTGGTAGACCGCACTGCTGCGCGGATCAAAGATGATCACCTCCTGGACGCCGTAGGCCAGGTAGAACGGCACGCCATCCTCGCCGAGATCCTTCTCCTCGAAGCCCAGGCTGAGTACTTCGACCACGGCCGCCGGGATGATCTCCAGCGCCTCGTCGGTATCGGGTGGCTCCACACAGAAGATCGCCAGGTCAGGGCGCTTAGAGCCTATCCGGATAACCTGGTTGTCCGATTCCTTGTCTGGGAGGGCTACGCCCTTCCAGCCCCTCCCTGAGCGGCGGGGCGTGGGGA
>DAOUDA010000207.1:0-1939 GCA_034431835.1 Chloroflexaceae bacterium | reverse complement strand
AGCCGATCTGCACCCCGTTGACGCGCACCGTGAAGGTGTTGGGACGCGTCTCTCCGGCGTCATTGCCATCAAACCCGGAGGCGGTGCGATTATCCACCAGGGCATTGAACTCGACCACGACGAACTCCTCGTCGGCGTCCGAGTCGCCGTTGGTCAGGTTGCCAAGGCTGAAGGTCGGATCGGCGCCGGTGCCGAAGGTGGCCGGACTAATGGCGCTGGCGGGCAACGGGCAGGTGACACTGCTGGAAGAGAGCGCCGCCAGGGTGGCGCTGTTGCCGCTCACGTTCAGGCCGCTACAGGCCGGCAGGGCAGTGGTGATGGTCGAGGAGTTGATCCCACCTCCGGCTTCGTTGGCCACAAAGGCCACCCGCGCGCTGCCGTCGTTGAGGAAGGTCAGGCCATTGGGCAGATTATCGCGTAGCTGGAAGTTCGCTGCCGTTCCCTCGGCCAGGCGCACGGCAAGACGGTAGCGCACGATCTCACCGATGGCCACCCGTGGCGTTGAAGCCGTATCGGACGTATGGGCCTCCGAGGTGGCGACAAAGATCTTGGTTGGCGCGGGGGTAATAACCGTCAGCGTGGCAGTGTCGCTGGCGGTGGCGATGCGCTCGCCGGTGTCGCTGTCGGGCACGCCGGGGGTGGCCGAGCCGGTGGGGTTGTCGCCGGCGGCGGCGCCGTTGGCACCTGGCAGGCTGGTGTAGGTCAGGTTAGCCGTGTTGGTGATCTGCTGGCCGGGGGTGACGCCGGTTCCCACCGTGGCGGTGTACTCGATGCGCACCGAGCCGCCGGGGGGCACCCGATCAATGGTGACATCCAGCGTGTTCCCGGCGCTGGTGTTGGTGGCGCCGGTGGCCCCGCCGTTGAGGGTCACGCTCACACTGGCGAGGTTGAGGGTCAGATTGACGGGCAGGGCGTCGCTGATGCGCACATCGAAGGCGTCGGTGACATTGGCGCCCACGGGGTTGGCGTAGTCAATGCGGTAGGTGATCGTATCGCCCGCGTCGCCGGTCGCGCTTGCGGGATTGATGATCGTCTTGTCGAGGGTGCGAGCCGGCTCGACCACGCGGGCGGCGACGCTGTTCGAGGCGATCGGCCCGCCGCCGCCGGGCGCAGTGATCGGACTGCCGGCGCGGTAAACGATGAAGTCGTTGGCCCGCTGGACGCCGGCGGTGTTGCCGGCCACGTTCTCGACCAGGGCATTGAACTCCACGACCACATACTCGTCGTCGGGGTCGTTGTCGGCGTTGGTCAGGGTGCCCAGGTTGAAGAAGACATCTGTGCCGGAGCTGTAGCTATCATCATTGGCGGTGGCGCTGGCCGACACGGCGGCGTCGGGCAGCACGAAGGACGGCGTGGCCGGCGTGTTGCCGCTGATGGCCAGCCCGGCGCCGCTCAGCGTGTCCGAGGCCAGCCCGGCGCCATTGCTGATCAGCGCCACCCTGGCGGTACTGTCGTTGAGGAAGCGCAGCCCATCGGGCAGGCGATCCTGGATCTGGGCGCTGTCCCAGCGGCCCTCGGGCACGCGCATGGCCAGTTGGTAGCGCACGATCTCGCCGATGGCCACCGGGGGCGTGGCGCTCTCCTCGGTATGGGCCGCCGAGGTCGCCACGATGGACTTGGCCAACTGCGGCGTCGCGGCGGTCACCGAGGCCTGGTCAAAAGGCGGGCCGGCGGGGTCAACGTGGTTCGTTCCACCCTCATCGCCGGCGTAGCTGGTCAGCGTGCCGCGGTTGAGGATCACCTGCCCCGGCTGGACGTTAGGGTCCACCTGGAGATCGTAGGTGATCACAATGATATTCGAACCATCGTCAGGATGATACTTCTGGCATGCTCCAACGCTGGTGTCAATTAACTGGATTCCATTGTTGAAAAGGTCATCCTCGTTCCCCGGCCCGCCGCCGCCCAGGTAGGTGAACGGAATGGCCGTGCCGGCGCCGTT
>DAOUDA010000206.1:0-25144 GCA_034431835.1 Chloroflexaceae bacterium | reverse complement strand
GGCGAACCTGCCTTCGGGTTGGTAGCAGTAGCGTTCTGGATCGAGGGGCAGCTCGGGCGGCCCGGCGGGCGCGGGCAGACGCCCGGCGCGCAGCCGGGCCGCGAAGGCGCGCAGGGCCTCGGCAGCCGGTTTCTCGCGCCCGCCAGGGGCGACCAGGCCCGTCGTGCGCGCCCACCAGGAGCGATCCAGCGGCGGAACGTTCCATACGTCCGGAGCAGGATCGGCGTACATCGGCAGCCACACCTCGGCCGCGCCGTCGCGGTACAATGCGGCGAGGGCTTCTTCGAGCAGGGTTGCCTGGCGCTCCTCATCGAGCAGAGGATGCAGCACCGTGCGGCCAAAAATCTCGCTGGCGACCAGGCCGTTGGACCCCGGCACGGTCGTGGGCACGCCCAGGTCGGCGACAATGACCGGCGCGGCCTTGCTGTCTTCTGCCCGTGCCAGGGCAGCGGTGAGGGCGTGCAGAAAACGAACACGGCGCGTATCGTCGAGCCGTTCCGTAACGGGGGGCGCCCAGGCCGCGACCGACACGGCCACCTGGCCCTGGTGGCGCACAATCTGCTCCGGGCGCAGGGTATCGCGACGCTCCAGGCTCATGGCGCTCACAACACCGATTACCCGGCGCGCCCCGTGGTCGAGGGCGCGAGTCGCCAGGTCGCCCCACCACTCGGCGGCGGCCCGCGCCGAGGCCGGACGGCGAATGCGCTCCATGTCGGCGCCGATCTGCCAGCCGGCGGCGGCCGGGTGCGCGCTCAGGTTGCCGATGGTTTCATGGAGCACCTGCCGCTGCGCCGCGAGCAACTCCGGCTCGCCATAGAGGTCGCGCGGCGGTTCGGCCGAGTACTGCTCTCCGGCCAGCACGACCGGCTGGTCGGGGGGCGCCATCACGACCGGCGGGCCAAGGCGCCGGGCGAGTCGCAGATCATTGGGCAGCCGGAAGCCTACGGCCCAGGCCGGCAGGTGCAACGCGCCCCCCAGGCTTGCGCCCAGCACGGCCACGACCGCCTGGAGGCCGTGATCCGCAGCCTGATCCAGCCCGCGTTCCAGTCCTCGTAGAGCGGCGGTATTGACGCGCAGGTCGGGCAGGACTTCGGCCCAGCGCAACTCGAAGCGCACCCTGGTGAACCCCAGTTCGGCAATATGACTGAGTTCATCACGGAGGGCCACGGTGTCGGCGTCGCTCCACGAGCAGAGGATGCGTTCAGCGGAGCGCCGCCGTCGCGGCCAGTACGTAATGCCGAGAGAGAAGGTCTGTTCGCTCATAGGTGCTTCTGAGTGAGTCACGTGGAGATGAGGTAGCGCAGGCTCACAGGTTGCGTGCGGCGCACCCTTCCGAGGTGCGCCACCTTATCGCTCGCAGACAGGCAATCGGCAAACCCGGGGCTGACGCCAGGTCCGCCTCCCGGTGAGGTTGGGACAGCGTAGCCGCCCAACGCGAAACCTGGAGTCTGGGGCTTGCCACAGAGCCGTTACATCAACCCTGGAGGGAAACTCGGGTTCCCACACCTCTCCAACCGCCTATGGTTACCTCAGTATGAACCATTATAACAAAGGACGCGCGCCGCAACCCGATCAGCCAGGCCGGCGGCTGGAGATCGTGGTCGCTGAGGGGCTTGAGCCGCTGGCGTGGCGCGAACTGCGCCAGCTCGGTCGCGCCATGCGTCTCGAGAACGACGAGCGACCTGGTGTGATCCGGGCGCGCTACACGGGCGACCTCCGCGCGCTGTCTGGCCTGCGCCTGGCCGCGTCAGTGTACCTGGCGCGCCACTTCCCCGTGCCGCGGCCCCGCGCCCTGCTGGGCGACGAGCACCTGCGCCTGGCGCTGGCCGACTGCGAGACCGTGCTGCGCCTGTATCCGCACGGAACCTTTCACACGCTCTTTCTCAGCGCCGCGGGCGCCGACTCGACGGTGCTGACACGTCTCAAAAGCGAACTGGCGGGCCGTCTGGGATTAGCCGTCGGTGTTGATGATGGGGATCTGCTGCTCCGCCTGCGCCGGGACGAGACGCAGACAGGCTGGGACTGGCTCGTGCGGCTCTCGCCACGCCCCCTGGCGACCCGTTCGTGGCGCGTTTGCAATATGGAGGGCGCCCTGAACGGCCCGGTCGCCTGCGCCATGAACCTGCTCACCGCGCCCGCGGCGGGGGATGTGTATCTGAACATCGGCTGTGGTTCGGGGACGTTGCTGATCGAGCGGCTGTTGCTGGGAGCGGCCAGGCGGGCCATCGGCTGCGACACCGACGCGCGGGCCCTGGCCTGCACCCGCGCCAACCTCGACGCGGCCGGGGTGCGCGAACGCGCCGAGGTGCAACCCTGGGACGCCCGATCACTGCCCCTGCCCGACGCGGCCGTTGACGTGATCACCGGCGATCTGCCATTTGGCCACCTGGTTGGTTCACACGCGCAGAATCTCGAACTCTACCCCGCCCTGCTGGCCGAGGCTGCGCGGGTGGCGCGCCCCGGCGCCCACTGCGCGCTGCTTTCGCACGAAGTGCGCCTGATGGAGCGCCTCCTGTCCGGCTCGCCGGTCTGGAGGGTTGAACGAGCGCTGCGTGTGGACCTCGGGGGCCTCTATCCACGTATCTTCATCTTGCGGCGCGCGTAGGGGCGAAAAATCTTTCGCCCGGGTACGGGCGAAAAATCTTTCGCCCGCGCCGCCCGGGTACGGGCGAAAGATTTTTCGCCCGCGCCGCCCGCGCCGCCCGCGCCGCCCGGGCGAAAGATTTTTCGCCCGCTACTCTCCCGTGGCTTCGCGTTGCGCGGCGTGGATGCGCTCCGTAACGTCGCGCACCGAGGCGAAGAGCATGTCGAGGGCCAGCAGTTCGCGGCGCTCGAGTTCCAGGATCCGGGCGATGTGCAACTGCTGCGCGTGCTCCAGGCGCGCCGTGTCGCGGGTGAGGCGCTGCTCGAGTTCGCGCAGGAAGCCATCGAGACGCTCGAGCCAGGTCGTGAGTTGGCGCAGGTGCTGCTCATCGGCCTCCTGGAGCGCGCTGATCTTCTCGTCGGCCTGCAAACGCACGTCCTCCAGGCGTTCCTGGTTCATCAAGAAGCGCTCGGTCGAGATACGTTCAATCCGTTTGATGTCGGCCACAATATCGGGCAATTTCGCCGCGACCTCGCTGATCTGTTTGGGCAGGGCTTCGGCGAACAGCTCGATGTGCTGGCGAATATCATCGAGGCGGGCGATGCGCGAGGCGTGCTCCTCCAGCACGCTATGCACGTCAGTGACCAGTTGCTGCGCCTCTACCGCCTGCCGTCGCAGGCTCTGCTTCTCGATCTGCAACTCTTCGGCCACGCGCCGCACCTCCTGCACCGCCATCGCGTCGGCCTCGCGCAGCCGGTCAAGCTGCAGCAGCACCTGGCGCTGGCGATCATCCAGCTCCTTGATCTGCGACTGGATCGCGGCGATCTGCCGTTCGGTCTGTTCGATGCGCCCCAGCCAGGGGGTCACAAAGTCGCGATCCTGCTTCCGGGCCTCGGCCACTTGCTGGATCTGCGACTGGAGATCGCGAATAGGGCGAACGCCCTCCTCGAGCTTTACCAGTGCCCCGGCCACCTCCTTGCGCAGGGCCACCACGTCGCGCCGCACACTCTCGCCGGCCTGGCGGGTCTCCTCCGCGTGGCGCTCGAAGAGACTCTGCACCTGCCCTACCAGTGCCTCGGTTTTGCGCACCTGTTCCACAACCAGGTTGTACTTGTTGGATTGCTCCTTCAACAACCGGCGCAGTTCGTCGATCTGACCCTGCAAGTAGACCAACTGCGACTGTTCGTGGACGCGCAGGCGCTCCTCTTCGTATTTGGCGGTGAAATCCGGGTTGGTCATCGAACGTTCCTTCCTGTCCAGGCGGCTGCGCCGCATAACGATGAAATGCAAAGAAGACGTTCCGGGACGGCTGCGCCCTCCCGTGCCCTCCCGCCACCAAAGGGATGGGCCGGCGCGTTCCTGGAAGGCCGCGGCCCTCCTGGCGCCCCTCGTGAAGCGCTTACGGGCGCAGGGCGGCCAGAGCGGCGGCCAGATCGAGCGCCCCGCTGTAGAGCGCCTTGCCGACAATCGCCCCCTCGACCTTGAGGCGTGCCAGACGCCGCAGATGCTCGATGCTGGTAATCCCGCCACTGGCGATAATCGCCGGACCGTTGAGGCTTTGCAGTTCCGCCAGCGCCGCGAAGTTTGGTTCGGTCAACGTCCCGTCGCGGCTGATGTCGGTGTAGATCACCCGGCGCACCCCGAGGTCGCCCATACGCGCTACCAGGTCGGTCGCCAGCACCGGGGCCAGGCTGGTCCAGCCCGCGGTTGCCACCCGGCCATCGCGGGCGTCAACGCCGACGATGATGCGCTCGGCGAAGCGCGCGACGAGCCGGGCCACCAGGTCGCTCTGCTCCACGGCGGCGGTGCCCAGGATCACCCGATCGACACCGAGGGCCAGTACGGCGCTGATGTCTTCTTCCCGGCGCAACCCTCCACCCAGTTGCACGGGGATGCCAACGGCCCGCACGATGGCGATGACCGCGTCCGTATTGGTCGGGCGACCATTGCGCGCCCCGTCCAGATCGACCACATGCAGGCGCGGCGACCCCAGGGCTTCCCAGTGGCGCGCCACGGCCACCGGGTCCTCGCTGTAGACGGTTGCCTGGGCGAAGTCGCCCTGGTAGAGCCTGACGCAGTGGCCGTCTTTCAGATCAATCGCGGGGATGATTTCCATTGATTACCGTCCCTCGCCGCTTACCGATCCAGCGGAAGCGGACGTCCGTGATGGCGACCCGGCCAGGGTGACGAAGTTCCGCAACAATTGCAGCCCGCAGCGGCCCGATTTTTCGGGGTGAAACTGCACCGCGGCCAGATGATCGCGAATGATCACGCTGGGGAAGGCCAGGCCATACTCGGTGCGACCGGCGACCACGTCCGGGTCGTCAACATCGCAGTAGTAGGAGTGCACGAAGTAAAAATTGCTCCCATCGGGGATGCCGCTGAAAAGCGGATGGGTGGCGAAGGCAGGCGCATACCGCACCTGGTTCCAGCCGATCTGCGGGATCTTGCCCGCCGCATCCGGGAGCCGGCGCACCGTTCCGCCGATGATGCCCAGACAGGGGTGCAACCCGAACTCCTCACTGGCGCGCAGCAGCACCTGCATCCCCACGCAGATCCCCAGGAACGGCCGGCCCCGGGCCACTACCTGTGGCAGCACGGCGGCGATGCCCAGAGCTTCGAGACTGCGCATCGTGTCGGCGGTCGCTCCGACTCCCGGCAGCACCACCGCTTCGGCGGAGAGCACCACCGCGGGATCATCGGTGACCGTCAGGTCGGCGCCCACGTGGCGCAAGGCGCGCACCACGTTCGGCAGGTTCCCCGCGCCGTAGTTGATCACTGCGATGCTCATGCGACTCCTGCCGCTTTCAGCAACGGATGCCGCTCCTGCAGCGTTGCAATCACCCGATTGACCTCCGACAGCGGTTCGAGGGCGGTCACCTCGCCGATCGGGTCCGGCCCGGCGCCTTGAGCAAGGAGCAGGCGCAGCGAGGCCACCACGCAGGCGCTCAGGGCCTCGAGGTTGTAGCCACCCTCGAGCACCAGCACGATCTGCCCGCCGCAGAGTTCGTCGGCCAGGTTGATGAGCGTTTGCGTTAACTGGGCGTAGCCGTGCACCGAGAGCACCATCGGGCCGAGCGGGTCGCTCCAGTGGGCATCGTAGCCGGCGGAGACCAGGATGAGCTGCGGCTGGAAGCGCCGCAGCGCGGGCGCGATGACCTGCTCGAAGACCAGCGTGTAACCCTGATCGCCGGTACCGAAGGGCAGAGGCACATTCAGCGTCGCGCCGGGGGCCTTCGCGGCGCTGCCCATCTCGCCAACGCTGCCCGTGCCGGGGTAGAACGGCGCGGCGTGGGTCGAGCAGAACAACACCCGCGGTTCTTCGTAGAAGATGTCCTGCGTCCCATTGCCGTGGTGCACATCGTAGTCCACAATGGCGACCCGTTGCAAGCCGAAGTGATCGAGGGCGTAGCGCGCGGCCACGGCGACGTTGTTGATCAGGCAAAAGCCCATGGCCCGGCCCGGGGTCGCGTGGTGTCCGGGGGGCCGCACCAGCGCGAAGGCGTTGTGCGCCTGGCGCTGGATCACCGCCTCGACCGCGTTGATCGCGCAGCCGGCGGCGAGCACGGCGGCATCCCACGAGTCGGCGGTCACGTAGGTATCAACATCGAACTGGCCGCCGCCGTAGCTGGCGAACTGGCGGATCTTACGGAGCAGATCGGCGGTATGGACGGCCAGAAGCGCCGCTTCGGGCGCCGGGCGCGGCGTGAGTTGATGCACGTGCTGGCGCAGGCCGCTGCTGTCCAACGCGGCGCGAATGGCCTGGAGCCGCGCGGCCTGTTCGACGTGCCCGTGCCAGGTGTGGGCGTCGAATGACGGATCGGTCAGAACTGCTGTGGTGCGCATCACTGCGAACTCCTGGCGCTGACACGCTCCGCGCCGCCTGCGGCACGGGTCGCGGGACGGGATGCAGCGGCGCTCGCCAGCGCGAATGCATGAGATGGCCCGTATTGTACCGCAGTTTGACATCCGGCGCGTATGCTGCTACGCTAATGGCGTGACGGGGCGTGGCTCAGCCTGGTAGAGCACCGCGTTTGGGACGCGGGGGTCGTGGGTTCAAATCCCTCCGCCCCGACCATTGTTCCGCCGCGCGGATCACACAACGCCGGACGCCAGCGCACGCAGCGCCGGCGCCGGCGTTGTATCATCCAGGGAGAAGGAGATGCGAGGTGTTGCGCCTCGCAAGGAGAGCGTATGGCGACCATTCTGCTCGTCGAAGATAATACGACCCTCGCCGAAACCTTACGCTACAACATGGAGCGCGAAGGCTACGGCGTCCTCGTGGCCTCCGACGGGGTCCAGGGGCTGGAACTGGCCCGGCGCGAGCGTCCTGATCTGGTAGTGCTCGACATTATGCTCCCCCGTCTCGATGGCTTTTCGGTGTGCCGCATCCTGCGCCAGGAAAGCGACGTGCCGATCATGATGCTTACCGCGCGCCAGGACGAGGTTGACCGGGTCGCCGGCCTGGAGCTTGGCGCCGATGATTACGTCAGCAAACCCTTCAGTCTGGGGGAGATGCTCGCCCGCCTGCGGGCGATTATGCGGCGCAGCGAGCGGCAACCACGCCTCGGGCGCGAGGTGCTCGAGGCCGGCGCGCTCCGCGTTGATACCAGCAGCCGCCGCGCCTGGCGCGAGGGCCAGGAACTGGCCCTCCCTCAGAAGGAGTTCGACCTCCTCACCTGCCTGATCCGCAACCACGGCATCGCCCTCTCCCGTGACCTGCTGCTCGAGCGCGTCTGGGGCCTGGATTTTGTCGGCGACAGCCGCACCGTTGATGTCCATATCCGCTGGCTGCGCGAGAAAATCGAACCGGACCCCAGCCGCCCACGCTACATTCAGACGGTGCGCGGGGTGGGCTACCGTTTCGAGGTCCCCGAAGCCTGAGCATGAGCACGCTCACGATTGCGCTGGCGCTGGCGCTGGTGGCGAGCCTCGCCCTCAGCGCCTGGCTCTGGCGCCGCCTGGCGCGGGCCACCACGGCGCCCGCCATTGAGACGGCGCCACCCGCCGATCCGTTTTCTCCCCTGCAGCATCCCCTCTTCCAGAGCGCCGTGGCAGCACTCGACTCGGGGCTGATCGTGGTTGATCTGGAGCGGCAGATCCGCCTGCTCAATCGCCGGGCCGAAGAGTTGCTCGCGCCGGCTGTTGACACCCTCGGCCAGGGCCTGATCATGCTCCTGCGCGATCATCAGGCCGACGCGCTGGTGGCCGAAACGCTCCGCGACGGCGAGGCCCGCGAGATGGCCATGAAGCCCATCTCCAGCGGCCGCACCCTGCGCGTGCAGTGTAGCCCCATCGCCCCCAACGGCCAGACCATCGGCGCCATGTTGCTGATCCGTGACATTACCCAGTTAAGCATGCTCGAGCGTTCCCGCCGCGACCTGGTGGCGAACGTGTCCCACGAACTGCGCACCCCGCTGGCGTCCCTCAAACTCCTGGTCGAAACCCTGCAGTCAGAGCCGCCGCCCGAGGTGGCGCGGCGCATGCTCGGCCAGATGGCCCAGGAGGTTGACGCCGTCACCCAACTGGTTGACGAGTTGCACGAACTCTCGCAGATCGAATCCGGTCGCGTAACCCTGAAACTGACACCGACGCCGATCCGCCCGGTCGTGGAACGCGCCCTGGAGCGCATCAAGCCCCAGGCCGACCGCAAGCGGATCGCCATCGCGGCGGAGTTCCACGACGCGGCGTCGTGCGCCCTGATCGATGGCGACCGGGTGGGCCAGGTGTTGCTCAACCTGCTGCACAACGCGGTCAAGTTCAGCGCCCCCGGCGGCCACGTGACGGTCCGCACCGAGCTTGTGAACCACAACGGCGACGCGGAGCATGACGAGGTCTCTCCGGGCGGTGGTCTCTGGCTCCAGGTGAGCGTGATTGACACGGGCATCGGCATTCCCGCCCAGGAGCTGCCGCGCATTTTCGAACGCTTCTACAAGGTCGATCGCGCCCGCACCCGCAACGCGGGCGGCACCGGCCTGGGCCTGGCCATCGCCAAGCACCTGGTGGAGGGCCACGGCGGGCGTCTCTGGGCCAGCAGCGTCGAGGGCCAGGGGAGCACCTTCAGTTTCACCCTGCCCGC
Source organism: Chloroflexaceae bacterium (assembly GCA_034431835.1). Taxonomy (GTDB): domain Bacteria; phylum Chloroflexota; class Chloroflexia; order Chloroflexales; family Chloroflexaceae; genus JACAEO01. The sequence goes on along the minus strand of DAOUDA010000206.1, from coordinate 16,481 downwards.
GGCGTAGGGCCGAGGCAGAGGTTGCGCCACTGCTTCGGCCCTACCCCCCATCCGTCCGTTTAATGACCACCATGGTAATATCATCCGCCTGGCTCTGGCCGCCGGCAAAATCGCCGACCGCGGCGAGCACGGCGTTGATGATCTCCTGCGGGCCGTGGTGGGCATTGGCTCGCAGGACGGCCGCGAGACGGTCGTCGCCGAAGAGTTCGCGCTCGCCGTTCATCGCCTCGGTGACGCCATCGGTGTAAAGCAGGAGCACGTCACCGGGGTTCAGGGTGAGGGCCATCTGTTCAAAGCGGGGATCGGGCACAATGCCGAGGACGACACCCTGAGCGCGCAGCGGGCGCACCTGGCCAGTGGCGGTTTCGTAGAGTAGCGGGTAGTTGTGGCCGCCGTTGGCGTAGGTCAGACCGCCCGTGCGCGGTTCGAGCACGGCGTAGAAGGTGGTCACGAAGAGACCGGCGCGCGAGTCGGCCAGAATGAGCCGGTTGGCGCGCTGGAGCACCTCGGCGGGCTGGCGGCCATCTATGGCGCTGGCGCGCAGCAGGGTGCGCGAGAGGGCCATGAACAGCGCCGCAGGCACGCCCTTGTCGGTCACGTCAGCGATCACCACGCCAAGGCGCTGCGCGGTGGAGAGATCGGGCATCTCTGGGCCGGCCAGGCGCCCCCCGCGGAAGGTAACTTCGCGCCGGGGCGGATCGCTGGGCGGGGACGGCTGCCCGTGGGCGGCGGGGAGGGCGATAAAATCGTAGAAATCGCCGCCGACCTGCCGCGCGGCGCGGTAGTAGGCTTCGATCTGAAAGCCAGGCACGCCGGGGCAACAGTTGGGCAGGAAACTGGCCTGGATCTCGCGGGCCAGGTCCAGTTCCTGTTCCAGCTTCTCGCGGGCCAGGGCTTCCTGGCTGAGCCGTTCCCGCTCCAGGGTCTGCACCAGCAGGTTGGCGAGGATGCCGAAGAGCTGGGCTTCGTCATCGAGGAACTGGCGCGGGCCGCGGGTGTTGACCATGAGGGTGCCCACCGGCGCGCCCCCCAGTTCGATGGCCAGGCCCATGTGCCCCTGGAAGCCCTGTTGCGCCAGCAGGGGCGGCAGGGCGCTGAGGGCCTCGGTTGGCAGCGTGGCGGCCCGCTCGGGCAGGTACCAGAGGTGCGGTCCGGTCGGGTCGAGGGTCAGCGGCCAGGGCGCTCCGGTAGGGAGACTCCAGCCGTGGGCCGCGCGTAGCACGGCGCGGCCGCCAGGTTCATCGGCCTCGACGAAGGCGCAGGCATCGGCCTCCAGCAGCCGCGCGCCAACGCGCACCAGACGCTGCAGGGCCGGTTCGAGCGACTCGCTGGTCAACAGGTCCTGCGAAAGGGTCAGCAAGGCCCGTTGCTCCTGCACCCGGCGCACCTTGGCCTGCTCGTAGAGCCGGGCGCGGGCGATGGCCATGCCGAGGATGTCGCCGGACACCGAGAGCAAGTGCAGTTCCGAGGGAGCGATGCGCCCCCACTGCGTCGTCGCCACGTTCAGGATGCCAAGCACCTCGTCGCCGCTGCACAGCCGCACCGAGGCGTGCTGGGCCAGTCCCCGTTTATCGCCGACCGCACCCCGCAGCCGCGAACAGCGCACCACGTGTACCGCCTTGTCGAGTTTGCCGCCGTCGCAGAGTTCCTGGCAATCACACTCGTGTTCCCAGGCCGGGCCCGGGTAGGTGATGGCCGGTGGCAGGTTGTGGCGCGCCGCAAGCGTATAGTGCCCACCCTCAGCTTTCAAAAAGATCCACCCGGTGGACAGGCCCATCAGGTCGAGGATGCGGGCCAGGGCGCCATCGAGCGCCTCGCGCAGATCAACGGCGCGGTTGAGCGTCTGGGCGAGCGCGTTCAGCGTCGCCAGTTCGTGCATGCGCTGCTGGTTGTCACCTGGCGGCATATGGAGGGATTCTCTGTGCGTTGGCGCCGGGCGGGCGGCTATGCGGCGGGGCCACGCCAACATCCTGGCTGACGGCCCTCACCCCCCTTCCCCCCTTCCCCTGCTCTCTGAGCGCGGGCGATCACGCCTGGGGCCCGATGCCTGCTCCCTCTCTCCCTCAAGCGGCGAGCCGGGCCGGGGGGTGAGCGACCGGCGCCCTGAGCAACGTTGAGGTTGCCCTGGCCACGCGGCCCGCTGCGGCGGGCCGGGCGACCGGACCTCAGCTTACTTCTTGCGGCAGATCGCCACCCCGTCACGCAGAGGGATAATCACCGACTCGAGTTGGGGATGGCTCATCAACTGGCGGTTGAACTGCTGGATGCCGCGCACCAGTGGCGGCGCATCCTCTTCGAGCACCTGTGCGCTGCACAACACATTGTCGGCGATCAACACCCCGCCGGAGCGCAGGCGCTCCACGCACAACTCCAGCGCCAGGGGCGCCTGGGCCTCATTGGCCGCGCTGCGCAGAATGTCGAGAAATACCAGGTCGAAGTCGGCGTCGAGCGTGGGGATGATCTCCGTCCACTCGCCCTGCAAGATCGTAATGCGGTCCTGCAGACCTGCATCGGTAATCACCTTGTTCGCCAGAGCCACGCGGTCGATCCGACGCTCGACCGCCGTCAGATTGCCGCCGGTCTGTTCCAGCGCCCGCATCAGATGGATTGCGGCATAGCCGGTGGTGATGCCCACTTCCAGCACCTTGCGCGCACCGAGGATCAACGCCTGCAGATAGAGGAACTGGCCCTGTACCGGCCCGACCAGCGAGAGACCGTGTTGCAGGGCGCGGGTTTCCAGATCCGCCAGCACGGCCTCGCGCGGGGGCATCAGGGCCGTCAGGTAGTCTTCGATGGCGGTACTGGTGATGTCATAACGCACGGGGGAGTCCTTTCTGGTTTATGCTCTCGGCCCGGGCGGTCGCCCGCTGCCGCGATATGCCCTGGTTGGTTGCAACCTATGCAGATTGTAGCACATCGAACCCCTGCACGTTGGCTTCCTGGCCCTTTCGCCTCACAAAGACGAAGGACTCTCTGGGAGGGCGCGGCCCTCCCAGGCCCGCCTGTCAGACGGGGTCAGGAGCAGGACACCCAGGTTCTCCCGCCGGGGAGGGCTGCGCCCTCCTATATTCTCATTATTTTCACCTCAGAGTCTCTGGTCATCCCGCCGGGTTCTATGGTATAGTTCTGAAGTATTGCAACGTGTAACATTACGGCCGGAGCGTGGCGCCCTCTGGTGACCTGCCGGTGCGCAACAAAGGTGCCGCCGTGGCTGCAATCAGGATCCTGATCGCCGAAGACAACGATCTGGTCTCGCTCACCCTTGAGGAGCAACTTAAGGGCCTGGGGTACGACGTCATCGGCATCGCCCGTTCGGGTGCGGAAGCCGTGAGTCTTGCCGGGCGCCTCCGGCCCGACCTGATCATCATGGATATTCGCATGCCCGAGATGGAGGGCACAGAAGCCGCCACTCGCATCCGTGAGATTTATCCTGTTCCGATCATCATGCTGACGGCCTATGCCGACAAAGAGACGATCAAAAAGGCCGAGGCGGCTGGCGCGCTGGCCTATCTGGTGAAACCGGTCAACGAGAACGAACTACCCCCGGCGATCAACATCGCCCTGGCGCGCTTCCGCGAGATCCAGGCCCTCCGCCACCAGGTCAGCGAGTTGGAAGAGTCGCTGGAGGCGCGCAAGCTCATCGAGCGCGCCAAGGGCATTCTGATGCAACGCCTGGGCCTCAACGAGCGTGAGGCTTACGAGCGCCTGCGCCAGCGCGCCCGTGACAAGCGTGCCAAGATGAAGGATATCGCCCAGGCGATCATCGAAGCCGAAGAATTGCTCGGCCAGTGAGCCTTGACGGAACCCGGCGCCTGTGCTATAGTCGCCTCAGCGAAGAGTAATAAAGGGTAGTCGCCGTATGGCGCAGCGAGTTCACAGCTTTTATCGCTACTTTTATTACTTTACCGGCCCACATATGGCCTGGTTGCTTCGCACTGTCTAGACCTACCATCGGTTGCCATAGACAACTCGTACAGAGGGCGTGAAGCACCAGGCTTCACGCCCTCTCTGCTTGTGCGCCACAGCAGGGAGGCCAGCCATGACCGTTCGGTGTCGCGGCGTCCGCGGAGCAACCACGTGCGAGGACAATACGCGTGAAGCCATCCTCGCGGCCACCCGCGAGTTGCTCGAGTTGCTCATCGAGCGCAACGGGATTCACGTTGACGATGTCGCCAGCGCCATCTTCACCACCACCCCCGATCTGAATGCTGAGTTTCCCGCCGTGGCCGCCCGCGCCATCGGCTGGACGGACACGGCCCTGCTCTGCGGTCACGAGATGGATGTGCCCGGCAGCCTGCGCGGCTGTATTCGCGTGCTCATCCACTGGAACACCGAGCGCCGCCCCGACGAGATTGTGCACGTGTACATCAAGGGCGCCCAGAACCTGCGCCCCGATCGGAATGCCGCCCTGGCGGCCTTTCAACCGCCGCCCGAGGTCTAATGCTATTTCGGATTTTGGATTTTGGATTTTGGATTGCCGTAGTCGTTATGGCAATGATGCGCATGCACGATGTTCAACGGGAATTCACATAAAGAGGCGTGTGATGAGCCCCCAACCGACCACCACCAGGACCGTGCTCCGGCCGGTGTCGCCGCCCGTGCCCGACCAGCGCTTCGTTGTAACAGGAGAAGGAGTTGAGGCCATGATCGTCGTGATGCAAACCGGCTCAAATGATACGCAGATCCAGGCGGTGATCGAGCGCCTGGAAGAACACCACTTACATGGTCACCTGGTGCGCGGTGCCGAGCGCACGGTGATCGGCGTGGTTGGCGCGGCCATCCCGCCCACCCTGCGTGAAGAGCTCGAACACTTCTCCGGGGTCAAAGAGACCCTGCGCATCACCCAACCCTACAAACTCGTCTCGCGCGAATTGCGCCCCACCGACACCGTGGTTGACGTGCGCGGCGTCGTGGTAGGCGGCAACCGCTGTGTGGTCATCGCCGGCCCCTGCTCGGTAGAAAGCGAAGAGCAGATCATGGCCACCGCCCGGGCCGTGCGCGAGGCCGGCGCGAGCATGCTCCGTGGGGGGGCCTTCAAACCGCGCTCCTCGCCCTACACCTTCCGCGGCCTGGGTGAATTGGGCCTGCGCCTGCTGGCGCAGGCGCGCGAAGAGACCGGCCTGCCCATCGTCACCGAGGTCATGACGCCCAGCGATGTGGATCTGGTGGCCCGCTACGCCGATGTCCTGCAGATCGGCGCCCGCAATATGCAGAACTACCAGCTCCTTGAAGAAGTTGGCCGCACCGGCATGCCCGTGCTGCTCAAACGCGGCCTCTCGGCCACGATCGAGGAGTGGCTGCTCTCGGCGGAGTATGTGGTGGCCCAGGGCAATCCCAATGTCATTCTCTGCGAGCGCGGCATTCGCACCTTTGAAACCGCGACGCGCAACACTCTCGATCTCAACGCCGTCGCCCTGGCCAAGCGCCGCACCCACCTGCCGGTGATTGTGGACCCCAGCCACGGCACCGGCAAGTGGTACCTGGTCCCTCCCCTGGCCCTGGCCAGCATTGCCTCGGGAGCCGATGGGATTATCATCGAGGTGCATCCCGACCCCGATCGGGCCAGATCCGATGGCGGCCAGTCGCTCAACCTGGAGAACTTCGCCGCCCTGATGCCGAAACTGGCCGCCGTCGCCGCCGCGGTGGGCCGCAGCCTCTGAGGTGGACATAGGTTCCAGACCTCACAAGTCTGGCAAGCCCGTGAGGTCTGGAGGGCAAAGATTCCCTGCTTTTCGCAGGACCTGTGCAACGTTCGTCTCCCGCGGTGGGGTGTGGGGCAGCGTAGCCGCCCCAGGGATTTCGCACCATCCATGCGCACATCCTGATCTGTAATTGACATCACATACGCCCGGCGGCTATAATACGCGCGGTTTTGCCCTGCCTCTAGCCGGGAGACGCATATCCACATGAAGCGTCGTACTGCCTTGCGTAACGCCGCCCTTTCTGCACTTACCGTCCTGATCATCGCCATCATTGCTTTGTACCAGCTTCCTGTCACGGCTGCGCCGCCACAGGCCCCGGCGGGGGCCCCCCTCGCGCAGGTCAATTTTAGCTGGCTCACCACCAGCGGCACGCTTTCCATCCAATCAGGACAGAGCGGCTTCTTCGTCTCAGACTTGCGGAATGGCGGCGCCGACGCGGATTTCACCCTGCGCGTGGACAATCTCCTCACTGGCTGGACCGCCGATTTCTCGCCCGCCGGCAGTTTCCGGCTGGCGCAAAACCAGACCCAGCGCGTGACTGTGCGTATCAATGTTCCTGCCAACACCCCCGTTGGCACAACCGCGAACCTGAACCTCGTCGCCCGGCGCGCCACCGATAACGCCGAGACGACGGCCTTTATCACCGTGAATGTCGTAGCGCCGCCCACTCCCACCAACACCCCCGTTGGCCCCACGCCCACTCGCGGCCCCGTTTGCCGCGACGGGTTCGAAGATGACAACAATCCCGCCGGCGCCCGTAACATTGATATCAATACCGCCCAGGAGCGGACCATATGTCCGATCGGCGATGTTGACTGGCTGGTGTTCGGGGCCATTGCCGGCAAGGTGTACACGATCGATATTACGCGCATGGATCCGGGGATCGATTTGACCCTGGAGCTTTTCGATCCGAATCTTAATAGCATTGCTTTCAATAGTGATTTCTTCAACCGTGACCCGGCCAATCCCAACCCCGGCGATACGCGCCCGCGCATTACCATCCGTATTCCCCAGGATGGGCGCTATTTCATCCGGGTGCGCGACTCGGCCGGGCGCGGAGGAACAAACTTCTTCTACGTCATCGCGCTGATCGACGAGAGTTACGGCCCCACCCCCACCACGGCGATCTCGGTCTGTCTGGATCTTTTCGAGCCGGACGGGCTGCCCGAGCAGGCGCGTCTGATCACCTCCAATGAGATTCAGGAAAACCGCCGCCTCTGCCCCGATGGCGATGCCGATTGGGTGACGTTCTTCGGCAAAACGGGCAAACGTTACATCATCTACACCGATACGCGGCGCTACCGTGGCCGCATCGAAGTGAACCGCGACACCCAGGCCGGCGCTGATACGGTGATGGTGCTCACCGATCGGGACGGGGTAAGCATCCTCGATTTCAATGATGACATCCCCGGCGGCGAGAGTCTCGATTCGCAGATCGAGTTTATCCCCGAGGTCGATGGCTTCTACTTTGTGCAGGTGAAGAACACCGGCGATATCGGGAACCAGTTCATCCGCTACGATCTGGTGCTCTTGCTCTGTACCCCCGGCCAGACCGATTGCGTCCGGGCGGATGTGCCGGGTCTGCCGGTGTCGCCGATTACCCCGGGGCCGGTCGGTACACCGGGCCGGGACTTTAGCCTGGATGCAACGCCGACGCCGCGCCCATCCCCGAGCCCGGTGGCGACGCCGCGTTCGTGATACGTCATGGAACCCGGAGCAGTTCCGATGCCTTCTGTGAGGAGACAGGGCGCGACACTCTCCCAGGACCTTGCGTTCCTCGGTCGTCGGGAGGAGGGTGGGGCAACCGGGTTGCCTGTGCCGGAGGGGAGGGGCCAGGAGGGCGCACCCTCCCGGAAGCTTGCCTTCCGCGGTTGTTTGGAGGGGTGTGGGTAAACAGGGTTTCCCTACACCCATGCCCACGGGCAAGGTATGGGACGGTTTCGCCCCCTGAGGAACCTGGGTTCCTCGATCGTTTCCAGGAGAGTAGAGCAACCGGATTACCTCACTTTCTTGCCTGCGGAGAGGGTATGGGATGGCGTCGCCTTCCCGGTACATCATCGGACACCCCGGGTCCGGATAGGCTCCTGATGCACGCTGCTGCCAACGATGAGGCCACCGAGATCGAGATGCTGGTGGCCGAACTGGCCGAGCGAATCGGGCCCCGCCGCCCCACCTCGGCCGAGGAGGCCCGGGCGGCGGCCTTCGTCAACGGCCGGCTGCGCCGGGCCGGGATGGGGGTGAGCGCCTACGAGTTGCGCGTGGTCCCCCACGCGGGCACGACCTATGCCCTCTTTGCGGCCCTGGGGATGGCCGGCGCGGCACTGGCGTTCTTCTTCCCCTGGCTCGGGCTGCCCTGGGGGTTGGGCCTGCTCGCCATCGCCCTGGCTGACGCCTTTGTGGCCCCTCTGCCACCCCTGGGGCCGCGCCGCGTCAGCCAGAACATCGTCGGTGTCCGCGCCATCGCCGAAGCCGCCGGCGCGCCTCCGGTCCAGCCGCGCTGGCGCGTGGTATTGCTCGCCCCGCTCGATACCCCTCCGCTCCGGCCCGGCCTCGCCATCCTTGCCGGCTCGGGACGTAGCGCGGCCATGGCGCGCCTGGCCGCAGCCGCGCTCCTGGCCGCTGGCGCCCTGGGGGCCTTGCTGTTGCCCGGGCCATGGTGGCTGCTTCAGGGGGGCGCCGGGTTGCTTTTCGGCCTGATCCTCATCGGGGCCATGCGGCCCCTTCCCCCCGATCCGTCCGACGGCGGCTGCGCTGCGCTGGCGGCGCTCGTGAGCGCCGTGACGCGCCTGGGTGCGCTGGAGCGGGCCGAGCTGTGGGGCGTGGCCGTGGGCGCTGCCAGCAGCGATCCCTGGGGGGTGATCAGCCTGTTACGGCGCTACCCCTTCGAGCCGGACCGCACCCTGGTCATCGCCCTGGAGGCGCTCGCCGCCGGTCAGCTCGTCTACGCTACCGCCGAGGGGGCGCTCCGCAGCCGGGCCGCCGATGCGCTGCTGGTGCGCCTGGCCGCCGCTGCCGATGCCGCCGATCCGCATATTGACGCGGACCCCCGCTGTCTCACCACCGAAAGCGTCCTTACCGCGCCCCTCCGCCGCCTGGGGTACCGAACCCTCACCGTGGCGGCCCATGCCGCGCCCGGCGCCGCGCCACACGCTGCGCCCGCCGATACGCGCCTGGTTGAACGAGCGGCGCGTCTCGTTGCCGGTCTGGCGCGCCGGATCGATGCCGAACCGTAGCGCCACTTGCGTAACGCCCCTGAGCGTGGTAGGATCAGGCCATCCCTGACCGCCCGTGGGTGGGTATGTGTTTTGAGCCAACACGGTTTCGATGGGAGCCTTGCTCTCACGAGTTGAGCTATGCGGCGGGCCGCAGATGCTCACAGGCGGGCACCCACCTGCGCTCCGCAGGTTCGAAACAGGCTCACTCACGGCGGGTCGGGGAGAACTGCGGTGTGGAACGGTCGGGCATTATGGCCCTTCGCACCGCCATCCCTCCATCGTCATGCTCTACCTCCTCTTCGGCCCCGATGAGTTCAGCCGCAGCGAAGCCCTGGCGGCGATGCGCGCCGCACTGCCCCCCGATGTCGCCGAGATGAACAGTGTGCGCCTCGATGGGCGCCGGCTGAAGCTCGAGACCCTCGCCGTCGCCTGCGAGGCCCTGCCCTTCCTGGCCGATCGCCGCCTGGTGATCGTGTCCGATGCGCTCAAACATAGCCGGGCGGGCAAGGAACGCGAGGAACTGCGGGCGTACCTTGAACGGGTCCCCGCGTGGTGCGATCTGGTCTTCATTGAGAATGAGGACGTGGATCGGCGCAGTATTCTCTTCACCTACCTGAAGAAGGCCGGCGAGGTACGGGAGTTTCCGCTGCCTGAGGGTCCATCGCTCCTGCGCTGGCTGGCCGAGCGCGCCACGGCCCTCCGGGCCCGTCTGGCGCCCGACGCCGCCGCCAGGCTGGTGGAACTGGTAGGCAACGATACCCGCGCCCTGGCGACCGAAGTGGAGAAGCTTGCCACCTACGTGGGCCGGGGGAAGACGATCGATGTAGCGGCGGTGCAGGTCCTGGTGGAGGATCGGCAGGAGCAGAACCTGTTCGCCTTCATTGACGCGCTGAGCGCTCGCCGGCTCGGCCCGGCGCTGCAGGGGGCGCGCGGCCTGCTCGAAGACGGCCAGGCGGCGACCTACGTGCTCTTCATGCTGGCCCGGCAGATCCGTATTCTGCTGGGGGTGCAGACGCTCGCGGCCCGGCGCCTCCGCCCCGATGCCATCGCCGCCGAGTTGAACCTGAAACCCTTCGTGGCGCGCAAGGCCATCGAGCAGGCGCGTGGTTTCGGCCCCGGTGAACTCGAACACCTGCACGACCGGCTGCTCGAACTCGACGTGGCCACCAAGACCGGACGCATCCAGGCCGAGGTGGCCCTGGAACTGTTCGTCGCCGAGGCGTGCCGGTAACGCACGGTTCAAACCCGCCTACCAATGGGTGTGGAGGTGTGGAGGTGTGGAGCCGCCCTGACGTTGGAATGGCCAACCTCGAACAGGAGGAACTGGGAGGGCTGCGCCCTCCCAGGAGAATCCTTTCTCAGGTCGGCAGAGGTGGGGAAGAACCCGGTTCCCCTGCGCCAGGTAGGGGCGCGAGGCCGGGCGATGATCACGCGCCCGCCGCTTGCGCGGCGTTGAACTTCTTCATCAGGCGCGATTTGCGGCGCGCGGCGTTGTTCTTGTGGATAATGCCCTTGACCGCGGCCTTGTCAAGGGTGCTAAGCGCCTCCCGCACCAGGGCCTCGTCGGGCGTGCCGCTGTAGATCGACAACTCGGCCTTCTTAATCATTGTCTTGACACGCGAGCGATACATCAGATTGCGCTGGCGCTTGCGCTCATTGCTGCGAATGCGCTTCTTCGCTGATTTCGTGTTCGCCAAGGGAACCTTCCTCCAGTATAATCTAGCGCCGGTTGGAGGGGTACGGGGAACCTGGTTGCCCCATACCCTGCCAGGGGGAGGAGCCGGGAGCGCTTCGCCCTCCGGGTAAACCTTCTTCTCCTCCCGTTAGTGTGCGGCACAGCCGCTGCTTTGAAAACATGGGAACCAGGTCCCCGACCGGACTTGCCGGCAGAGCGCCGGGCATGGCAGTGCATTGTCGCCTGACGCTCAAGTATACCAGAAGGCCCCCCGCCGTGCAACTTTCATCGCGGCTACGGCGCGTCTCAACGGGCGCCGCGCGCAACAGCCTGATCGTCATGGGCGGCTTTGTCCTGAGCCGGGTGACGGGCCTGGCGCGCGACATCGTGGCGACCTACTTCTTCGGCACCAGCGCGGCGGCGGCGGCCTACCGGGCCGCGTTTTCGATCGTCGATCTGCTGTACCTGATTATCATCGGCGGCGCCCTGGGCAGCAGCTTTATTCCCGTGTTCATCGAGGTCTGGGAACGGGACGGACAGACGCGGGCCTGGCGTCTCGCCAGTGCCGTGGTGACCTGGTCGCTGCTGGCGCTGGCCGTGGCGAGCGCCGTGGTCTTCGTCGCCGCGCCGAGGGTGGTGACGCTGCTCTACGGCGGACGCGGCTTTGATGCCGCGACCCGTGACCTCACCGTGGCCCTGGCCCGTCTGTTCCTGCTCTCTCCGCTCTTGCTCGGCCTTGGCGGGCTGGCCATGGCCGCGCTCAACGCGCGCGAGCACTTTGCCATGCCCGCCCTGGCCCAGTCGGTGTACAATCTGGGCATCACCCTGGGCGCCGTGCTGGGCGGATTGACGGGTCTGGGCATCTGGGGCATGGCCTGGGGGGTGGTGACCGGCGCGCTCCTCTACCTGCTGGTGCAACTGCCGCCCCTGTGGGGCATGGGCATGCGCCTGCGGCTGACCCTGGGGCGGGGCATGGAGGAGGTTGGACGCATTGCCCGGCAGATGGGGCCGCGGGTGGTCGGCCAGGCCGCCGCCTACTTGAGCATCGTGGTCACCCTGGCCCTGGCTGCCCGCCTGCCCGCCGGGGATGCCAAAGTGGCCGGCCTGGGCTACGCCTACCAGTTGATGCTGCTGCCCTACGGCATCTTTTCGCTCAGCCTGAGCCAGGTGGCCTTTCCCCGCCTGGCCCGTCTGGTGGCCGAGGGCCGCTATGCCGATCTGACAGCCGATGTACGCCGGACCCTCGCCATCATTCTCTGGTTGACCCTGCCGGCCACCGCTGCTCTGCTGGCGCTTGGCTTTCCCCTGGCGCGGGTGCTCTTCGAACGCGGCGCCTTTGATGCCCGCTCGCTCGAGTACACCGTGCAGGCCCTGACGGGCTACGCCCTGGCCCTGCCCGCCTTTGCCGCCTCGGAGATCCTCATCCGCGCTTTCTTTGCCATGCAGCGCACCTGGACGCCGGTGATGGTGGGGGTATTCCAGGTCGCGCTGAACCTGTCCCTCGGCGTGGGCCTGTTGCGCGCCGGCGGGGATGTCGGCGCCCTGGCCTTCGCCTTCAGTATCGCCAATACCATCGAGGCGCTCCTGCTCTTCGCGCTCCTGGGCGCGGCCCTCCCCGGCCTCTGGCGCGAGCGGCGCCTGTGGTGGTCGCTTGGCGCGTCCCTGGCCAGCGCGCTGGCCCTGGGCGCGCTCCTCACCGGCCTGACCACGGCCTCACGCAGTCTGGTTCCCGCCGTGAGCGCCGGTTACGCCTACCAGTGGACCCGTGACCTGCCGCTGTTGTTGTTCTGGCTGGCAGGCGTGGGCGTGGCCGCCGCGCTGGCGTACCTGGCGCTCACTGCCGTGCTGGGTGCGGCGCCGGCCCGCGTCGTGGTCGAACGCCTGCGGCGGGGCTAGGAGGGAGATGGGGCAAGTCTCACAAGCTAGCGCCTCAGGAGGCTCGGAGAAGCTTCGCCCCTCCAGAGGCCCCGTGCCGGTGCGGCGCGGTAGAGCCGCGCCGTTCCGGAACCGGAAATCCTGCGGGGGCCGTAGAGATGAAGTCCCGTTGTAGCCTTGTAGCGTTTCTCAAAAAGGTTGATCCGCAACGATGGCGGCACGAGCGCCGCGAGCCATATGGCTCACTGGCCCACGCGGATCAAGCGTTCCGGTCAGTGCTCTAGAGCTTCTCGGCGATCGCCTTGGGCTGGGTAAAGAGATGCAGATAATCCGGCCCGCCGGCCTTGCTGTCGGTGCCCGACATGTTGAAGCCGCCGAAGGGATGGACCCCCACCAGCGCGCCGGTGCACTTGCGGTTGAGGTAGAGATTACCCACGTGGAACTCCTCACGGGCGCGCTCCAGCCGTTCGAGCGAGCGTGAGTAGAGTGAGCCGGTCAGGCCATACTCGGTGCCGTTGGCGAAGGCCAGGGCCTCGTCGAAATCGCGCGCGCGGGTAAAGGCCAGCACCGGGCCGAAGATCTCCTCCTGACTGATGCGGGCCTCGTGGGGCACGTCGGCGAACACGGTGGGATTGATGAAGTAGCCCCCGTCCTTGAGCAGGTCATGGTCCACCACCTCACCGCCGGCGACCAGCCGGCCCTCTTCCTGGCCAATGGCCATGTATTCGCTGATCGCATGAAAGGCCCGCTGGTCAATGACCGCCCCCACATCAGTTTCGGGCTGGGCCGGGTTGCCGAGGCGCAGGGCGCGGGTACGCTCGATCACCCGTTGCAACACCTGCTCGTAGACCTCCTCAACCACAATGGCCCGCGAACACGCGCTGCACTTCTGGCCCTGAAAGCCAAAGGCCCCGGCGACGATCCCGGCGGCGGCGGCATCCAGATCGGCGGTCTCGTCCACCACCGTGGCGTCCTTGCCACCCATCTCCAGGATGGCGCGCTTGAGCCAGTTCTGGCCCGGCTGGCGCACCGCCGCCCGCCCCTGTATCCGCAGCCCCACCTGCTTCGAGCCGGTAAAACCGATGAAGCGCACCTTCGGATGATCCACCAGGTAGTCACCGAGCACGGCGTCATCGCCGGGCACATAGTTGACCACCCCTGGCGGCAGGCCCGCGGCCTCCAGCACCTCCAGCAGCTTCGCGGCCATCACCGGGGCGCGCGGCGAGGGCTTGAGCACCACGGTGTTGCCGGTCACGACGGGGGCGACGACCAGGGTGGTGACGATTGCCAGCGGAAAGTTCCACGGCGGGATGGCCAACCCCGGCCCAAGGGGAACGTAGCGCAGTTCGTTGTACTCACCGGGGTAAGGCGTCAGTGGCTGCCGTTCCCCCTGCAAGCGCAGGGCCTGGCGCGCGTAGTACTCGCAGAAGTCAATCGCCTCGGCGACATCGGCGTCGGCCTCGACCCAGGTCTTGCTGACCTCATAGACGATCCAGGCGGCCAACTCCTCCTTACTGCGGCGCATGATCGCCGCGGCGCGCAGGAGCACCTGGGCGCGAGCCTCCACCGGAACGCGCCGCCACGTGTGGAAGGCAGCCTCGGCCGCCTCCAGGGCCTGGTTGGCCAGGGCCTGGTCGGCCTTTGCCACGTAGCCGACCACTTTCTTCGGCTCGGCAGGGTTGATCGAGGCCAGCTTCTCCTCGCGGAAGATGCGCTCACCATGAATCACGACCGGATAGGTCCCGCCGAACTGGCCGGCCACGTGGCGCAGGGCGCGCTGCATCGCCGCGCGCCGCTCCGAGGTGGAAAAATCGCCGAATGGTTCGTTCCGAAACTCTGGCAGCATCTTCCGGCTCCTTCGTGTGTTGTAGGCCCCTGTAGGGCCACCCTCCGGGCTGCCCTGGATTCAATCCAGCAACCCTGTACCAAGCCACGAGCGACAGGTCCGTCGCTGGGCATCATCGAGCGCGGCGAGCGGGACGATCACCGTGCGGTCGGGGGGCGCCTCAGTCAGGCCAACCATCGCCTCGATCAGCGCGTCGCCGCGGAAGAGGCTCAGGCGAACGGTATCGCCGGGTTGCCGCTCCCCCAACCGCTCGGTGAGCCGCTCATCGTTGACACGCCAGCCGTCGAGGGCCAGGAGTTCGTCGCCGGCATACACGCCCGCTTCCCAGGCTGGACCGTCAGAGCGCACGCTCTCGATGATCGTCCGCTCACCCTGCCGCTTGAGGTTGCACCCCAGCCATGCCCGCGGCCCTTTCCGCTCCCAGCGCAACTCCAGGCCCGCCACCGCCAGGGCGCGAGCATAGTCCAGTTCCGCCACGCCGGACACGTAGCGGGCGAAGAAATCGCGGAAGGCGCCCTGCCGATCGCCGGTCAGTTCCTCCACCGCAGCCAGCAAGGCCCCCTCTTCAGGTATTCCCGGGCCGGTGATGGGATAGGCGGCGTAGAGCTGGCGCATCAGGTCATCGAGTGAACGCATGCCGCTGGTTCGCGCGCGGATCTCCATATCCAGCAGAAAGCAAACCAGGCCCCCCTTCAGGTAGTAGGAAACACTGGAGTTGGCGCTGTTCTCGTCCGGGCGGTAGAACTTGATCCAGGCATCGAAACTGCTCTGCTCCAGGCTCTGCAACAGGCGTCCGGGCTGGTTCTGGAGTTGCGCAATGGCCTCGCCCAGTCGCTCCAGGAAGCGTTCCGGCGTCATCAGCCCCGCTCGCACGAGCAGCAGGTTATCGTAGTAACTGGTGGCACCCTCTACCAGCCAGAGCAGCCGCGTATAGTTCTCTCGGCGATAGTCGAACGGACCGAGGGGCGCCGGGCGCAGACGCTTCGCGTTCCAGACGTGGAACAACTCGTGGGAGGTGAGCGAGAGATACCGCTCGTAGTCGCGCTCCGGGCGGAACGTCCAGCGGTCAACCTGGTTGGTGACGCTGTTGCGATGTTCCAGCCCGCCACCACGCCCATCGAGCAGATGCAGGATGAAGGTATAGTGGCGGTAGGGCAGAGTGCCAAAAAAATCGCGTTGCGCCTCAACAATGCGCCGGGTATCAGCGATCAGGCGCGCCTCGTCCTCATTGCCGTATCCCCAGATAGCGATACGATGGGGCACGCCGTCCACCTCGAAGGCAAGCAGGCGGTGCGTGCCACACTCGACGGGACAATCCACCAGTTCGTCGTAATCGGCGGCGAGGAACTCGTTGGGCCTATCGGCAGGCTCGAGGCCGGTCGTCACCCGCCAGCCCGGCGGTGGTTCAACCCGCAGACGCAGCGGCTCGGCCTCGCGGCCCGGCACAAACATGAACACGCTGGCGCCGTTGAAATAGCCGTGGGCGCCATCCAGGTGACTGGTGCGCACCGTCAGGTCGTTCGCATAGACCTGATAGCGGGCCTGGATGCGCTCCGCGCCCCTGGTTTCGACGCGCCAGGCGTCCTTGGCGATCTTGCGCCAGGGCAACGGCACATCCATAGCAGTGGCGAACGCGCCAAAGCCCTGCACGTGCCGCGCGTACTCGCGGATCATGTACGAACCGGGCGTCCACGAAGGTAGAATCAGATCGACAAAGGCCCCATCCAGCCTATCCACCTCGACGGTGACATGAAAGAGGTGCGTATGCGGCGCGGGCATGCTGATGGTGTAGGTAATCATTGTCTGGTCAGGGGATGACTTGCGAAATGGGAGGGTGCGGGAACGTTCAGGGTTGATGCAACCTCCACCTCCAATGGCAGGGTTCAAGGCGGTCACACCGCCCGATAGAATCATTTTTCGTTGGTTCTGGCGGCCAGGCTGCCAGAACCAACGAAAAACCTGAAGTTCCGGGTTTGCCCCGAAGACGTTGCCTCGGCCCTGGAGAGGGCTTCACCCGCTCACACCCTTCCAGGCAAAGGAGAGAGGAAACCTGATTTCCCCTCTTCCCACATCAGCTGTCCATGAAATGCGTACACACCGCCCGATGAAAACCGGCCCGCGTCCGGCCGCCGCGTGCTGCGGCCCTATCGGCTATCGGATTTTCACGT
>DAOUDA010000205.1:0-21041 GCA_034431835.1 Chloroflexaceae bacterium | reverse complement strand
GAGAGCTTCGGGTAATTATTCCGCACAGATGCACTAACCGCCAGCTGTGGCATGATTCGGGTGTCGAATCCAATCAAGCTCCAGCCAAGGCGGTTAGGTATGCCCATTCTACCACCCGCGCTGCGGGGCGCAACCCGCGACCTGCCCAATGTACCGCCCTTCGTGCAGTTCCTCATCGGCCTTTTCTTCGAGCCGATTATGGCCTGGTTCCATACCCTCGCCTATCGCCCCCTGCTCCGACCCTGCGCCGACCACCCGCTGGTGCTGCTCAACCAGTACTACGACCCCGCCCCCATCGTCGCCGCCTGCTCAAGCTACCATCACGCTCCCGGCACGCCCGGCGCCCCGCCCACCTTCACCATCGAGCAACTCGTTCGCGCCGAGCTCGTGCGAAGCTGGGCCGATAGCTGCTCCGACCCGGCGCTGGAGGAGTTGCTCTCCACCAACCTGCTCGTGCGCTGGTTCGTCGGCCTGCCGTTGACCCAATCCGCCCCCGACCACTCCACCCTGGCCGACTTCCACCACTATATGCAGACCCACGCCCCCGATACCTTCTTCCGCGACACGCTCAGCTTGCTCGCTCACCTCGACCCGGAGCCGACCGAGAGCACGCCTCAGATCGTCGACACCTTCGCTATGGAGAGCCCGGTCGCAGCCACGCTCAGCCCGGCCCACCTGCTCAACCACCTTAGTCTGCGCCTCTCCCGCTGCTGGATGAGCCACGCGCCCGCAGCCCTCCAGTCCGCGCTGCCCCCGCTCGACCTGAGCGTGCTCGCCCACCCGGGCCATCCCCGCACCGCCGTCGCTCGCCAGCAGCGTCTCCAGGCCGCCGTCGGCGTCGCTTGCCGGCTCCAGGAGGCGCTCACGCCCCACCTGCTGGCCCTTGAACCGCAGCTTTGTGGCGTGGTGACGCACTATCTCGACGCCCTGGCCAAGGTTCAGGCCGATGAGCTCCACATCGACGGCACCGGCTATGCGACCGAACGCTCAACAAAGGAGCATGGCGCCCGCCGCCTGGCCAGTGCAGTGGATCTGGAGGCAACCTTTCGTAAACACGAAGGTAGCCCGGCTGTGCTCGGCTTCAACGCGGTCATCAGTACGACCAGCACCCGCATCCAGGGCGCGGTTGCACTCACCGGCTGTAGCTCCGACAGCGAAGGGCCGCGTGCCATCCTCGCCCAGCAGCAAGCGGCTGGGATGGCGCTGCCGCCCGTCTATATCATGGATGCGGCTGGGGGCTGGGGCAAGACCCGCGCCCAGATCGACGTGGCGAGTGAGGGCCAGAGCAAGCTGGTCGCGCCGCTGCCCCAAGGCGGCGGGAGCGACCCCAACCGCTTCAGCGTGGCCGACTTTGTGGTTGATGCGGAGCGTACAAGCTGCACCTGTCCCAACGGGGTGGTCTCAACGAAGGCCTACCGCCACGGCAATGGCGACGGGGTCAGCTTCCGCTTTCTGGCCTCGCACTGCCGAGATTGCCCACTCTGGACGCGCTGCCGCGACCCGGAGGCCAACCCCAAGGGGCAGCGCAGCGTGTTCATCACCGATTATCACGTCTACCTGCGCGAGGCGCTGGGTTTCAACCAGACGCCGACGGGGCGGGCATTGCTGCAGGGGCGCTGGCAGGTCGAGCCGGTGATCGCCTGGCTGGTGCGGTATCAGGGTTGCCGGCGGGCGCGGCGGGTGGGCCAGGCGGCGGCGCAGTTCCAGCTCTACCAGGCCTGCGCGATGCGCAACCTGTTGATGTGGCTGAGCCGAGTGCGGCGAGGGTTGGCACCACGACCGCCGACGTGACGCGGTCGCCGGCCATCGCCGCGTGCGGCGCCCCGCTACCGGGGCGGGCCGCCGCGTGCACGCTTGTCGGGACAATCTGCACGAAACGGCAAGATTTCTTGCCAAACCGCGCCCACCCATCACGAAAACCCTCGCCAACAGCAGCAAACCACCGGCCTCGCCCCTGCCTCCGCGCGCTGCCCCGCTCCGACCCCGCCTAAAAAAACGCCCCCGATGTTTTCAGGGGCCGGCACGCCCCCAATTACCCGAAGCTCTCCGGTTGGGGGCAATCACCGCACGGCGTCGAGAGCGCCGAGGATGCGCGCGCGCATCGCGGCGAGGTTCTCGCGCTTGACGAAATAGTGGGCCCAGAGGCCGCGGCGCTCGCAGTCGATCAGCCCGGCCTCGCGCAGCAGCTTGAGGTGGTGCGAGACGGTAGGCTGCTTGACCGGCAGGGCGCCTTCGAGGTCGCAGACGCAGACCTGGCCGTCGCGCTGGGCGAGCATGTCGAGGATCTGCAGCCGGATCGGGTGGCCGAGAATGCCCAGGTCGTCGCTGAGCGCCTTCGCCGCGGCGGTGTCGAGGCGCGGGGCGAGGTCTGGGATGCAGCACCCAGTAGTTCGTAGCTCGGTTGTTTCTGTCAGATCGATCATGGTTGTGCTCCTTCCAGGCGCAAGTATAGCTTGAACATTGAAGGTTGTCAATACATGGCCCAGACATTTGGGCTGTTGAGCGGGCGCCGGGGCCAGACAATCAACGAGAGCACATCAATGGAGTTAGCATGTTAATCAACCATAGAGCAACCCTTAAACGCTCCTTAACCCTGGCGAAACGCGCCAATAACCTCTATCTTATAGCATCAAAGCTGCTCCGGGCCTCCGTAGTGTAACTTCGACCGTGTGCGTCGCATGAGGGAGAGGGTCATACACCCCCTAGCCCCAGACGCATGTGGTTGTCGAGTACATCAGGCCTGGGATATGCACGCAAGCACACGTGTCTAGCAAGGAGAGCGACGGATGGGTGGCCACGACGAGAAGGACAAGTGGATAGTGCGTTCGACTGAGGGCGTCGGCGAGTCGTTCGAGGAGATTCTGTCCCGCCGCCTGAGCCGCCGCGAGGTGCTGAAGAGCGCTGCGGTGGCCTCCTCGGTCGCGATCATCGGCTCGGCGGTGATGAACGTCGAGACGGCCGCCGCTCAGCGCACCGCGACGCCCCGCTTCGCCAAGATCGCGCCAACAGCCCCTGAGTTCGATGATGTCAAGGTTCCCGAGGGCTACTACACCCGCACCCTCATCCGCTGGGGCGAGCCACTCACGGCCATGGCGCCTACGCACAATGTTTGGGAGCAGACGCCCGCCGCTCAGAATGAGCAGTTCGGCTACAACTGTGACTATATCGGCTACCTGCCCCTGCCCCTCGGCTCCACCGCCTCGAACCGCGGCCTGCTGGTGGTGAACCACGAGTACACCAACGAAGAGCTGATGTTCGCGGCCTACGACCCGAAGAACCCGACCCGCAATCAGGTTGACGTGGCCCTTGCCGCTCATGGCATGTCCGTCGTCGAGGTTCAGCGAGCGCCCGACGGCACCTGGAGCTACGTCAGGGGCTCACAGTACAACCGTCGCGTCACCGGCGAGACGCCGCACCGCATCAGCGGGCCGGCCGCCGGCCACCCCTGGATGATGACCAGCGAGGATCCGACCGGCACGACGGTGCGCGGCACGCTCAACAACTGCGCCGGCGGTAAGACACCCTGGGGCACGGTGCTCAGCGGCGAGGAGAACTTCCACCAGTACTTCGGCAACCTCGGCAAGCTCGACCAGAGCGATGTGCGCTACGCCATCCACCGTCGCTACGGCATGCCTGCGGAGGCGAGCGAGCGCCAGTGGGAGAAGTACCACGCCCGCTTTGACGTCATGCAGGAGCCGAACGAGGGCTTCCGCCACGGCTGGATGGTCGAGATCGACCCGTACAACCCCGGTGCGCCGCCCGTGAAGCGCACGGCCCTGGGCCGCTTCCGCCACGAGGGCGCCCACTTCGGCGTCGCCGACGATGGCCGCGTCGTCGGCTACATGGGCGACGACGCGCAGTTCGAGTACGTCTACAAGTTCGTCACCGCCGGCCGCTACAACCCCCGCGACCGCATGGCGAACATGAACCTGCTCGACGAGGGCACGCTCTACGTGGCGAAGTTCAACGACAACGGCAGCGGCGAGTGGCTGCCGCTGGTCTTCGGCCAGGGTCCGCTCACGCGGGAGAATGGCTTCGGCTCACAGGCCGAGGTGCTGATCAACACCCGCCGGGCCGCCGACCTCGTCGGCGCTACCAAGATGGATCGCCCCGAGGACGTCGAGCCCAACCCGGTGACGAAGAAGATCTATGTGGCCCTGACCAACAACACCGCCCGCGGCGCAGAGGGGCGGGCCGCGCCCGACGCGGCCAACCCCCGCGCCAATAACGGGTCGGGCCACGTGGTCGAGATTAGCGAGGCCGGCAACAACTACGCCGCCACCACCTTCCGCTGGGACATGTTCATCCTGGCGGGTCTGCCCAGCGACCCGTCGACCTTCTTCGCCGGCTTTGACAAGAGCCAGGTCAGCCCGATCGGCGCGCCCGACAACTTTACGTTCGACAGCGCCGGAAATCTCTGGATCGCCACCGACGGCGCGGCCAGGGCGATCAAGTACAACGACGGCCTGTTCGCGGTGCCGGTGCAGGGCCCGCAGCGCGGCAACCTCCAGCAGTTCTTCTCCAGCGTCGCTGGCTCCGAGGTCTGCGGCCCCGAGTTCACGCCCGACGAGCGCACGCTCTTCCTGGCCATCCAGCACCCCGGCGAGGGCGGTACCTTCGAGAACCCGATCAGCACCTGGCCGGATCGCGTGGGCCTGCCCCGGCCGAGCGTGATCACCATCCAGGCGTTCGACAACCGCCCCATTGGGAGCTAAGGTCCTCCCTCTTCCCCTGCCCCCTCCCTCTCCACCTCGGTGGAGAGGGAGGGGGCGTTGAGCATTGAGGCAGTGGAGGGTGAGGAGCAACGCTCGCCAGCGGCAAGAAGAAGGTGCCTGCGCTATTTCAGCACCAGCGGAAGATAGACCTGCTGGTTGAAAAGCTCCGGCACGACCAGGGTGCGCAGAGGCTGATTGGCGCCATCGCCAGTGACGAAGAGGGTCGTTCCGCGCCCCGCGGGAAGCACCAGCAACGGGGCAGAGATGATTGGCTCGCCTCCGTTACGACCGGTAAAGCGCAGATGGTACACGCCGCCGTCAATGGTCAGCAGCGCCTCGCTGCCAAAGGGCATCTCCGCCTGACCACCAAAGATGAAGTTGCGCTCATCGCGCAGATCAAGTTGCCCGCTCACGCCCGTCCCGAGGGGCGCTGCGTGCAGCACACGCAACTGCGCGCTGAAGGGCGGGGGCTCGGTCATGTCCGGGAGCAGGACCAGCCGTAGCGGCGCGCCGTTGGCCGCGCCAATCGCCGCCACGGTGTAGCCGCGGCCCCGCTCCAGTTCCACCTCCAGACCGGTCAGTTCCGCGGGTGGCGTCCCCGGACGGTCAATGGCCAGCCGGTAAGCGCCTTCTTCCAGGGGCAGTTCCTCACTCAAGGCGGAGTATGCCAGATTCTCCAGCACCCGTGTCGTGTTCACCCGCACATGCACCGGGGCAGTCCCGCCAGCGAAGGGCGCGACGTGCAACACACGAATGCGCGCCGGCGCACGCCGCTCGCGAGGGATCTCGATGATACGGAGCGGTTGCCCTCCAGCCCCGCCGACCACCGCCAGCACCAGCTCCTCACCCGCGGCAAACACCCGCGGCGGCAGATCGAGGAGCGGCGGGGCGACGGGCTGGCCCGTGGGGACGATCTTCACATCAATCGCCTGGCCCACCGGCACGGGGAGCGGCCCCGGCGCCTGCCCGAAGGCGATGTTCAGCAGCCCCGGAAAGGCCTGACCGTTCTCAAACACCACATCCACCGTCGCTGCGGCGCCGGCGGCGAACGGCGCCGCGTGCAACACGCGGAGGCTCGCCGTCCCGGCCGCAGGGGGCGCGGCGCTGTCAGTGACAGTGAAGAGGGCAAGGGGAAAACCGTTGGCCCCGCCGCCGATCACCAGGGTTTGATCCCTGGCGGCTTGCAGCGTGGCCGTGGCGGTCA
Organism: Chloroflexaceae bacterium; assembly: GCA_034431835.1. Classification (GTDB taxonomy): domain Bacteria; phylum Chloroflexota; class Chloroflexia; order Chloroflexales; family Chloroflexaceae; genus JACAEO01. The sequence continues at coordinate 15,122 of DAOUDA010000205.1, read as the reverse complement.
GCAGCGGCGTCGCGCCGGACAGTTGCTCCTGGGTCAACGCGCCGGCAAAGACCAGCACAGGATAGGCGCCCGCGGGCAAGTCGCGGTAGGGCAACCGCTCACCAGATTGCAGGCCGCTGCCAATAAGGGTATCAACCCCGGCGATCCGCAGCGCGACGGTGACCGGAGCGGCGCCACCCAGCGGCGCGGCGTGCAGCACGGCGACACGGGTGGGCGCTACCGCCAGCGGCGCCGCGCGCCCGGCGGGCAGAGCGCCCACCAGCACGAGCAGGGCTACCAGGCTCCCGATAAGGGGCAGAAAGCGGGGAACGGGCATCAGACGCATACGCTGCTCCTTTGCTGCCAGGTCGGCGCGGGAGGCAGGCGCTGCCGGGGCGCCCGGCCCTGCCCGTACCTGAGGGCGAACCACGTGGCCCGTTCTATGGTACGATCAGGAGCGTGTTCTGTCGAGGGGGGCGCCAGTAAGGCCGAAGCATCGGGTGTGCCGATGCTTCGGCCTTACTGGTCAGGGGCAGATCCGCCGCTTAACGCACCGCAAACGGCAGGAAAAGCCGGGTGAGCGTCAGATCCTCCAATGGCAGCAGACCGGGCTGCTGGTTCACAGCATCACCCACGGCAATGGCCGTGATGACCTGGCCATCGGCGAAGATCAGCGGCGGCAGATCGAGGATGGTCGTAGCCGGCGCGAGCGCCGACACCAGCCGCAGATTGAACGGCGTCGCGGCGGGCACCGTCAGGTAGCCGGCGACCTCAGCGTAGTCGAGCCCCGTCACCAGCGGCGGGCCGCCGGTGGTGGACACGATATGCACCTGGTTACCCGCGACGGTAGGCGCGAAGGGCGCGGCGTGGACGATGCGGAGGCGCGCCTGGCCCAGCGGGGGCCGCGTCGGGTCATCGGTCAGCAGAAGCACATCGATCGGATACGTAGCTGTGTTCCGGCCAATCGCCACTGCGGTGTAGTTTGTATTTGGCAAGAACACCACCACCCTGTCGAAGACCGGCGTACCGGTCGCGGACGTTCCGGCATAGATGCGCGCCCGATAGACGCCCGCCGGAACGTTGCTGTAGGGAGTGGCCTGGCCGAAGTTCAGCGCGTTGGTCACCACGGCGTCATTGAGGGTCACCGTGGCCGTGGCCGTGCCGGTGGCGAAGGGCGCGGCGTGCGCCAGGCGCACCCTGGCGCTGGCGGCCTCGGCCGGGACGACCAGCGCCCGCACGGGCTGATTTGTGCCGTCACCGATGGCGAAGACCGAAAGCCGCTGCCCCGGCACAAGGGTGAAGGCGTTCGGGTCGATCAGCACCACATTCGTGCCGGCGAAGCGCACTTCCACATCGTTCGGTGTGCCGCTGGGCAAGGTGAGGAACGGAGTGCTATCGCGGAAGCGCACATTCGAGGCGATCGGCGCGCCGCCCGCGTCGGGAACGACGTCAACCGCCGTCGCGGGCAGGCCCCGCGCAAAGGGCGCGGCATGCACCACCCGCACCTGCCCCTCAGCCGAACCAGGCGGCGGTGTGGTGGGGGTGCGATCCACCAGGGGCAGGAGTTCGAGCGGAAAGTCGTTGGCGCCGCCGATCGCCGCCACCGTATAATCGGTGTTGGCAGCCACGGTCACGCCCGGTACATCGAGGGCCGGCGTCACACCCGTGGGAACGCTCGAAAACGAGCCGACGAAGATGCGCACCCGGTACGTGCCCGGCGGCACGTTCAGGTAGCCGATCACATCGCCAAAGGCGAACGAGTCATCAATCAGCAGATCGTCGAGAAATACGGAAACCGTAGCGCTGCCTGCGGCGAAGGGCGCAGCGTGTACGAGGGCCACCCGGGCGGGAACGACCTGTTCGGGTTCGGCCTCCTGCGCAAACAACGCTGTGGACCGGGTGACCGCGAACAGGGCGGTGGACACAACGACCGCCATCACCAGGGCGATCCGTACCAACACGATCCCACGCATACAGGCTCCTTTGCTTCCAAATTGCGGTGGATTTTTACACCTCGTCGTGAGTCCCTGGGTGTACTTTTTAATACGTATCTTCAGCGTGGTTTGGATGCCTTCACGGGCAAGATCGTCGGGGAAAGGCGCAGAATCGGCCAGGCGGGCTGTGTCTCCCGGCCCCCTCCGCGAGGTGGTGTAGAATCCGGCCGGGCGGGCCGTCATTACCCCACCCCGCGGAGGGGTCTGATATAATACCCGAAACGCAAATCTTCAGAAGGAGCTACGTGTGCGCCTGTTCACCCGCGTGCTGCTCGTCGCAACCGGGCTGCTCCTCGCCGCATGCGGCGCCTACGCGCCACCCGTGCCTACCCGCTCGGCGCTGGAGGAGATGCAGACCAGCGTCGCCCTCCAGGCACGGCCCACCCTCGCCCCGATCGATCCGGAGCGGATACCCACGCCCGCGCCTCGCCCTCCGCTCCCCGATGTTTCCGAGGCCCTGCAACTGCGCCCCGATGACCCGCGCGCCCTCGGCGACCCCGACGCGCCGGTGCTGCTCATCGAGTTCACCGACTACGAGTGCCCGTTCTGCCAGCAGTTCTTCCGCGACACGCGCCCGCAGATCATCGAATCCTACGTGCAAACCGGGGCGGTCCGCTTCGTGGCGCGCGACTTCCCCCTGGCCGACATCCACCCCTCGGCCCCCCTGGCGGCCGCCGCGGGCCAGTGCGCCGCCGAGCAGGGGCAGTTCTGGCCCATGTACGAGCGCCTCTTCGCCACCCATCAGGAAGAGTGGGGCGGCGTGCCCAAACGTGACCGCGAGGTGTTCATGGAGTTCGCCACTGACCTGGGGCTCGATAGCGCCGCCTTCGGCGCCTGCCTCGACGACCCGGCCACACTACAGCGCATTAACGACGAACAGGCCGCCGCGGCACGCTTCGGGGTCAACTCCACGCCCAACTTTCTGGTCAACGGTCAGTTGCTGCGCGGTGCGCTGCCCTTCCGGGTGTTTGAGGATTTGATTCAGCAGGCGCTGGAGTAGCGATTGAGGCGATAACGCTACGTTGTCAGTCGGCGCAGTTTCCCCTGCGAGGAGGTTCGGAGGGGCTACCCCCCTGCGAACTTTCCTCTTCCTGGCGCGGCGCGGCTTCGCCGCGCCAGGAAGGGAAGATCTTCGGGGACATGCGGCCCCCGCACCCCCGCCACGGGCAAAGTGACAACCTGGCGATAAGCGCGCCTGGGAACCGTCCCCGCATGGGGAAGAATCTGGGAGGGCCTTAGCCCTCCCAAAAACGATCGTGGCGCGACCCGCCGCCGGCGCTCAGGACCTCAGTTCATCGATGGGGTAAAACACCGCCTCGGGAGTGACCGTGGGCTCAGGAGCGGGACCGGTGTCGGTCCAGCCCTGATTTTCCCGGGTCATACTGACCTCATCAATAACCATATCGTGGTCGCAGACGATCTGACAGGCCAGGCGGTAGTGGCCAAAAAGGTCGCGCTCGGTGAGTTTCTCGTACTCGGCGCGGGTCATCGTGGCCGGTTCACCCTCCGCAAACGTCACCCGGCATGTCGTGCAGCGCGCATAGCCGCCGCAACGGTGCCCGATTTCCACACCCGCTTCCTCGATCGCCAGCACCAGACGCTTGCCGGCCGGCGCCTCCAGCGTTTTCCCTGCCACGGTCAGCTTCGGCATAGCCACAACTCCGTTCGTCAAGGTTTGGGAGGGCTTCGTCCTCCCGGGAATACCCTCGTTCATCCGGTTCCCGTACGGCACAACCACACAGGCGACTCGAATGTCAACCTCTTTTTCAACGTAACACAAAGGCGCTGGCGCGTCAATGCGGGTCACCAGCCTTCACAGGGCTGGTGCACAGTTCGCTTCCCGTGGAGGGTTTGGGGCTTGCCCCGGGGACGTTACACCAACCCGGCGGCAGATCTGTCGCCCGTCGCCGGGCATGTTATAATTCAGCCCATCGTAAGGAGCGTTCATGACTGCGCCGGACGGGCCCCGGCCCGCGCCGCACTGCCAGGAGGTCACCCCGATGGAGCGAAAGATCCGCGTGCTCGTCGCCAAGCCCGGCCTCGATGGTCACGACCGCGGGGCAAAGGTGATCGCGCGCGCCCTGCGTGATGCAGGCATGGAGGTGATCTACACCGGGTTGCAACAGACCCCCCAGATGATCGTCGAGGCGGCGTTGCAGGAAGATGTTGATGTCATCGGTTTGTCCATCCTGTCCGGCGCCCATATGACCCTCCTGCCGAAGGTGACCGAGTTGCTCAAGCAGCAGCAGATGGACGATGTGCTCGTCGTGGCGGGAGGGATCATCTCGGACGCAGACGCGGCCATCCTCAAGGCGCAGCACGGGATCGCCGAGGTCTTCGGGCCCGGTGCTTCGACCCAGGACATTATCAAGTTCATCCAGGATCACGTGAGCGTCTCCCGCGAATGAGACGGTGTTGCGCAGGAGTGGTGTGAATAGTCAGGATCTTGTTGCGCGACTGCGCGCGGGCGACCGGCGCTCCCTCGCCCGGGCGATCAGCGTGGTGGAGACCGGCGGTCCCCAGGCCCGCGAGCTGCTGGCCGCCGCCTATCCCTACGCCGGCAACGCCCACGTGGTCGGGATCACCGGGCCGCCCGGCGCGGGGAAGAGCACGCTGGTCACCGCGCTGGCGCTGGAGTGGCGCAGCCGGGGCGTCAGTGTGGGCATTGTCGCCGTGGATCCGACCTCGCCGTTCACCGGCGGGGCGGTGCTGGGGGATCGGATCCGCATGCAGGCCCTGGGCGGCGACCCCGGGGTGTTCATTCGCTCGATGGCCAGCCGCGGGCGCCTCGGCGGGCTGGCCCGCGCCACCGCCGATGCCGTGGCCATGCTCGACGCCGCCGGCTTCCAGGTGGTGCTGATCGAGACGGTCGGCGCCGGCCAGGGGGAGGTGGACATCGCCCGCGCCGCCCACACCACCCTGGTGGTCGAGGTGCCCGGTATGGGCGATGACGTGCAGAGTATCAAAGCCGGCGTGCTCGAAATCGCCGACGTGTTTGTGGTCAATAAAGCCGACCGCGAGGGCGCCGATAAGACCGTGCGCCAGTTGCGCGCCATGCTCCATCTGGCCGACCGGCAACCCGGTGAATGGGAGCCGCCCGTGCTCACCGCCGTAGCCACCACCTCCACCGGGAGCGCGGCGATTGTGGACGCCGCCACGCGGCACCTGGCATACCTGCGCGAGACGGGGCTGGCCGACGCGCGCGCACGCCACGCCGCCGAGCGCGAACTGGCCGCGGCGGTGCAAGAACTGGCCCTCGAACGGCTGCGCGGTCAGGCCTGGCATGACCTGGTGGCCCGCATCGCCAGCCGCGAGCGCGATCCGTATGGCAGCGCCGAGGAGTTGTTTAACGCCCTGTTCCCCGGCTAGAATCATCGCCGCGCACCACCGGCAGGATCGATGGAGGGCGCTGCCCGCCCACCCCCTCCCCTCGGGCAGGGGCGTGGGCCAACCCCGTTGCCTCACCCTCCTACTATTGCACTTGCGCTGGACGGGCGATTCGCGCTACACTCACCATAGCGCCATACACGGCGCCGTCGTGGATTCAGGTGTATTCTTTTGTGGACCCGCCGATGCCGTTTCGCGCCCGCCTGACCCTTGCCTACACCGGTTTCTTCGCCCTGGCCCTGCTGCTGCTGGGCTGCGGGATCTACTTCTCGGTGCGCCAGGCGCTGCTGGCCGGCGTGCAGCGCGATCTGTGGGCGGCCACGCGCCAGGTGCGCGCCATCTTCAACGCCGGCGGGCTGGAGCCGGTACGCACCCCTACCGGCGAACTTGACCCCTACCTGCGCAGCGAGTTCATCCAGATCTTCAACAACCCCAACCTCGGCGCGCAGGTCTTCGACCGCAACGGCAGACTGCTCAACAGCACGCCGAACCTCGACGGGCACAATCTGCCCCTCGCTCCCGAAGCCCTGACCCTCGGCGCCGAGAGTGTGGGCACGGGTCTGACCACCACGCACGAAATCGACGGCATCAACCTGGCCTCCCTGGTGACGCCGCTGGTGCTGCAGAGCAACAACCGGGTGGTAGGCTACCTGCAGGTCTGGCGCCCCCTGCGCGACGTTGAAACAACGCTGCGCATGCTGACCGGCATCTTGCTCGGCGGCGGGGCCATCGCCCTGCTGATGACCGCCGCCGGCACGGCGCTCCTCTCCCGGCGGGCCCTGTCGCCGATTGACGAGATAACCCGCACCGCCCAGAGCATCGTTCGCGCCGAGGACCTGGCCCAGCGCGTGCCGGTGCCGCCGCAGCAGGATGAACTGCATCGCCTGGCAGTGACGATGAACGAACTGCTGGAGCGGCTGGAGAAGCTGTTTAACGCTCAACGGCGCTTCGTGGCCGATGTCAGTCATGAGTTACGCACCCCCCTGGCCGCTATGCAGGGAAACCTCGAAGTGCTGGAACGCGGCGGGTTGAACAACCCCGAACTCGCCCGCGAGGCCCTGGCCGATATGCGCCGTGAAACCGGCCGCCTCATCCGCATGGTGAATGACCTGCTGCTGCTGGCGCAGAGCGACGCGCGGGTACAGGTGCGCTTCGAGCCGGTCGAACTCGACACCCTGCTGCTCGAGGTCTACCGCGAATTGCGCCCCCTTGCCGGCGGTGTAACCCTGCGGATCGGCGCGGAGGATCAGGTCACCGTGCTGGGTGACCGCGATCGGCTGAAGCAGGCCCTGCTTAACCTCGGCGTAAATGGCCTCCAGTACACCCCGCCGGGCGGCACGGTGACCCTCGGGTTGGAGCAGCGCGATGGCTTCGCCCTGCTGACCGTCTCCGATACCGGTGTGGGCATCAACGAAGAAGATCTCCCGCACATCTTCGACCGCTTCTACCGCGCCGATCGCTCCCGCTCGCGCTACAGCGGCGGGGCTGGCCTGGGCTTGTCCATCGTCAAACGGGTCGCCGAGGCGCACCACGGCTACGCGACCGTCGCCAGCGTGCCCGGCCGGGGCAGCACCTTCGCCATCTGGCTGCCGCTTCCCCCACGCCCCGCGCCCGTCGAGCCCCCCCAACGGCCCACCCTGGAGGTGGAAGAGAACGATGTGTCGCCCCTGCCCGCATCACGGTGAACCGCAGGAACACCATCACACCCGATGCAAATCCTGACCGTCAGCGATGAGGTCGTTCCGGCGATCTACAGTTTGAACATCAAACAGCGCTTCGGCGCGATCGCGATGGTGCTCGGCTGCGGCGATCTACCCTATTATTATGTCGAGTTCATCGTGACGATGCTGAGCGTGCCCTGCTTCTACGTCCACGGCAACCACGACGCGCCCGAGTTGCAATCCAATGGCGCCCTGCTCCACGAAGCGCGCGGCGCGGTCAACCTGGAGGGGCGCGGCGTACACCACGCGGGACTGCTGATCGCCGGGTTGGGCGGCTCGCTCCGCTACAAGCCCGAGGGCGTCCATATGTACACCGAGGCCGAAATGATGCGCCGCGTCTGGCGGCTGGTTCCCTGGATGCTGCTCAACCACGCGCGCTTCGGGCGCTACCTCGACATCCTGATCACCCACGCCCCGCCCTTCGGCATCCACAACGGCCCTGATTATGCCCACCAGGGCTTCCGCGCCTTCCTCTGGTTGATGGACCGCTTCCGCCCCCGCTACCTGATCCACGGGCACATCCATCTCTCCTATGGCTATCACGACGCGGTTGAAACGGTCTACCGGCAGACCAGGGTCATCAATACGGCCGGCTACCGCGTGCTGGAGATCGCCGCGGAACCCCGCCTGACGTGAAAAGCCGATAGCCGATAGCCGATAGCCGATAGGGCCGCAGCACGCGGCGGGCGGACGCGGACCGGTTTTCATCGGGCGGTGGCTACGCCTTTCTTGGACGGCTAACGTGAACATCCGCTAGCCAATAGCCGATAGGGCCGCAGCACGCGGCGGGCGGACGCGGGCCGGTTTTCATCGGGCGGTGGCTACGCCTTTCTTGGACGGCTGATGTGAAAACAGGCTCGCTACGGGAGGGTCTGGGAGAGTCGCGCCCGCCTACGAAATCTCTTTTTGGAGGAGATGCGGCGGGCGCGGCCCTTCGCACCCCCTGCGGGAGGGTCCGGGCGGGCGCGGCCCTCCCAGGATAATCGTCCTTGATGCCCATGGTTGCACGGCGCAGCCGTATGAAAGTTGATAACGCAACAATGAACCTTGCAAAGATTGACGCTCTGTGCTACCCTTGGGTCGAGAGATGAAGGAACCGGAGCGGCTACGGAGGTTCGTCAGCGTTCGACCAACCGTTCCACAGCGTGGTGCGACGTGGCCAGGAGCATACCTATGTCCTGGATCGGTCAGATCACCCGCGATGACTTCAACCGGGCGCGGCGCAAGGCCTTCCTCGGCCAGGTGCTGGCCCTGCTGACCCGGACACCCAATGACCTGCTTTCCTTTGATGACGTTCGCGCCCGTCTCAACGTGCGCGGTCAGCACCACCTCGGTCTCCAGATGACGCCCCTCGAACGTATTATTGGCAGCGAGGGGCGGTATGCCGACTTCGACCGGCAGTTCGCCCCCCGCAGCGAAACCACCAGACAGCGCTGGTTATCGGTGGATCGCGCCCACCGCGAGGCGCGTGGCCTGCCCCCCGTCGAGTTGTACAAACTCGGCGATGTCTTCTTCGTCAAGGACGGCCACCACCGCATCTCGGTAGCGCGCCTGCAGGGCCAGCGCGAGATTGAGGCCCTGGTCACCGAACTGGTGGTTGACGTGCCTCTCGCGCCCGATCTGAGCCTACGCGACCTGCTGCTTAAGGAGGAGTACAGCGACTTCCTGGAGTGGACCGGCCTGGCCGATCTGCGCCCCGACCAGCGCATCGAGTTCAGCGAACCGGGCGGGTATCTGGACCTGATCGCCCACATTAATGCCCATCGCTACTTCATGGGCCAGGAGGCGGGCCGCGCGATCAGTCGCGATGAGGCGGTTGTTTCGTGGTACGACCGGGTTTACCTGCCGGTCGTGCAGGTTATTCGCGAGACCCGGGCGCTGGAGGCTTTTCCGGGGCGCACCGAGGCCGATCTCTACCGCTGGATCATGCAGCACCGCTGGCACCTGCGCGAGCGCAACAGCGGCGCCGATCCGGGGCCGCTTGTGGCGACGGAGGACTACGTGCGGCTCTTCGGGCAACGCGGCCTCAGCGCCTTCGCCGCGCGGCTCCTCCGGCGGAACGCCGCGGCCCCCATGTGACACGAGCGCCATAGGGTAGGGAGTTCTCGTGTGTAGGGTTTTCCGGCCCATCTTCGCGTCACATTCGCCATCCAGGGCATTGGGACGCCCCCTGCCCCCCTCTCCACCTACGGTGGAGAGGGGGGCAGGGGGGTGAAGATCACAAGCGCATTGGAATGCCGAAAACCCCTTCTCGCTCGAAAAACCCTACACCTGAGAGCTACGGCGCCCCCGGCCCGGTCACAATGAAGGCCGCGACGCCGGTAATGTCGCTGCGTTCGCCGTGGGCGACCAGGCTGTAGAAGCCGGGAGCCAGTTCCCCCGTCCCGAACACGATGCGGATGCGCCCCGCCCCATCAGCGGTGGTGGTGATGTCGAGCGGCAGGACCTCGGTCTCCGTGTTCAACCAGGTCACGATCTCTTCGCCAGGCGAGAAGAAATCGCCGGTGAAGACATGGGCGGTACCGGGCGGCCCCCGGTCGGGAGACACGCTGAGACTGAAGGTCCCCCCGACGCCCTCTTCTTCATTGCGAATGATCTCCACCTGCACCAGAGGAGTGCGACAGGTGCGCGCCGGGCACTGGAAGGTTGCGTAGAAGGGGATACGGTCGCCGATTGGCGCATCGCGGCGCACGAAGAAGTTGATCCGCCCGGTGCGGGTTTCGCCCGGCGCCACGTTGTTGACCCGTACCGTCACCCGCGTATCGTCAAAGCTAACCTGCGCATCTCGAGGATCAAGCGCAGTTTCGGTGAAGATCAGCAGGCGCGAGGCGTATGAGAGGTTGATCAGGGTCGAGGAAGCAGCGGCCTGATCGACGTTCGTCAGACGAAATTCGACTGAGAGAACGGTCGCCCGCTGCACGCGCTCGAGCGGCACCGGGCGCAGGGTTAGCTGAACATTGGCCCTCGCGCGGCCGACCACCGGAAGAAACACCACCAGTCCCCCGCCCTGTTGGGGGAGCGCTTCATCGCCCACCGGCCCCGCGGTCGGCCCTTCCTGCGCCACAACCGGCAGCGCTCCCAGCAGCACTGCCAGCAGCGCCACGAGCAGGGCGACCCTGCCAATGCGTCCTGTTCGATGATCCGTCTGGTTCATAGCTCTACTCCATGGCTGTGCATGGTCCGGCAATCCAACCGCGGACCTGCAAAATGTGCGGGCCAAGTCTCCTCAACTTCCGTCCGGCGGGGACGTGAGTAGTCTGTGAACTGCGTTTTTTGCTAAACCCTCCCCCGCCGGGGGAGGGCGCCCGGCTACCGTCGGGGGAGGCCAGGAGGGGGGCAGACATACAAGGCAACGTACGTTACGGACCGGTGAGCTATGCCCAGGAGGGCGCCACCCTCCCAGACAGTGCAGCTACGACGACCGCCTCGGCTCCGCAATGACCACCAGGCGTTCGGTGAAATCAACCACGGCGCCGCCGACAACGATGCTGTCACCGGTGCAGGAGATGATCGTTACCACTTCGCGGCCCTGCGGAAAGAGCAAGTCGATCTGTTCGGGAGCGACGCGCAGTTGCTGCGTCACCACGTACTCATGGGGCTGCCCGGAGGCATCGTAGAGCACCACCTGCGCCCCCGCGCCCACCTCACGCAGGCGCGCAAACGGCGCCGGGATGTGCGGCCGCGCCATAAACGGCAGCACATGCCCCCACAGCACGATGTTCTCGCCCTCGCCGGGCCTCGCGCTCCCGCTGAACCAGCCCACATCGTGATCGGGAACCACAAATGCGCCGGTCTCATCGGCGCCCACCGGCACGGTGGCAACCTCCAACCCGATCGCCGGGATCGCCAGGCGCACCGGCGGGCTGAGGGCAGCCACGGGTGCGGGGGCCGGCTCTGGCGCCGGCGCAGGCGCGGGCGCGGCCAGCGCGGCGCCGGGCGGGTCAATGGCCACCGGCTCAGCTTCGCGGCCAAGGAGCCCGCGCAGCACCAGCGCCTCGGCGATCTCCGGGTGCAACTCGAAGCGCGCGCGCTCGAACCACTGCACGACGTAAGCGGACCCATCGGCCAGTTGCTCGGTGCGGGGCGGCGTGAGCGGCAGACCGTACAGGGCCAGGCTCTCGCTTTCGGTCAACGCGCCATCGCCGTCCAGATCCGCGCCGCCGGCGAGCCAGGCCGCGAGGAACTCGCCACAGACGCTTAAGCCGGTTTCGGCAAAAGTGCGACACTCGCCCACCATCGCTGTGCTGGCGACCGCTCGCGTGGGGGCGCGACGGGCCAGGGCCTCGGCGCCCACCCGACCGATCAGCGCATCGTAGGGGTAGGGCAACTCGGGGTGCAACTCGATGCGCGCCCGTTCAAACCACTGGAGCATCACCGTGCGACCTTCGATAACCTCCGGTTGCAGCCCGGTGATAGGAAAACCGAACACCATCAATCCGCCGCCGCGTTCCCACAGCTCGCGAATGCGGCCGTCTATGCAATAGCCAGTCTCGGTGAAGCAGGCCGGCGCCATTGCTTGAGGAATCGGGGCGGCTCTCCCAACACTCCCGGCAATCCACCATGCCGCCAGGACCAGCAGCGGCGACAATGCACCTATCGACAGGACTCGTTTCACAATTATCATGACGCGACCGGTGTGCAGCGGGTCACAGCACGTGACCACCAGAAAGCCCCGCCGGTCCAACCTGGCACAGGCAGGACGGCGGGGCCGCAAATATGAACCTCTGGACGTGGTTCAAAACTGCTTACCGTTGCTGACATCGCCCCCGCAGCCCCACAGTTATGATGTGGAGGTGTAGAGCTGTGGAACTGCGGAGCACCGGCAACGCGGGAATTGCTGACCCTGAACAGCGTCTTATGCGGGGAGCTGTGCGCCCCGGGGCGCCAGCAGGCGCCGGGTGGCAAACACCGCCAGGGCGCCCAGCAGGGCCAGACCGGCAATCAGCAGCGGCAGCGCGCCGGTATTCCCATTCGGCAGGCGGACACCAACCAGCGTAATGTTCACATCGCTCACCGGCGCGCCGCCGGTGATCACCCGGTACACCTGGTTGGTCGAGTAGCGGATCTGACCACCAACACTGATATTGGCCTGCACCGTGTAGAGTCGGTTGGGATCGATCCGCGCCGGATCATAGGTCACGGTGTAGCGGAAGGGAGGCTGCGCGTTGTTGGTCGTAAAGCGCTGCTCGGCGATCAGCGCGCCGGTTCGACCGGCGGCGGCCACCTCGGCGATCTGCACCGTCACCACTGCGTTCCCCGGCAAGGCGACCCGTTCGCGCAACGAGAGCGTCCCGGAAACAGCGGCGGGCGTGGTCTGGGCCGCGGCAAGCCCGGGTATGGCCATGAGCGCGACGGCGAACAGCGAGACGAACGCCAGACGAAGGGCCTTCATACTACCTCCTGCAAGGCAATCAACGACTTCCCGCCAGGACATACGGCCAGTTGCCAGGAGTACAACGAGACTTCGTCTCGGCGGGGGTTACGAAGGCCTGCGGCCCCCACAACATTTCCGTTCCGATGCGGCACGGTTTCGCCGTATCGGAAAGAGGTTTTTGGAGGGACGTCGCCGCTCCAGGGCGCCCCTACAGAAACAAGTCTCGCTGCAAATTGGCAGGTGCTGCCACAACGATAGGTTCTATGTGTAGAAAAGAGTATAGCAGGAGTTTTAGCATTTGTACAGATAAGTATACTACGATCAACAGGGCTTGTGCAATGTGGGCCTCCCCTGGCAGGCTGCGGGGCGGCTGCGCCGCCCCAGAGGTTGTTTTTTGGGGGGGTTTGGCTGCTACGCCGCCATAACCTCCGAAAAAACCGGGGGTTGGGGCTTGCCCCACGGAGGTTCCACGAGCCCTGATAACGATAAATGGGGACAAGAAAGGGGCGCAGTAGAGGAGAGGGGGGATTTCTCCTCTGCTACACCCCTGTGGATGCGGCAGCCGGCCCTATTTCAATCCTGCGCGCATGCGTTCGAGTTCTTCTTCGATGATCTTCTCATCGAGTTTCTTAAAGAGGGGCTCGGGCTGGCGCAGGGTCTGGCCAACAGGCAGACGTGGCGGCTCCCAGCGGCCGGTCCAACAGCCATAGTTGCCCGTCAACACGCGATGGCTGCGCCCGTCCTCTTCGGCGTACTCTTTGAACTCCAGCGGCCCGGCGATGTACCCATCAAAACCCAGGTACTCGTGCAGGCGCTGGCTGCTGAAGGGCAAAAAGGGCGTAAACATGATCTTCAAACTGTTCACGCAGCGCAGGGCCACGTACCAGATCGTCGCGGCGCGCTCGGGATCGTCCTTGATCACCTTCCAGGGCTCCTGCTCGCTCAAATAGGTATTGACCTGGGCCGCCAGGCGCATCGCCTCCGTCAGCGCGGCCTTGAAGCGCACATCTTCGATCATCGCGCCGATGGCGACGAACCCGCCTTCGACTTCGTCGAGCAGGCGCTGGTCGCCCTCTTGCAGGTCCCCGGGTCGCGGCACCGCTCCGAAGGTGCGGTGCACATTGGTGAGGGTGCGGTTCACCAGGTTGCCCCAGGTAGCCACCAGTTCGTCGTTGTTGCGGCGCACAAACTCGGCCCAGGTAAAATCGGTGTCCTGGTTCTCGGGGCCGGCGATGGTAAGGAAGTAGCGCAGCGCGTCGGCATCGTAGCGGCTCAAGAAGTCTTTGACGTAGATCACCACACCGCGACTGCTCGAAAACTTCTTGCCTTCCATCGTCAGGAACTCGCTGCTGACGACGTTGTAGGGCAACTGCAACGGCACCTCGGCGAAGGCCCCCGCGGCGCTGCCCGCATAGTGCCCGTCGCTGAACACCCCCATCAACTGGGCGGGCCAGATAATCGTGTGAAAAACGATGTTATCCTTGCCCATGAAGTAGAAGTGGCGCGCGTAACGGTTCTGCCACCAGTCGCGCCAGGCGTCGGGCGTGCCGCGGTTATGGGCCCACTCGATACTGGCCGAGAGGTAGCCTATCACCGCGTCGAACCAGACGTAGATGCGCTTGTCGTCACGGTGCTCGTACTCCGGCAGCGGAATGGGCACCCCCCAGTCCAGATCGCGGGTGATCGGCCGTGGTTTCAGATCCTTGATAAAATTGAGCGAGAAGCTGCGAACATTGGGCCGCCAGTGCTCCTGCTTACTGATCCACTGCTGCAGGCGATCCGCAAATGCGGGCAGGTCGAGAAAGAAGTGTTCAGTAGTCTTGAACACCGGCGGGCTGCCGTCGATCCTGGAACGGGGATTGATCAGGTCGGTCGGATCAAGCTGGCTGCCACAGCTATCGCACTGATCGCCACGCGCCTCGGCGTACCCGCAGATCGGGCACGTGCCCTCGATGTAGCGGTCGGGCAGGGTGCGACCGGTCGTGGACGAGAAGGCCCCCAGCGTCTCCTGGCGCAGAATGTAGCCCTTGTCAAACAGGGTCCTGAACACGTCCTGCGTGACCCGGTAGTGATTGAGCGTGGTGGTGCGCGTAAACAGATCGTAGCTCAGACCCAGGTTGTGCAGATCATCGGCGATGACCCGGTTGTAGCGATCGGCCACTTCGCGGGGCGTCAGGCCCTCTTTCTCGGCGACGATGGTGATCGGCGTGCCGTGCTCGTCGGTTCCCGAGACCATCAGCACACGATTACCCGCCAGGCGGTGGTAGCGGGCAAAAATATCCGCCGGGACGCCGAAACCGGCCACGTGGCCGATATGGCGCGGCCCGTTGGCGTAGGGCCAGGCGACGGCAACCAGAATATGCTGTGGCATACATCCTCTCCGCGTCGTGCCCGGGGAAACCTGGTTTCCCCGGGCCCCTGCCTGATGGGAGGGTTCGGAAGGGAACGGCCCTTCCAGGAACGCCTTTCTGGCAGTTTGCGCGCAGCGCGCAGGTACCTGTATGCGATTATACCACGTTTGCAGAACGGCCCCCTTTGTCATATCATAGTGGGGATGTGTCACTAAGAGCCTATCTGGATAACCTGGTTGTCCGATTCCTTTTCTGGGAGGGCTACGCCCTCCCAGCCCCTCCTGAGGGGAGGGGCGTGGGGAAACCCGGTTTCCCC
>DAOUDA010000204.1:0-3514 GCA_034431835.1 Chloroflexaceae bacterium | reverse complement strand
CCCCCCCCCCCCCCCCCCCCCCCCCCCAAGTCCTCTTTCCGCCCGCGGCGGGCGCGCGCCCTGGCGAGCCGGTACGTTTCTGCCGCCGCGGGCGGAAAAGAGCAGTTCGTGGAGGGCGTAGTCCTCCTACACCCTCCCTGAAAAATATAAGGACGCAGCACGCTGCGTCCCTACTTCTCTTCTCTCCTCCGGGCTTCACAACCTCAAGAGGACGCTATATTGCCTCCAAAATCCGCAATCCGAAATAAGATTTACCCCCCATACTCGCGCAGGAACGCGCTCAGGAGGCGCACGCCGACGCCGGTGGCGCCGGGGGCGTCGTAGGGCTTTGCCGGCTTTTCGGCGAAGGCCGTGCCGGCGATGTCGAGGTGCACGAACGGGACGTCGCCGGTAAACGTGGCGAGGAAGGCGGCGGCGGTGATCGAGCCGGCCGGTCTCCCGCCGATGTTCTTGATATCGGCGATCTCGCTCTTGATCATCTCGCGGTATTCGTCCCACAGCGGCAGTTGCCAGACCCGCTCGCCGCTCGCCTCGCCGGCGCGGCTGATCCGCTCGGCCAGGGCCTGGTCGGTAGCCATCATGCCAATGGCGTGTGGCCCCAGGGCAATAATGATGGCCCCGGTCAGGGTCGAAAGCTCGACGATGGCGGCGGGATTGTAGCGCTGGGCGTAGTGCAGCGCGTCGGAGAGGACGATCCGCCCTTCGGCGTCAGTGTTGAGCACCTCGACGGTCTTGCCGCTGAGGGTGGTGATCACATCGTCCGGGCGGTAGGCGTTGCCGCTGATCGCGTTTTCGACCGCCGATACCAACCCCACGACGTGGAGCGGCAACTTGAGTTCGGCCGCCACCTGCATCGCGCCGTAGACCGCGGCCGCGCCGGCCATGTCCGCCTTCATGGTGGCCATAGCGTCTGACGGCTTGATCGACAGGCCGCCCGAGTCGAAGGTCAGCCCTTTGCCGACGAGGCAGAGCGTCGGGGTTGTCTCGGATGGCTGGCCGTACTCCATCACGATGAAACGCGGCTCGTTGGCCGAGGCCTGGCCCACGGCGATGATCCCGCCGAAGCCGCCCTCGATCAGTTGCGCCTTGTCCAGCACCGTCACGTTCAGGCCCAGCCGCTTGCCCAGGGCGACGGCCTCGTCGGCGAGGGCCGCCGGGGTGAGCACATTCGGCGGCGTGTTCACCAGGTCGCGCGCGAAGACGACGCCGCGGGCGATTGTCTGACCGACGGCCACGCCCGCCTGGAGCGCGGCGGCGTCGGCGCCGTACAGCGTGACGCGCTCAACGGTGAAGGTCTGTTCGTCGGTGAGATTGGTGCGGAAGCGGTGGTAGCGATAGGCGCCGAGTTCGAGCCCCTCGGTAATCGCCTGCCCGGTAACGTTCGCGTTGAGCGGCAGATCGCCATTGATGCCCAGGGTGAAGGCCGCGATCTGCAACTCCTGGGCCTGGCGCGCGGCGGTGGCCGCCGCCTGGCGCAGGTGATCGGCGGTGAGCTTCTCGGGCTTGCCGAGACCGATCAAGAGCAACCGTTTCGGCCCGGCCCCCGCCGTGAATAGCAGTCGCGTCTGCTTCGCCCGGCCCCGAAAATCTGACGGCGTGACCAGCGCGGCGATCGGCTCGGGGAGAGCGGCGTCCTCGAGGCTCAACAGGACGACCAGTTCCGCCGGCTCGTCCAGCACATCCCCCGTCCGAATGGTGATCTCCATGACCTGATCCTTTCCGTGAAATTTGATGAACATGCAGAATATAGCAGTCCTACGCCATCTCTAAACAGTGACCGTGCGCCCGGACGGAGCAGGCGGCGCCCGGACGCAGCGCGCTGCTCCGGATGCCTGATACTCCGGGATTCACAACCTGAAGAGGACTGCTATAGCAATGCTACGCGAGTTGTGAAGGCGCATACATCTGGCGCTTGGGGAACGAGAAGACTTGGCGCTCCAGGGAGGCCTCAAAAGCGTCGGTCACCTCGCTGAACTTGGAGGCCTCCAGCCGCTGCTGCCGGAGCCTGGTCTTGGCTTGGCGCCAGACTTCCTCAATCGGGTTCTGCTCGGGGTCGTTGGGTGCAAATGCGAACAACGTGATCCGCCATTCCTCGGGGGGCAGCCCATCATTCAGGCGACTCAGAAAGGCCCGTACCTCCTCACCCGTGTGCCACTTCGCGTTGTCCCAGCAAATGGTCAGTTTTGCCTTTGGGTAGCGGTACATCAACTCAGTGAGGAAGTCCGTAGTGGCTGCACGTTCCGCCTTTGGATAGGTCGCCAGATGCATCTCCCCGCTCAGAGCGTCAAGCGCACCATAGAAGGTCTGTCGTTGCTTGTAGTTGCCGACCGCGACCTCGACCCGCGCATTGCGCTTGCCCCAGGCATAGCCACAGACGTCGCCCCAGAGCAGAAAGCACTCGTCCAAGAACACCAGCACCCGTTCTCCGCGTTGGAGTGCTTCCCAATGCGCTGCAACGTGGGCTTTTAGCTCGGCCCGTTTGGCCGCGACCGCAGTTTCGTTTTTTGGGGATTGCTGACCTGGGTCTTCTTGTGGCTCTGCCCAGCCTCCTTGAGCAGGTTGTAGTAGCTCTGCCGAGACTCGTAGACCACGCCGAAGGTATCTTTCAGATAGCCGTACAGCGACTTGACGTTCGGCCGCTTCTGCTCGGCGATCCAGGCCAGGACATCCGCCCGTTCGTCCGCACGCAGAAAGCTGGCCCCACCCTGGTAACCGGGCGCAAAGCTTGCCACTCCGTCTTGCGCGTACTTCTTGCGGCAGGTGCTGACAAATGCCTCGGAAACCTGGAGCAGCCGTGCAACCTCATTCTGCTGATGGCCGCGCTCGCAGAGCTGAACAATCAGCGCTCGCCGGTACTCACGCGCATCGCGAACGGTTTCCAAGAACTCGTCGAGGGTTTGTGCTGTCGTCATCGCTGCTGGTCACTTCACACGTCGCTTGCCGCCCCACCTGATCGTAGCACGTCCCTCTCCGCTTCACAACTCCTATGGGATTGCTATAGTATATCCTGCGCACACATCATAATCATCATCCAAAGTAGAGTATGTAGGGCGGCTTTCCGAGGGTCGGCCCCCCAACGTTGGGCGCCAATGCTACACTGAAGGGCAGAGACGGGCTTCCGTGCACGAGGGAGACGATCATGTCCACCGCAATCGACATCGCCGAGATTATCGCCCGGACCGATGCTTCGAAGGCGCCGGTTCGGCTCGAGTATGTCCGCGGCCGTATGAAGTGGGAGGCGTCGCCGGCCAGCCGCCACCAGAAGGCCCTCCAGCGGATCGAGCGCTCATTGCGCCCCATTCCAGGCCACCCCGGCGGCTGTGCCTGCTTTGCCCTGGCCGACACGCTGATCCGCTTCGATGACCCGGATCGTTCGATTAAGAGCCTATCCGAATAACTCCTGTAGGAAGGTGGGGAAACCGGGTTTCCCCACGCCCCGCCGCTCAGGGAGGGGCTGGAAGGGCGTAGCCCTCCCAGACAAGGAATCGGACAACCAGGTTATCCGGATAGGCTC
>DAOUDA010000203.1:0-43287 GCA_034431835.1 Chloroflexaceae bacterium | reverse complement strand
TGGCGCGCCCCGACTGGTCGGCCCGGCGCGCGGCGCTGCCGCTGGCGCCCTTCTGGGTTGGCGAGGTGGCGCGCCTGCTGCCGGAACTGGCGCCCGAAACGGCCCCGGTGGCCCCTCCCGCGCGCCCCGACGAGGCGCGCCTGTGGGAAGGCATGGCGCGGCTGCTGATCGCCCTGGCCGAGCAGGCCCCCCTGCTGCTGCTGCTCGACGACCTGCACTGGGCCGATGCCAGCAGCCTGGGGCTGCTCGGCTACCTCCTGCGCCGGGCGGAGGGCGCGCCCCTGCGGGTGATCGGCACGGCCCGCCCGGTTGATCGCCGCGCGCCCCTGGGGGCGCTGCTCACCGCCCTGATCCGCGAAGGGCGTCTGGAGCGGCTGAACCTGTCCCGCCTGAGCTTCGCCGACACTGAGCGCCTGGCGCGCCTCCTCAGCCCCCAGGACGCGGAGCGGCTGGCGGCCTGGCTCCACCGCAGCGCCGAGGGCAACCCGTACATTATGGCCGAACTGGCGCGCCACCTGCGCGTGAACGGCCTGCTCGACGCCGATGGGCGTCTCAGCCCCATCCTGCCCGACACGCCGCTCGTGCCGACCTCGGTCTACAGTCTCATCCAGTCGCGGCTGGCGCGCCTCTCCGGCGAAGCGCGCCGCGTGCTCGACACCGCCGTGGCCGCCGGGCGGGTGTTCGCCTTTGAAGTGGTGGCGCGGGCGGCGGCCCTCTCCGAAAGCGCGGCGCTCGACGCCCTCGATGAACTGCGCGCCGCTTGCCTGGTGGAAGCATTGCCCGATGGACGCTTCCAGATCGACCACAGCCTGACGATGGAGGTGGTCCACCGTGAAGTGGGAGCGCCCCGCTACCGCGCGCTGCACCGGCGCGTGGCCGAAGCCCTGGAGAGCCTGCACCGCGACCGTCTGGACGAAGAAGCCGGGTTGATTGCCTGGCACTTCAGCGAAGGCGGGGCTCCCGAGCGCGCGGCGACCTACGCCTTGCGGGCGGGCCGTCGCGCCGCCAGCGTCGCCGCCTGGGCCGAGGCCATCGCCTTCTACGAGCAGGCCCTGGCCGCCACGCCCCCGACCGCACGCTCCGCCGTGTTGACGGCCCTGGGCGAGGCCCTGCTCCTGGGCGGCTCGGCGGCGCGCGCCGCCGAGCGTTTTCACGAGAGCCTGGACCTGGCCCGCTACCCCGCCGAGGCGCGGCGGGCGCGCTTGAACCTGGGCCGTGCGCTGGTGCCCCAGGGTCGCTACGCCGAAGTGATTGACCTGGCGCGCGCGCTGGAGCAGGGCGCCTCACCCGCCGAGCGCATTGACGCCCTGTTCCTCTGGGGCACGGCCCTCTCCCTTGAGGGGGCCGATCTGGCCGAGGCGGCTATGCGCCTGCGTGAGGCCGAGCGCCTGGCCCTGGCCCAACCGGCGCCCGATCCGGTGGCCCTGGCCCAGGTGCGCTTTGAACTGGGCGGTGTGGCCGCCCAGCAGGGCGACCTGGAGGGCGCCATCGCCTGCTACCGCGACGCCTTGCGCGTGGCCGACACCGCCGCCGATGATCCCAACGCCCTTACCTGGCGCGTCCTGGCCCGCAACAACCTGGCCTATCATTTGCACCTGCTCGGCGACCTGGAAGGGGCCGCGCGCCACGCCGCCGAGGGCCTGCGCCTGGCCGAAGAATGGGGCGCGCTGGGCCTGCAACCCTACCTGCGCTCCACCCAGGGCGAGATCGCCCTGGCCCGCGGCGACCTCGACGCCGCCGAGGCCGAGTTTCAGGCCGGTCTGGCCCTGGCCGAACGCCTGGACGTGCCTGAACGTGTGGCCGGGATCACCGCCAATCTGGGCCTGGCGGCCCTGCGACGCGGGCAAACCACGCTGGCCATCCATCGCCTCTCCGCGGCCCTGGCCCGCGCCGACGCTCTGGGCACGCGCCACCTGGCCGCCCAGATCCGTGTCTGGCTGGCGCCGCTGCTTCCGCCCGCCGAGGCGCGCAAGGCCCTGGCCGAGGCCCGCGCCATCGCCGAAAGCGGCAACCGCCGTCTCCTCCTCGAAGCGATTGACCGCGTGGAGCGGACCATCGAGAGTACTCACCCGAATAATTGATCCGCCGAGGAAACTGCGCCGTGTGGCTCGCTGCGCTCGCGCCGCCACCGTCGGGCTTGTTCACGCCCCTGTTCACGCCCCTGTTGATGCGCCAGCGCTAAGCTGCGTATGTGTACGGAAGCGCGGGCCAGGGAAACCTGGCTTCCCCCGCAGGCAGGGGCGTGGGGAAACCCCGTTTCCCCACCCCGTAGGGTTGCGCTACGTTGGCAGGGGCGTGGGGAAACCCCGTTTCCCCATCCACCTCCAACCGACGTTGAGCCGCCGGCGCCCCCGCAGGCAGGGGCGTGGGGAAACCCCGTTTCCCCTTTTCATCAACAAGCCAGAGGAGACAGACTCATGACCAGTTGGGTAATTGACGACAGCCACTCGATGATCCAGTTCACCGTCCGCCACATGATGATCTCGAAGGTGCGCGGGCGCTTCGAGCGTTTCAGCGGCACGGTCGCGTTTGACGAGCAGAACCCGATCAACTCGTCGGTGAACGTGCAGATTGAAACCGCGAGCATCGAGACGAAGGACGCCAGGCGTGACGCCCACCTTACCTCGCCGGACTTTCTCGACGCGGCGAACTACCCGTACCTTTCGTTCGTCAGCAAGCGCATCGAAGTGATTGACGAGACCCATGGCCGGATCATCGGCGACCTGACCATTCGCGGCGTCACCCGCGAGGTGGCGCTCGAGGTGGAGTACAACGGCCAGGCAAAGGCGCCGTGGGGCACGACCAGCGCCGGCTTCCATGCCAGCACGGTCATCAACCGCAAGGACTGGGGGCTGAACTGGAACGTGGCCCTGGAGACCGGCGGCGTTCTGGTGGGCGAAGAGGTGCAGATCGACATTGAACTGGAGATCGTCAAGCAAGAGGCCCAGCCCGAACCGGCTGCCGCCGTGGCGTAATCCTGGCGTGGGCGTAGGGAGGCTGCGCCTCCCCGCGCCCTTCCAGGACGGTAGCGTGGGCGTCCGGTCGGGCCGAAGGATTGGCTGCGCCGATCCTTCGGCCCTCCTGTATCACCCCCCCACCCCCAGGGCCGCCAGCATAATCAGGGTAAAATTGTACCCCCCGTGAACGATCGCCGCCACGCTGGTGCTGCTGCGCTGGCGCACCACCCCGCACACCACGCCTACCAGAAAGACGATCAGCAGGGCGTCCCAGTTGTATTGGAAGGCGTGGAGGCTCGTAAAAAAGAGGTTCGAGAGCCACAACCCCAGCCGTGGCTGCAGCACGCCGCGGACGGCCAGTTCCTCCCCCAACCCGGCGGAGATCCCGATCACCACTGCGCCAGCCGGGTTCATGGCAAAGGCAAACAACTGGTCGAAGGCTTCCTCGTCGGTCACCGGCCAGCCCAGCAACCCCCAGAGCCACTCGATGCCCGTGCCAATCACCTGCACGGCGCCAGCGAGGAGCAGGGCCAACCCCAACCCGATCAACGCCTGGCGCGGCGTCGGACGGGTCAACCCCAGGCGCGCCAGCGCCCCGCGCAGATCGCGGGTGATGCCGAAGCCAACGGCAAGAATGGCCGCCGGTATCGTCCAGATCAGACTGTAGACCTGATCGCGCAGCAACCCGGCCGGGTCGCGCCCGCCGGCATGAGCGGCCAGATCATCAACCAGGGTCAGGAACGGCGGCGCGCCGAGCGCCACCAGGGGCACAATGGCGATCAGCCCGATGGTCACCACGGCGATCAGGGCGACGGCATGGACAAACGACGCCGGATCGATGGGCACGATCCGGGCAACCAGGCGGCGCGCGCCGGGCAGGATGAACAGCGCGCCGATGGCGGTACTGCCCATGATACCCAGCACGACCAGCCCCAGGCGCGCCAGATCGGCCAGGCCCAGGATGGGAAACGACCCTGCATCAGTCAACGGGCCGCCAGCCAGCACGTTCGCCGACAGACCCAGGGCGATCAGGCTGACCCCGCCAACCATCAGCGCAAGCCACAGTCCCGTGGCGACCCGGGCCCAGTTAGGGCGCTCGCCGCCGAGGTAGGCCAGCACCGCAAGCACGGCGAACGGCAGCGTATTGACACTCGCGGCCATGATCTGGCCAGGCTCCCCGCCGATGGCGCTGCCCACGGCGAAGAGCAGAACAAATAGCCCCAGGCCCGCACCGAACGGCGCCAGATTGACCGATCGCCGCTGCTCCTCGGCGCTTACGCCGCCAGGGTTGGACATGCCCGTGCTCCTTGGACAAGATGGTAGAACGAACATTCTTGCGTTACCGTCTTTTGCGAACCCGCCTCCTCCCTGACCCTCCCCCCAGCGGGGGAAGTCGAGAAGGGAGCGGAATGCTACGAAACGATCCGCAATCCAAAATCCCCCTACCGCATCCAGGCCCGCTGCTGCATCCAGCGCAGAGCCGCGTCGCCGGGCATCGGCTGGGCGATGGCGTAGCCCTGCGCCAGATCGCAACCGATCATCTGCAAATAGGCCAGCACCCGTACATCCTCAACACCCTCGGCAGTACAGCGGAGCCCCAGGCTGCGCCCGAGATCAACGATAAAGCGCGTGACGGTGCGCGACTCCTGTGATTGCATCGCCGTCATCACGAAGGACTTGTCAATTTTGATTTCCGAGAACGGCAGCCGCACCAGTTGCAGCATAGACGAGAAGCCGGTGCCAAAATCGTCCAGGGCGAGGTGAAAGCCCTGCATACGCAGGCGGGTGAGCAGATCGAGCGAGGCGATCGGATCGTCCATCGCGCTGCTCTCCGTCAGTTCAAAGCTCAGGCGCTCGGGGGCGATGCCCAGTTGCTGGCACCAGTCGCGTATTTGCTCGAACAGCCCGGTGTTGCTCAGCGTGCGCGCCGAGATGTTCAACGCCAGTTGCACGCCCGCTCCAGGGCCAGCGGAAACCATCGCGGGGCCGGCGCCGTTCCCGATGGCGCAGAGCGGCGCGAACCAGCGCAGCGCCTGCTCGGTCACGTGCAGCGTCAGTTCGTCAATCAAACCAGAGGCTTCGGCCAGGGGAATAAACCGCGCAGGCGGAATGAGGCCCTGCGCGGGATGGCGCCAGCGGGCCAGGACCTCGAAACCGGCCAGGGCGCCGGTGGCACAAACGATCTTTGGTTGGAAGTAGGACACGATCGCCCCGCTGAGAATGGCACGCCGCAGTTCGTCAGCGCTAAGCGTCGCCGCTGGCGCCAATGCACCTTCCTGACTAACTCCACGCTCGCCAAAACTCGACGGACCGGGGACCTCGCTCAGCAGCAACTGGCGCAGGCGGGCCGGCGTGAAGGGTTTGGGAACCACTCCGACAAGGTTCAGGCCGTGCTCGGCAGCGAGACGTCCGGCGGCATCGAGCACCCGCGTGCCAACGCCGCTGGTGATGATAATCGCCGCTTCACACCCGCGCAGCGCCAGGCGCCGGATCACCTGCACACCGTCCATCTCCGGCATAACCAGATCCAGAGCGATATGGGTCGGGCGCCATTCCTCGACGGCTTGAAAGAACTCCTCAGGGCGTGGCGTATAGCGCGTTTCCAGCCCCGCCAATGCGGCGATGGCGGTGATCGTCTGCCCGATCAGCGGATCGTCATCCAGTATCAATAGACGTCTGCGCGACACACTGCTGGTCATATACTCTGTTCCCCGCCCCCTTGTCCCTCGGCCTCGGCCAGAAGCGCTTCCCGCACCTTGCGCGCCAGGTCGGCGCGCCGATAGGGCTTGCTGAGCAGCAGCACGCCTGGATCCAGGCGTCCGTGATGCACAATCACGTTTTCGGCATAGCCCGACGTGTAGAGCACCTTGAGACCCGGGCGCACCTGGCGCGCCGCTTCGACCAGCTCACGCCCGCTCATGCCCCCGGGCATAACGATGTCGGTAAATATCAAGTCAATCTCTTCGCCGATGCCGATGATCTCCAGCGCCTCTGGTCCGGTAACGGCCTCCAGCACCCGGTACCCCAGGCTCGTCAACTGCTGGCGGGCAAAGTGACGCACAGCCTCATCATCTTCGACCAGCAGAATGGTCTCGTTCCCACCCGGCCAGGCGCCTTCGATGCCGGTTTCATAGCCGGCAACGTCCTCGACGGTACGCGGCAGATACAGCTTGACCGTGGTTCCCCGACCCGGCTCCGAGTAAATCGTCACGTGCCCGCGTGATTGTTTGACGAAGCCGTAGACCATACTCAGACCGAGGCCACTGCCCTTGCCTTTCTCCTTGGTGGTGAAGAACGGCTCCCAGACGCGGGGCAAATGTTCCGGCGCAATGCCAGTGCCGGTATCTGAGACCGCGATCAGCACATAATCGCCGGGGGTCACCTCTGTAGAGCGCTCGACGTAGTGCTGATCGAGCAGCACGTTCGCAGTTTCAATCGTCAGTGTACCGCCCTTCGGCATAGCGTCACGGGCGTTGATGCAGAGGTTGAGCAGCGCGCTTTCCAGTTGCACCGGATCGACCTGTGCCCGCCACAGGTCGGAGGCAGAGAACAGACGGATCTCGATGTGCTCGCCGAGGGTGCGACGGATCAACCCGTCCATCCCTCGAATCAGGCTGTTAATGTCCACCACGCGGGGATCGAGGACCTGGCGCCGGGCGAAGGCCAGCAGGTGGTGGGTAAGGGCCGAACCGCGCTGGGCGGCCGCGCTGATCATCTCAGCCAGCGGCTTGAGGTCTGGATTGCCGGCAAGGGCTTCGCTCAGGAGTTCGGCATTGCCCAGCATCACCGTAAGCAGATTGTTGAAGTCATGCGCCACCCCGCCAGTCAACTGACCCACTGCTTCCAGGCGTTGCGCCTGGCGCAACTGTTCTTCGAGCGCCAGTTGCTCGGTGACGTCACATTGAATGGAGACGAAATGCGTGCATGCTCCTTCTGCGTTGGTGATAGGGGCAATATTAAATTCGTTCCAGAATTCACGTCCAAACTTTTTGTAGTTGATCACCCGCACCGACACATACTCGCATCGCTCCAGCGCGGCGCGCACCCGGTCAAGCTCGCCGCGCTGGGTGCGCGGGCCCTGCAGGATGCGTGGAGTGCGCCCGAGCGCCTCGGCACGGCTGTAGCCCGTAACGCGCTCGAAGGCGTCGTTGACGAAGACGATCCGCGGGCCGGGTTTATCAATCGGCGCGGCCTCGGTGATCATCACGATATCGTTCAGCCGCGCCACCGCCGCTTCGAGCAAGCGCAACTGGTCCTCCATCGCCCGGCGCCGGGTCACGTCGCGAAAATAGACCGCCACGCCCTCCTCGGAGGGGTAGAGGCTGAACTCGATCCATAACCGCCGTCTGGGGAAAAACTCCTCGAAGTGGGCCGCGCGCTCCGTGGTCTGCGCCTCGGTGTACTCGCGGTCGAACCGCGTTCCGCGGATCTGCGGAAATGCCTCGTAGATGCTCTTGCCGAGGAGATCGGCCCGGCGCTCGAGCAGGATGTGCTCGGCGGGGGCATTCAGGTAGGCAATACGCCCATCGGGAGCGATGATCACGAACCCGTCGGTGATGCTTTCCAGGATCGTTCGCAGACGGGTTGCCATGCGCTTTTGCTCATCAACATTGGTAGAGGTGCCGTACCACTTCACAATGTTGCCCTGTGCGTCGCGAAAGGGGATGGCACGGGCCAGGTACCAGCGGTAACTCCCGTCACTGGCGCGAAAGCGAAACTCCGCCGCGGAGGGCGTGCCAGCCTGCACCGCCTGCTCCCAGGCCGCGCGGGTTGCCTCCACATCATCAGGATGCAGCAGGGTGAGCCAGCCGTCGCCGAGAGCCTGGAGCGGCGCCTCCGGGCCACATAGATCAGCAATGGCATGACTTATGTAATCAATCTTCCCCGCGACATCGGTGGTCCAGACGATCAACGGCAACGTTTCGGCGAATTGCCGGAAGAACGCCTCACTCCGGGCCAGCGACGCCTCCATCTCCTTGGCTTGCGTAATGTCCTGCAGCGCGCCCTGAACCGCGACGATCTTCCCGGCAACGTCGCGCACCGCCCGTCCGAAGGAACGGACCCAGAGGCGTCGTCCGCCACAGGTAATAATCTGAAACTCCTCGTCGTAGGGCGTACCCTCGCGGGCGCAACGCTCGAAACACGCGCGCATGTGTTCGAGGTGCTCAGGGGCGATGAAGCGCTCAAAATCCAGCGTTTCTGGGGGCGACGCCGGATCCAGTTCGTAGATCTGCGCCACCTCATCGGTCCATTCCACCGGTCCGGCGGGAAGGTGGATGATCCAGCCCCCCAGGCGCCCCACCGTGCTGGCCATACGCAGCAGTTCATACTGCTTTTCCGCAGCTCGTCGCCGCGCCTCGTTCCGCTCCGTGATGCGCAACAAAGCCATGCCCAGACCGGTCGCGGCGAGGAGGCTGCTTACCGCGCCCACTCGATTGATCAGCGCGTAGGCCGACCACGTCTCAGCTCTTAGCGCATAATCAGCAATGCACAGCAGTACGCTCAGAACCGCGACGGTGACGAGGAACCAGGTCTTCCGGGCAAAGATCGCGATGAGTAACGGGAGCACGTAGAGTGACGCCATGGCCCACATCAATGGCGTTATCGTGTCGGCCAGAGCAACCAGTGCCAGCATTGCCAGACTCAACGCCATCCAGAACGGTGATGCCACGGTCAAGGGCAATCGGATGGCAGACTGTTTCATATTGAGACATCCTCACCTGTCCGGAGCGACTGTCTAACCATTTAGAGTCTTAGAGTCGTAGCCGCACCGCCCACCTGGCAGTGCACCGGCATTGTTATAGCCCATCATTGCCAGAAGGATCATTGTCGGAGGCGGGAAGCCCTTTCGAACACCCGCGTCGGGCAGAACTGTGGAGGCCTCGCTTCTCACTGTAACCCCACTTCGCTGTGCCTGGCAACGCCCTCACTCTCCACTGCAGGTGGAGAGTGAGGGCGTTGGAGAAGGGTGAGGACCAGGAAGCACTTTTGTTCACCTCATGCCACTCCGTCGAAGCCTCTTCTCGCAATCACTTGTCATGTTACCGTATAACTGCCGGCACATGGGCGGATGTGGCAGCAAAACATGACCTCTCCCTATCATACGTTACCGGAATTACCCTGTGCATCCTCCCGACCGATGAGGTGGGGGGCCCGAGGCGCCCAGGTCGTCCCAACGTTCCACGCGCCGCAGCAGACGTGTCGTGGTGTCGCCAGAGCACGCGCCCGTTGTGGACGGATAGTGGTGCGGCTCTCAGGTGCAGGGGCTTTCCAGGGAGGGAGATTCTGGCATCCCAATGCCCCAAATGGCAAATGCGACACAAAAATCTACCGGAAAACCCTACACCTGAAAGCAGTGGTGCGGAGGGAGAGGCTATGACGCCTCCCCGCACCACCCGGACGGTAACGCGGGCGTGAGCTTTGTTTAACATTTCTTTGCAAAGACTGTTGACAGGCTCGACAAAACCGCGTATACTGTTGGTGTGCAAAGCGTGGACAAATCTGTGCAATGGGGTGTGCAACTGCACGCTTCGTGGGCCTGCCGCCCAGAGAGGAAACTGACCAATGATTAATGTTACCCGCCAGGCCTGTCTGGAAGGATTTACCCCTGCGGAGATTTTTGCCACCCTCTCCGACTCACAGGCTATCGCGCACATTCTCCCCCGCGTGCAGCGGGTTGAGCTTACCCAGCGCAACGATGCTGCTCGCACCGCCCGTCTGGTGACCTACATGAACATTGGCGGCATCTTTGGTACTATCCGCTCCGAGGGTGAACTGTTCTGGGAAGATGACCGCGCCATTCGATTCAAAGTGCGCACCCCGGTTGAAGTCGAGACGTCCTGGGAACTGCTGCCGGTCAAAACCGGTACGGACATTCAGTTGTCCACCTCGCTCAACCTGGCGCCGATGCTCGGCCCAATGGCCTCCTTCGTCCCTACCCAGCAGGTGAGCGCTATGATGGCGACCGAGTTAGAAGGGGTGCTCAAGGCCCTTGCTCGCCGTATGCGCGAGAGCCGGCTGCAGGAGCGCGCTATCGCGGCGTAGTAACTCGCTGTTGCGCTATATAATAGACCTCGCGGCTTGACAGCGCCTGCGAGGTCTTCTGGCGTTTGCCCCTGGACCGGCTTCGCACCTGCGTTACGGTCCTGGAGAGGCGCGGGTAGGCTGCGCCTCCCCACGCCCCCTATTGCCGGAAGCATCGCATGCCACTGCCATTTCTCAACCTCTATCGCCACGGCTTCGCGCGGGTCGCCGTGGCCGTGCCCGCTGTGCACGTAGCCGACCCGCTCTTCAACGCCGAACGCACCATCGCTCTGGCGCAGCGCGCCCATGACGCCGGCGCGGCTGTGGCGCTCTTTCCCGAACTTGGCCTCTCGGCCTACACCAACGAGGATCTCTTCCACCAGGCCACCCTGCTCGAGGCCACCCTCGCGGCCCTGGGCCAGGTGATGGCCGCCAGCACCCAACTGCGCCCCCTGTTGCTGGTGGGCGCGCCGCTGGCCGTCGAGGGCAAGCTCTTCAACTGCGCCGTCGCCATTCACGCCGGGCGCATCCTCGGAGTGATCCCCAAGAGCTACCTGCCCAACTACCGCGAGTTCTACGAGAAACGGCACTTTGCCGCCGCCCGTGCCGCCCTGAGCGGCGCCATCGATCTTTTCGACACCACCGTTCCCTTCGGCCCCGATCTGCTCTTCGTGGCCCGGGGCCTGCCCGCCCTCACCATCCACGCCGAGATCTGCGAGGATGTCTGGACACCCATCCCCCCCAGCGCCTACGCCGCTCTCGCCGGGGCCACCGTGCTCTGCAACCTCTCGGCCAGCAACATCACCATCGGCAAGGCCGACTATCGCCGCGCCCTCTGCGCCGCCCAGTCGGGCAAGTGCCTGGCGGCCTACCTCTACTCCGCCGCCGGTCCCGGCGAAAGCACCACCGACCTGGCCTGGGATGGGCACGCCCTGATCTACGAGAACGGCGAGTGTCTCGCCGAGTCGCCACGCTTTGCCAGCGATGAACAGATTATCTTCGCCGATGTGGACCTCGAACGGCTGCTGCAGGAGCGCATGCGCCAGACCAGTTTCGGCGACGCCGCCAGTGACTATCACCAGCGCCTGCAAACCTTCCGTCGCGTGCCCTTCGCCTTTGAACCGCCCGTTGGCGAACTGCCCCTGCTTCGGGCCATCGAGCGTTTCCCGTATGTGCCCAATGATCCCGCGACCCGCGACGAACGTTGCTACGAGGCCTACAATATCCAGGTGCACGGCCTGATGCAACGGCTCAGGGCCACCGGCATCGGCAAAATCGTCATCGGCGTCTCCGGTGGTCTCGACAGCACCCAGGCGCTGATCGTCGCCGCCAGGACGATGGACCGCCTCGGCCTGCCGCGCGCCAACATTCTCGCCTATACCCTGCCGGGCTTCGCCACCAGCGAGCGTACCCGCGCCAACGCCCACGCGCTGATGCGCGCCCTCCGGGTCAGCGCCGGCGAGATTGACATTCGCCCCTCCGCCCTGCAGATGCTCCGCGACATCAACCATCCCTACGCCCAGGGCGAGCCGGTCTTCGACGTGACCTTCGAGAACGTGCAGGCCGGCGAACGAACATCGCATCTCTTCCGCCTGGCCAACTTCCACCAGGCCCTCGTGCTCGGCACCGGCGACCTGAGCGAACTGGCCCTGGGATGGTCCACCTATGGCGTCGGTGACCATATGTCGCACTACAACGTCAATGCATCGGTGCCAAAAACGCTCATCCAGCATCTCATTCGCTGGGTGATCCGTTCGGGCCAGTTCGACGAAGCGACGAACGCCACGCTCCTTTCCATTCTCGACACCGAGATCTCGCCCGAACTGGTGCCGGCCCGCGATGGCGCGGCCCAGGAGCCAGCGCAACACACCGAGGCCCTCATCGGCCCCTACGCCCTGCAGGACTTTAACCTCTACTACCTCACCCGCTTCGGCTTTCGCCCGAGCAAGGTCGCCTTCCTTAGCTACCACGCCTGGGCCGACGCGACCCGCGGTGAGTGGCCCGAGGGCCTGCCCGAGAGCAGACGGGTGGCCTACGACCTGCCAACGATCAAGCACTGGCTGGAGGTTTTTCTGTACCGCTTCTTCCAGATCAGCCAGTTCAAGCGCTCGGCGCTGCCCAACGGCCCGAAGGTCGGCTCGGGCGGCTCGCTCTCGCCCCGCGGCGACTGGCGCGCCCCCAGCGACTCGAGCGCCCGCGTGTGGCTGGAGGAACTGCGCGCCAATGTGCCCGACACGCCGCGCCCTCCCGGAACGTAACGGGATAACCAGGTTACGTTCCGGGAGGGCCTGGCCCTCCCAGATCCTGCCCTCAAGCAGGGGTGAGGGGAAACCGGGTTGCCCCTCACCCCTCCAACCGGGCGGGGAGAGCGGGTTCCCGCGAGGGCCTGGCCCTCCCCGACCCTCCCCTAAGGCAGGGGCGTGGGAAAACCAGGTTTCCCCACCCTCCCCCAAGAGAGGAAGGAGAAACGCATGCGCGTCCTTGTGTACGATACCCATTCCTACGACCGCGCCTTTCTTGATCAGGCCAATCAGGGTCGCCACCAGATAGAGTACACCTCGGCCCAGCTCGATCCCCACACCGCGACCCTGGCCCAGGGCTACGATGCCGTCTGTCTCTTCGTCAACGACCGGGCCGACGCGCCGGCCATCGAGCGTCTGGCCAGCGGCGGCGTGCGGATGATCGCCCAGCGTTCCACCGGCTTCAACAACATTGACCTGGTCGCCGCCCGGCGTCACGGGATCACCGTGATGCGCGTCAGCTACTACTCGCCCTATTCGGTCGCCGAGTTCGCCGTCGGCCTGTTACAGACCCTCAACCGGCGCATCCACCGGGCCTACAACCGCACCCGCGAGTTCAACTTCCGCCTGGCCGGCCTGCTGGGCCACGACCTGCACGGGCGCACCGTCGGCGTGGTGGGCACCGGCAAAATCGGCGCGATCTTCGCGCGCATTATGCACGGCTTCGGCTGCCCGCTGCTGGCCTACGATGTTCGCGAAAATCCCGAGTGCCTGGCCCTGGGCGCCACCTACGTCAGCCTGGAGGAGTTGCTGCGCCGCGCCGACATTATCAGCCTGCACGTCCCGCTGCTGCCCGAGACCCACCATCTGATCAACGCCACGACCCTGGCGCTGATGAAGCCGGGGGTGATGCTCGTTAACACCAGTCGCGGCGGCCTGATCGACACCGAAGCCCTGATTGCCGCCATCCAGCGCGGGCACGTCGGCGCCGTGGCCCTCGATGTCTACGAGGAAGAGGAAGGCAAGTTCTTCCGTGATCTCTCCGACACGGTAATCGACGACGAGGTGCTGGCCCGCCTGATGACCTTCCCCAATGTGCTGGTCACCAGCCACCAGGCCTTTTTCACCTACGAGGCCATGACCACCATCGCCGAGACGACCATCCGCAACCTCACCGACTTCGAGGAGGGACGCGAAAACGAGAACCTGCTGCGCCCCGGCCAGTGATTGTGGATTTTAGATTTTGGATTGCGGATCGGGAATGTCTGGTTATGCCACGCCCAATCCGCAATCCGCAATCCAAAATCCAAAACCCAAAATCCAAAATCCGCCCCCCGTAACCTCCTCCCGCACTATCCGGTACACACAGCAGACAACCGCGGGAATGTCGCGAAGACGGGGGGCCGCATGCTCGCCAAGGTTCACAGTTGCGCCGTCGTTGGTCTGGAGGGCATTGTGGTAGAGGTCGAGGTGGACATCGCCCAGGGCCTGCCATCATTCGCCGTGGTTGGCCTGGGTGACGCGGCGGTGCAGGAGAGCCGCGAACGGGTCCGCTCGGCGGTGCGCAATTCGGGGCTGACCTTCCCGATGAAACGGCTCACGGTGAACCTGGCCCCCGCCGACCTGCGCAAGGCCGGGCCGGCCTACGACCTGCCGATTGCCGTGGGCCTGGCGCTGGCCTCGGGCCAGGTGTTCGGCGCCACCGAGGGGGCCGCCTTCATCGGCGAGCTGGGCCTCGACGGGAGCGTCCGCCACACCGAGGGCGTGCTGCCAATGGCCGCGGTCGCCCGCCAGCACGGCCTCACCACGCTCTACGTGCCGGTTGAGGACGCCGCCGAGGCCAGCCTGGTCGAAGGCATCAGCGTTATCCCCGTGCGGAGCCTGGCCGACCTGCTCGCCCACATTAGCGGCGAGCGGCCCATCGCTCCCTACCTCAGCCAGGCGCGCCACCTCCCCGAAGAGGAAATCTTCCCGGTAGACTTCCAGGACATCAAGGGCCAGGAACACGTCAAGCGGGCGCTGGAGGTGGCCGCCGCTGGCGGGCACAACATCCTCATGTCGGGCACGCCCGGCTCGGGCAAGACGATGATGGCCCGCGCCCTGATCTCCATCCTGCCCCCCCTGCGTCTCGACGAGGCCCTGGAAGTGACCAGGATCTACAGCGTCTGCGGCCAGTTGCCCAGGGACACCCCCCTGGTGCGGCGCCGGCCCTTCTGCGCGCCGCACCACACCACCTCCATCGCCGGGTTAGTGGGCGGCGGACCGGGCCGCGCTCGCCCCGGTATGATCAGCATGGCCCATCGAGGCGTCCTGTTCCTCGACGAACTGCCCGAGTTCGGCCCCAAACTCGAAGTCCTCCGGCAACCGCTGGAGGAACGGATCGTCACCCTCAGCCGCTCCTCCGGCACCATTACCTACCCGGCGGCGGTGATGCTGGTGGCCGCGCAGAACCCCTGCCCCTGCGGCTGGTACGGCGACCCCGAGCGCCAGTGTACCTGCTCGCCGGCAATGGTCACGCGCTACCAGAAGCGCATCTCCGGGCCGCTGCTCGACCGGCTGGACATTCACGTTGACGTGCCGCGGGTGAACTACGAGAAGCTCAGCAGTGACCGTCTGGGCGAGCCGTCGCGGTGCATCCGCGAGCGGGTGATCGCCGCCCGCGAGCGGCAGAACCAGCGTTTCGGCGGCGCGGGGGCGCGCGCCAACGCCGACATGGGCCCGGCCGACATCCGGCGCCATTGCCAGCTCGACGGGGCGGGACAGGCGCTTATGAAAGCCGCCGCGCGACAGATGAACCTCTCGGCGCGCGGCTACCACCGCGTCATCAAGCTCGCTCGCACCATCGCCGACCTGGCCGGCGCCGAGCAGATCGGCCCGGCCCACCTGGCGGAGGCCATCCAGTACCGGCCCCGCCGGATGGAATGATGTTGGATAGAGCACTGATTACCGGGACACTTCGTTCACGGACTAAATAAGTAGTCTGTAAACAGAGTTTTTCGCTAAACCCCTACCCCCTCCCCAGCCCTCGCCTGCTGGGGCAGGGAGTCTGGCGCCTCCCCCCAGCCGGGGGAAGTTGGGAGGGGGGGCGAAAACGCCAGGGAACTTACTTTACAGACCAAAAAGGCGTCCCGCTAGGACCTGACAGCGCAGCAGGCGGGTTCCGGCTTCGCCGAGGTACGTATCCGCCGCGGACGAAACAACACCGGTCGCGGCGCAGGGCGTGACTCTCCCCGCGCGTCGTTATCGCGTTTCTCGAAAAGATCGACCTGCAATGACGGTGGCGCGAGTGCAGCGAGCCACGCCGCGTAGTGTCCTCAGTGGATCAACCATTCCGGTCAGTGCTATAGTCTAATGAGGTGTAAGCAATGCATCCGGTATGCCACCCTGATCCCCGGGGCATCGCGCTTCCTGTTTCCGATGCTCCCTGCCCACCCGCCAACAACCCCGAGGCCATCCTGCACTGGCTCTACTGGCAGCACCTCCAGGCCGGACGGATCGAGCCGCGGCGCGAACACGCCGATCCCTTCTGGCGGCGCATCGCCGAGAAGCGCCACGACCGGCAGCGCCTGGCCGCCAGTCTCCGCGCCGACCCGGAACGCGAGACGCGCCTGGGCCGCATCGCCAGCGTCCTGGGCCTCGATCTTTCAGGGCTGGACCTTGAGGCGCAGATCGAGACAGTTGTGCATGCCTTTGTGCCGATGCGCTATCATATCAGTGGAGAACTGGAACTGCTGGGAGAGGTCGAACGGGCCGCCGAGGTGCTCGTGGCGACGTACTGAGGTGACACGGGGCGGTTGGGTCCCCGGCCCCCCGCTCCACCGGCGGTGGAGGGGGAGGGAGCCGGGGAGAGGTGAGGACCAGCAACCCGCTGCCGGTTTGAGCACCGTGGGAACCCACGGTTCCCCGTACCGTTGCTCGATAGAGGGTCTGGGAGGGCTTCGCGCTCCCAGGCATATCCTTTTTCATCCCAGATCTACCCAATGGTGCAGTGTGTCAGGGGTTTCGTTGGTATACGATGGCTGATGAGCGCCAGGCTTACAGTGTGGCGTTACCGTGGTGAGTAAAGGAGCAACCTATGGGTCTCTTTGAACGCAAAAGCACCCCCGAAAGCGCAATCGAACAGGTGGAGAGCAGCGCCGTAGCTGCCGTCGAGCAACTCGCGCAGACGATCCGCGAGCGGGTGGACAGCGAGACCGGCCAGCAAATCGCCAATCTGCTCACACGCCTGGCCGAGCGGGTTGACGCGATGGACCTGGCCGCGCAGATGGAGAAGGCCGCGCAGCGCGTCAGCGAGCAGGTCGAGGAGAAGGGCGAGCAACTGGCCGCCCTCGGGGCCAAATCGGTTCCCGAGCAGCCATCGGGATGGATCACCCCCTCGCTGGTGGGCTTCCTGCTGGGCCTCGGCACGGGCATCGTGCTGGACCGCTTCGTCTTCAGCCAGCAAGAGGGTAAGTCTGTCTAGGGAAGAGGAAGCTGTTGATCATCCCGGCGTCATGGCATGCTGAGCGCAGCGAAGCATCTCGGGCGGGACCCTTCGCTGGCGCTCAGGGTGACAGAGTTCCAACGACGGGGCGATCAGCAAGATCCGCATCCCCTAGAGCACTGACCGGAATGGTTGATCTAGTGAGGACCTTGAGCCGTGTAGCTCACTGCGCTCGCGCCGCCATCGTTGCGGGTCAATCGTTTCGAGAAACACTCTAGTTCTGCGTCCGAGCGGATGTGATGGGGCGGCTCTCGCCCGGTAGGGCCGAAGCATCGGCGCAGCGGATGCTTCGGCCTTACTGCGCGGCGCAGCCAGGAGACTGTTCAACGATGTTCCCAGAGTTGACCATCAGCGGTGCGGCCTACGAGCGCGGCTGGGCCTACGGCGCCGCGGTCGCGCCCCTGATCCGCCACAGCATCGCCAGTTACGCCCGGCTCTTCGCCGCGCGCCGGGGCATGGACTGGGCGACCAGTCAGGCCGAGGCGCTGCGCTTCGTGCCCCTGCTCGCCGGCGTGGCCCCCGATCTGCTGGAGGAGATGCGCGGCATCGCCGACGGCGCCGGCTACGCCCTGGGCGAAATCATCGCACTCAACGCGCGTACCGAGTTGCTGGCCGGCATCTCCCCGGGCAGCTATCACCCCGACGGCCCGGCCGCCCGCGCCCGGAACCGCCTGGCCGGCGTGCCCGAACATCCGCCTGAGCCGGGAGAAACCGAGTGGCCGTCCACACGGGCCGCGGACGACGGCGAATGCACCACCGTGGCGGCAACGGGCGCCGCGACCCTGGAAGGCGGAACCTTTCTGGCCCAGACCTGGGACTGGCAGGGCGATCAGCGCGCCGCATGCCTGCTGTTGCGGGTGCGCGCCCCCGGTGAACCCGAGATCCTGACCCTGACCGAAGCGGGTATGCTTGCCAAGTGCGGAATGAACGGGGCCGGCGTGGCGGTCGCCCTCAACCTGCTCCGCTCGCGCAAGGACGGCCGCGAAGTGGGGATGCCGGTGCATGTGCTGCTGCGGATGATGCTCCAAGGTCGGGACTTCGCCGCGGCGCGGGCGTGCGCCGACCTGGCTGCGCCGGGCGCTTCGTCGTGCGTCACGCTGGCAAGCGACCGTGGCGACCTGATGAGCCTGGAGATCACCCCGGATGGTGTGGCGGAAGTGCCCGCCGAGGCCGGGCTCCTGGCCCATGCCAACCACTGCGTGGACCCGCGCGCGGCGGCGGGTGAGTGCCCGCTGGAGCCAACCTCGACCACGCGGGAGCGCCTGGGGCGCGCCTGGGACCTGTTGCGCGCCGGCGCAGGGCGGCTCGACATTGCGGCGTTCCAGGCCATCCTGACCGATCACCAGGGCGCGCCGCGCTGCATCTGCCGTCACCCCGACCCCCGCGTGCCCCGTCTGGACCGGACCGAGAGCATCTGCGGCCTGGTCATGGATCTGCGGGCGCGGGTGATGCACGTTGCGCCCAATGTGCCATGTATGGCGCCCTTCGCGCCGGTGTCGCTGTAGAGCAGCAACGGGCGCGGCGCTTCCCCCTCCCTTGCAGTGAAGAAACGTCCACGGACAATGGGCGCGAGTGGCACGCTTTTCTTGTTGCAAATCCCTTTTGTCATATATACAATAGGTTCGTGCGGCGAAGCCGCACACCACCAGGAAACAGGGGGGTTGGGGAGGGCGAAGCCGTCACGAACCCTCCCTTCCGGCAAACTGGTTCCGCGCAGGGCCGCCGCTTGAAACAAAGGAGTGAAGACGGCTATGGAAGGCGTCACCGTTCCTCTCGCGCTGCAAGACTACATGACGGTCATCTTCTCGGCCCTTGGTCTGGCCATCCTCACCCGCATGGTGTACCAGCTTAATCGGGAGTTGGGGCGCATGGCCCTGGCCGGCACGGTGCTGATCGTGCTGGGGGGCTTTCTGAAGGCGAGCGGCAAACTGGTCAGCGCCGCCGGCGGCCCCGATCTGGCGCTGTTCCACCAGGGCCTCTTTCCCTTGATCGCACCCGGCTTCACGCTCATGGCCTGGTCACTCTACCAGATCCGCCGCGTGTTCCGTGACCAGCCACCTCTGCAAAGGCCCTGGCTCGCTCCCGCGGTGATCATTGCCGTATTTGGCATCGGTGTCACTGCCCTGGCTCTGGCCGGGGGGCCGTGGAAGGTGCCGCTGATCCTGCTGGCCACCATTGGCAACGTGAGTATGCTCATCATGCTCGCCCTCGCTGCCTGGGGCCGCAAGATGTGGTTCACCGGATCGCTCTTCATCATGACCCTGGTGGTGGTGCTGGTCATGTCGCAACTGGCCAACATGAAAGACGTGTCGATCGGGATGATCTGGTTCGAGCAGATCACCCAGACGGTGGCGCAGATGCTCTTTGCCCTGGCCGCCTGGAACTACAGCCAGAAGGTCGAAGCGGCGTACGCCCGCCCCCTGGCCACCCAGACAGCGTGACACGAGGGGTGTGGGGAAAGCTAGTTTCCCCACGCCCTGCTCGGCGGGAGACGGGGGAGGGTGCGAGAGGGCCAGACCCGCCCACGCTCTCTTTTCGACCAGTGGCGCCGCGGGGTAGCCGAGACCTAACGATAAGGGGAGAGGTATTTACCGCTCGCTCAGGTCGGTCTGGCTATACTCATAGCAGGCTAGCCAGCGCCAGACGCCCCTGAGAGGAGCGGAGATGTGTAGCTTGCGTTTGTGGCGCGCCGGCGGTCTGTTGGTAACCATCATCCTTGTTGCCAGCATACTGGCCGGTTGTAGCGCCGGTCCTTCCACGGCTGCTTTACTCGATCCCCCATCGCCTGCGTCACCATCGCCTGCGTCGGCCCCGGACGATGCGGAGGCGGGCCGGCAACTCTTCACCGGCCAGCTCGCCGTGCCTGGTTTCGTGGCATGCATCGGCTGTCACAGCGTCGATCCCGCCGGACGCGCGGGGATCGGCCCGAACCTGGCCGCCATCGGCCAGGTCGCCGGCCAACGGGTCCCCGGGATGTCGGCTGCCGAGTACGTCGAACACTCGATCCGTTTTCACGATGAGTTCGTGGTTCCAGGCTACGGCCCGGGGATCGCGCGGGGCGCGCTGGGGAACAGAGAGTTCGACGAGGTGCTGAGCGACGCCCAGGTGGCCGCTCTGGTGGCGTATCTGATGAGCCTGCCTGCCAACCCTTCCGGCGCCAATCCAACGTCGGGTGTGGCGGTGGCGCTTTCCTCGCCGCCATCAGGCGCCGCAACGCCGCCGGTCACTGCGAGTGCCGCCGCAACCCCTACGGCGAGCGCCACCGCGACCGCGACCCCCAGCGGCGCTCCAACCTCCACGGCGAGCGCCACCGCGAGCGCCACCACCCCCACGGCGAGCGCCACCGCGAGCGCCGCCACCACCCCTACGGCGAGCGTCACCGCGAGCGCAACCCTCGCCGCCACTACAACCCCCACGGCGAGCGCGACAACGGGCCCGACGCCCTCTGTCCCACCCTCGCCGACACCGCCACCTGCCCCGACGCCAACGCCGGTCGCAACGCCTACCGCGGTTGCCGTCGCCGCCTCGCCGACCTCGGCGCCGTTACCCTCGGCGCCCGACGACCCCGATCTTGCGCGCTACAGCGGGTGCGTGAGTTGTCACAACCAGCATCCGCAACAGGTGCGCATGCCCCACCCGCTGAACCCGACATGCAACGAGTGCCACCGTGGATCGCCGAACCGCATCGGGTGTCCGAGTTGTCATAGCATGCACGCCGTTGACAACAAACACGAAGCCATACCCGATCTTGCCTGCGCGACATGTCATACGTAGCGCCGGCCCGGTGGACCGGCGCCACGCCCCTGACGACGGGGTAGCGCCGGCCCGGGGAGCCGGCGCGCCCGGCGGACCGGCGCGCCACGCCCTGGCGCAAACGTTCAAGAACATACACCCCATCCAGGGCCGTTGCAACGTCCAGGGCTTGTGGCCCTCCCCCCCTGCCCCTCTCAGGTGTAGGGTTTTTACTTTTGGAGCAGGGCTTTTCGCCTCAGGACGGGGAAAACGGCATGCGGGAGGGATAGTGTTCACATCTACCGAACACGTTCGCACCGCAGAGGGCGCAGAGGGCTTTCAAAACGTTCATCCTCTGCGCACTCTGCGGTACATCTGAACAGGTACGCGGGAGGGTCGTTTCTCCGCATCAGGACGGGCTCCATCAAAAACACAACTCTTGAGAGGGTTTGGTGGGGTGCGGTTCTGGCGCACCTGGCGACGTTGCGATCGCCCCACCACGCCCTGCACGTTGCATGCTAAGGTAGTGGTACAATAATGTTAAAGTATGGTACCGCGTGGCTTCGAAAGGTTCAGCCTCAGGTGCGTTTCAAACCAGCTTGAGGATCTGACCTTCACCTCACTGGAATGGAAGCCGATGGTTCTGATTGCGACCCTCAGCGCCCCGATGCGCGTTGCGTTGAGTCGCCTGGTTGCGCGTCGAGGCATGACCGCCCTGGTCTGTTTTGATGGCGCAGCGGCAGTTGCCGCCGGGCGCGCGCAAAGCGGTGAACTGCGCGGCGCTATTCTCGATGCCGACCTGCCCACGATGAGCGGCCCGGATGTCGCCCGCGCCCTGGAAGATGAAGTTGGCCCCCTGCCAACCTTTTTCCTCGCTCCCCCTTCTGTTCCATTGCTATTCAACCCTTCCGGCATCAGCGACGACGAACTGGCGCAGATCGATGCCTGGCTCGCGCGGCTTGCGCTCGCGCCATCTCTGGAGCGACGGCGGGTTTCCGAACCCGCGCTGGCGCTCGAGGATGTGGGCATCTAGTAAGCAGTGGCTGCGCCACTTTTGGCCTTACCGAGCGCGGGCCAACCCATCACATGCGCTCGGACGGAGTACCAGGCCCCGTATGGAGGATGAGAGGACGCAGCCTTCCCAGAATTTCCCACGTTCCTGCCCGCCGGGAGTATCGGAGGGCAAGCCCTCCCAGGAACACTCTTGTTTTGTGCGGCTGAACCGCCCAGGCCTTGAGATCTGCAGAGGAGGTTACCCCGATGAGCCGGCTCGAACAGACCATCGCCAAGATCGCCCCACTCGACAGTGAAGCCATGACCGCGGCGCGGGCGCGCCAGGCTGTGCTGACGAAGCCCCAGGGCGCCCTGGGGCGTCTGGAGACGCTGGCAACGCAGATCGCCGGGATCACCGGCAATCCGCGCCCGCGTCTGCTCCAGCCGGCGGTGGTGGTGATGGCCGGCGACCACGGCGTGGCTGCACAGGGTGTGAGCCTCTACCCCGCCGAGGTCACGCCGCAGATGGTGCTGAACTTTCTCCGTGGCGGCGCGGCGATCAACGTCCTGGCGCGCCACGTTGGCGCGCGGGTGGTTGTGGTTGACATGGGTGTGGCGGTCGATCTGCCGCCCCACCCCGACCTGCTGGTACGCAAGATCGCTCACGGCGCCCATGATTTCAGCCGCGAGCCCGCGATGAGCCGCGAACAGGCTCAACGGGCCGTGGAGACCGGCATCGCGGTGGTCGAGGACGTGATCGCCGCAGGCGTTGATGTGGTTGCTACCGGCGATATGGGCATTGGCAATACTACCCCCTCAAGCGCCATCGTTGCCGCCATCACCGGCCGGCCGGTCGCCGAAGTGACCGGACGCGGCACCGGTCTGGACGATACCGGACTGGCCCGCAAAGTGGCGGTGATCGAGGCCGCGCTGGCCCTCCACCAACCCGATCCCACTGATGGCCTGGACGTGCTGGCAAAGGTCGGAGGGTTCGAGATCGGCGGCCTGGCCGGGGTGATGATCGGCGCGGCGGCCCGGCGCGTGCCGGTGGTGGTTGACGGCTTTATCTCCGGCGCGGCGGCCCTTATCGCCAGCACGCTGGCGCCGGCTGTGCAGCCCTACCTGATCGCCGGGCATCGCTCGGTCGAACGGGGCCATCAGGCCGTTTTCGGCCGGCTCGACCTCGAGCCGCTGCTCGACCTGGGGTTGCGCCTGGGTGAAGGTACGGGGGCAGTGCTGGCCATTTCGCTCTGCCAGGCCGCCTGCAAGATCCTCGATGAGATGGCCACCTTTGCCGAGGCCGGCGTGTCGGGACCGGCGTAGACGCTCCCCTGCTCGCCGGGAGGGTGTGGGAGGGCGCAGTTCTCCGAGGGTTTCCTCACGTTGTTGCCCGCCAGTGCCGCGTCCGAGTCTGGTTGCCCGGTTGTTGGGCCGAAGCAGTGGCTGTGCCACTGCTTCGGCCTTACCAGGCCAGGGGCGACACCCGCTGTATGTGCTCGGATGGAGCGCCAGGACGGTCCGCGAGGGCGCGGCCCTTCCAGTCTTCTCCTGTGTCAGC
This sequence comes from Chloroflexaceae bacterium, assembly GCA_034431835.1. GTDB lineage: Bacteria > Chloroflexota > Chloroflexia > Chloroflexales > Chloroflexaceae > JACAEO01. The sequence goes on along the minus strand of DAOUDA010000203.1, from coordinate 20,301 downwards.
GCACGACGAAGCGGATGGCGTGGCTCACATCGTTATCCACGTTGTCGTTCTGCGAACTGCGAATGGCCATCACGTAGAGGCCACGCTGCGCGCCCTGTGGCACGGTGTAGGTCCAGGTAATGACCCCATTCGCATCGGCCCGCAGTTCGCGGTCAAAGCGCTCGATTGATCCATCGGGCCGGTTCAGCCAGTAGCCGGCGAATTCGCCGTCCTTAAAGCCCGAGGCGCTGAAGGTGAAGGTCGTTCCAATACCACCCTCCTCAGGCGTGACTCGGGCCAGTGGCGCAGGGCTCGCCCCGTTGGTGATACTGAAAGGGATGCGCTCGGTCTTCCGGGTGTCCTTGCCCCGCGCCACCATGATCCACTGGCCGCCGATGCTGGTGGCCGGAGCCGTCCAGGTCCAGGTGACCGTACCATCGGGATTGGCCCGAATGTCGGGGGGACCGGCGACGATGACGCCATCGGGGCGTTCGAGCCAGGTGTCGAGCCGTTCGATGGCGTTGAAGCCACGGGCCTGGAAGGTAAAGGTGGTGCCAGGAGGCCCGCTGAGCGGGTTGACGCTCGCCATGGACGGCGGATCGGCGGCGATAACGAAGGCAACCCGGGTCTCGCGGCGGGTTTCGAGGCCGCGGAAGCTCATCGTCCAGACGCCCGACGGCGCGCGCGCCGGGGCCTGCCAGGTCAGGGTTACGCGGCCATCGCCATCGGCGCGCACGGGGGTGCGTTTGGTGTCATCCACCGTCCCGTCGGGCCGGGTTGGCCAGTAGCCGACCTCTTCGACGCTCTTGAATCCCGTTACCACGAAGGTGAAGGTGGCGCCGGGCGTGCCCGCGGCAGGGGTGACCTGGCCGCCAGGCGGCGGAGGACCCGCCGGCGCCGGATTCGCGCCGGTGACGGTGAAGGGAATGACCACTTCCACGGCGCTATCACGCCCGCGGCTGACGGCCTGCCACACGCCGGCCTGGGCGCTGGCAGGGCTGGCCCAGCGCCAGGTCACCACGCCATTGCGATCGGCGATCAGGTACGGTGTGGCATCGACGGCCCGCCCATCGGGTGAGGTCAGCCACGAGCCGACCTGTTCGCCAGGGGTAAAGCCGCCAATGGTAACACTGAAAACCGTGCCCGGCGCCCCGCTCGGGGGTGTCACGCTGCGCTGGGGGGCCGGGGCTTCTGGCGCAACCATGGCAAAGCGCGCAATGATCTCGCGGCTGGTCTGCAGATCGCGCACCACCATCTGCCAGACGCCGCCACGGGCATCGTCCGGCGCCGTCCAGCGCCAGCGCAGTTCACCACGGGCATCGGGGACGAGATTCGGATCCTTGCCGGGTACCAGGTCACGACTGGCGCCGGTGGGATCAACCAGCCAGGCGGCCACCCGCCGGCCAGGCGTGAGGCCGCTGGCCTGAAACTCGAAGGTGGTTCCCGGCGCGCCACTGGACGGTGCAACGCTTATCGGATCGGGAAGCGGGTTCGACCCGGTGACGGTGAAGGGGATGGCGAGCAACACGTTGCTGGTGACGCCGCGGGCGGTCATAGTCCATTCCCCATCAGGGTCGCCAGGCGCAACGTCCCAACTCCAGATGATCGCGCCGCCGGCATCGGCAAAGACCGAAGGGTAGCGTGGACGCGTGGCGCCGCCGGGCGGGCTGGCCCACAGGTCAACCCGTTCGCCAGGCGTGAACCCGGTAGCGTTAAAATGGATGCGCGTGCCTGGCCCGGCCACGGTGGGCGAGGCGCTGCCGCTGGCGGCGTGCGCCGTTGGGGCAAGGCTGGACAGCGCCAGGGCGCTGAGGATCAACACAAGAGTCAAGGTTCGAAAATGCAGGTTCATAGGTGTTCCGGACCCTCCTACAAGGTATAACTCAGGGTCATTGTACTACGCTCGCGGGTCGGTGAAACCCGACGCGAGGACGAAGTTGGGTTACATCTGAGTCATACATTACAGGTACGGGAGGACGAAGCCCTTCCCCCCGATGGGGCGCGGCGCGCGTGCCACCGCCGGCCGCCGATTGTATGCACTGGCGATCCTCGTGCTACAATACGCGCGCTCACCAGTTACCACGATGCTTGTGATGGATGCGGTGGGAAGAAGGGGCGCGGGAGGGCGAAGCCCTCCCCGCGCAATCCATCACAAGCAGGTTGTCACACCTTTCAGAGTTCACTGGCGGTACTTGTGCTCCAGGCTTATTCAGGGAGGTATGGGTATGACGACGGAACCGCTTCAGGAGGGAGAAGCCATCACGAGTGGCGGCGCGGTCAGCTTTGCTACAAAGCTGCGCGCCGTGCCCGGTCTCGATCCGGAGGTGGTTGAGAAATTGAACGCGATCGGGATCGCCGATAATGCCACGCTCCTCGCGCGGGGCGCGCAGCCCGAGGGTCGCGATGCGATCTGCGCCGAAACCGGCATCAATGCCGTGCAACTGCTCAGCACCCTGTACCTGATGGATCTCGAGCGCGTGGATGGCGTATCGTGGACCAACGCGCGGCTACTGGTCGGCGCGGGGGTCACGACGGTTCCCGATCTGGCCTTTCGCAGCGTGGAGGATCTCGTGCCCCAGATCCAGCGAGCCAACGAGGAACTGGGCCTGGTCAAGCGCCTGCCCTCACGCAAGGCCATTCAGGGCTGGATCGACCACGCGCGCACGTTGCCCCAGGCCATCTACTTCGGGGGGAACAGCGAAGTGTTCTAAGGTGAACAGAGGCCATCAATGGGAGGGCCTGGGAGGGCGGCGCCCTTCCAGGCCCTTCGAGACCCCGTCTCGGCGGCGATTGCGGGGGCCGGTGGCCCCCGCGCGATTTCGCGTTCCGGTGCGGCATGGCGAAGCCGCGCCGCACCGGAACGCGGCTTTCGGAGGGGCTTCGCCCCTCCGAACCGCTCCTACAAGGAGGGATCCTGGTGGAGCAATAGCGACTCGAACCGGGACGCGGGCAGTGGCGGGCTAAAATGAAAGCCCTGAAACCGATCGCAACCGGCATCGAGCAGGTAGCGATGTTGCCGTTCGGTTTCGATGCCTTCGGCGACCAGTTGCAGGTTCAGCGACCGCCCCAGGGTAACGATGGCGTGGACGATGCCCAGGCTGCCATTGTTTGGCGTAGCATCGAGTTGGGCCACAAAGGTCCGGTCCACTTTCAGGGTAGTGAGGGGCAGGCGTTGCAGATAGGCCAGCGACGAGTAGCCCGTGCCGAAATCATCCAGGGAGAGGGCCAGACCCAACGCTCGCAGTTCGTGTAACTGGCGCAGGAGAGGTTCCAGGTCGCTAAGCAGGGTGCTCTCGGTCAGTTCCAGTTCGAACAGCGCCGGGTCAAGGCCGCTGCCGGCGATAGTGGCGGCAACCATGGGCAGGAAGGAAGGCTGAGCGAACTGGATCGCCGAGATGTTGATGGCCACAGGAACGAGCCTTAGTCCTTTCTGGCGCCACTCCCCGAGTTGCCGGCTAACCTCCCGCAGGCACCATTCGCCGATCGGCACAATCAGCCCCAGTTCTTCGGCCAGCGGAATGAACTGGCCCGGCAGAATCGTGCCCTGTGTGGGATGTTGCCAGCGGATCAGCGCCTCCGCCCCGCTGAGCCGTCCGGCGCGATCGACCTTGGGCTGGTAGAACAGCACAAACTCATCGCGTTCCAGCGCCCGTCGCAGGCGGCTTTCCAGTTGCAGGCGCTCAAGGGCCATCCGATTGGTGCTGGGATCGAAAAGCTGAAAACTGTTACGCAGGGTGGTCTTGGCGCGATACATGGCCACATCGGCGTTGCGTTGCAGTGTGTCGGCATCTTCGCCATCATCGGGGAAGATGCTGGCGCCGATGCTGGCGCTGAGGAACAGTTCGTGGCCATTGACCAGAAATGGCATGCGCAGCATCTCGTGCAACCGGTTGGCCACCTGTGCGACCTGGCTGGTTTCGACGATCTCGGGCAGGACAAGCATAAACTCATCCCCGCCCTGGCGCGCCAGGGTGTCGCTGGCGCGCACGCAGCCCTCAAAGCGACGCGCGAATTGTACCAGGAGCACATCGCCGACGTTGTGCCCCAGCGTGTCGTTGATCTGTTTGAAGCGGTCCAGATCAATGAACAGCACGGCCACTTTGTGCCGGGTGCGTCGGGCGGCTTCGAGCGCCTGGCGGAGGCGATCCTCGAAGAGTACACGGTTGGGCAGCCGCGTCAGGGGATCGTAGTAAGCCTGAAAGGCGAGCTGGTGCAGACGCTCGTGCTGCTCAACCGCAATGGTGATCAACTGGTTCACCAGTTCGAAGAAGCGCAGATCATCACTGTCGGGGTGGACCATTGCCCGCCGGCAAATGGTCAATGTACCCGGCGGGGCATTGGGATTGAGTTGCAGCCTGCTGCGCCAGCAAAAGAGTACCGCTGGCGCTGCCGTGCTCTCGGGAACGGCAATGGTCGTGATCTCCAGGGTGGCGTCTGAGGCGGAGGGAGGAGTTTGTGCCGCGGTGCGCGTGAAGACATCGAGGGTCGCGACAACCTCCATGGTCAGATCGGCATCGTGGGCATGGAAGAGATCCGTGTGGTGCAGTGCCAGGGCGACGTAGGCGGCGTCCCTGTACCGTTCGCGGGTCAGGGCGACCAGTTCGGTCGCTACGACGGCCAGCGGTTGTTGGCGGGCCACCAGTTCCAGCACCCGCCGTCGCGCCAGATCGAAGGCTTCGGCGCGCTTGCGTTCGGTAATGCACTCCAGGGAGACCACGGCCCGACCCCATGGCGTATCGCCGCAGTGGCTGACGTGCATCGCGAACCACTGGCGATTGCCCGCGTGTTCCACGGCGTATTCAGCGGCGAAGCGCGTCTGCCGGCCGTGAAGCACATCCCGAAGGCCGGCGGTCACCCCGGGGGCCTCGGGCATCGTTGCGGCGGCCCAGATCGCCAGATAGTTCGCCCCGATGCCGGCGCGCGGTTCGGGGAAATCAGCATCTGTCAGCGCCGCCCGCCAGTTCTGATTAACCGCGACAATGCTGCCGTTCTGGTCGAGGATGGCGATCCGGGCCGACAGGCCATCGAGCGCCATGCGCAGCAGGCGCTGCGACTCGATCAGCAGTTGTTCGGCGCGCTTGCGGGCGGTAATATCGTGGAGCGCCGCCAGAAAGGCCGGGCATCCCTGCCAGAGGATCGACTCCACGCGCAGCTCGGCGAAAACCACCGTGCCGTCAGGGCGCAGCAATTCGATGTCAGAAACCCGATTGACCAGCAGGGGCAGGCCAAACGGCTGGTTCATCAAACGCTCGAGAGGGCGTCCGAAGAGGTGCGCGGCCGCCGGATTGGCGAACCGCACGATCCCATGGCCATCAACAATCAGTGCGGCATCTCCGTTGTGCGTAGCGATCAGACGCAACAGATCGCCGGAGAGGGCGGTCTCGGCATTCCGGGCAAGGGGCAGAGGTTCATCGCACATACCAGAATCCACCATCCGCTCGGAGCGTCTGAGATGTTCCGATTGCAGCTATTCGGCTGAAGGCGCGGTCTCATCATCGCGGAACATGGCCCCGAGCCGCTCCAGTTCACTGGGTGAGACGTGGGTGAACTGCCCGGACAGAATGCCCGAGATATTGCGAAACGGACGCCCGATGTGCATCCCTTTGCTGTCAATGGCGAACTCGCGGATCTCCTTATCGTGGATCGAGCCGCGCATTTTGAGCACCGTCAGCCCACGCCGCATCTCACCGAAGAGTTCAACGTAGCGCAGCAGGATGATCGAGTCGGTGATCGTCGAGATATGGGCCTCGGTAATTGACGAGCCGCCGAGCAGCGTGGAGGTGGTGGCCGTATACAGGCCGACAATCTCCTGGTGCTTGATAAACGACGTCAATCCGATCACGAACTCACGGAAGCCGCGTAGCGTCGAGACCCGTTCAAGGGCCGAGAGGCTATCCACCGCGATGCGCTGCGGCTTGAAACGATCGATCTCGGCCTGCATGGCGATCAGTTGATCCTCCAGGCTGGTCACCTCGGGGTAATTGGCCACCACCCGGAGCAGGCCGTCCTTCTCCATCTGCTCAAAATCGATCCCCCAGCCCTCGGCATTGCGGAACAACTGGTCGCGGCTCTCCTCGAAGGCGAAGAGCAGGGCGCGTTCACCGCGCTGCGCGCCGGCGGCCATGAAGGTGGTGGACATGAGCGTTTTGCCCGTACCCGTCGCGCCGCTGACCAGGATGATCGAGTCGCGGAAGAATCCGCCACCGCACATCCGGTCGAGTTCCGCGTTGCCCGAGGTGATGCGCAGATTCGAGGAGCGCTGCTTCAACTCCATCGCTGAGAGAGGGATCATGACGATCCCGCGGCCAGGGATGACCGTAAAAGGGAAACTGCCCTTCTGGTGCGCGGTGCCGCGGAACTTGAGGATCTCGACGGTGCGGCGGCGCTTCTCCTCCTCCATCACATTACGGAGGATCACGACGTCATCGGTGACAAACTCCTCGACCCCGAAGCGGCTGATTTCGCCATTCTCGTGGGACCGCTCGGCGGTGATCACGCCTGTCACCCCCAGCCGTTTGAGAGTTGAAACGATGCGGAACAGTTCGTCGCGCACCAGACGCGTATCGCCGAGGCGGGCGAAGATCGCGCCGAGTGAGTCCATCGAGATGCGCGTGGCCTTGACCCGGCGCACAGCGTGCTCGATCCGCGCCAGTAGCGCGCCGAGATCATAGGAGCCCATCACTAGCAGTTCCTGGTCGGGTTGCGGCGAGGCATCCACGAAGGCCCAGCGGCCCTCAGCCTCCCACCTGGGAATATCCCAGCCGAAACCACGCATATTGCGCCGCAGATCGTCGGGGGACTCCTCAAAGGTCACAAAGACCACGCCCTCGCCCCGCTGCACGCCCGCGGCGAGGAACTGGGCGGCAAAGACGGTTTTGGCGCTTCCGGCCGTGCCGGAGAGCAGCGTCGTCCGGCCACGCGGCAACCCCCCGTTGGCGATATGATCGAACCCGGGGATGCCGGTCGGCAGCCGTTCAATGGCATCGTACTCTGCGTTCAACGCGGTTCTCCTTAGATGACCCCTGAGCCGCGGCGTTGGGGCGAGCGCCGGGAACCCTCTATGCCGGAGGCAAGTTGAGGGCATTCAGCACCTCAGACGGGTCAGCGGCAAGATCGCCAATCACCCGGCGCTGCGGGAGCGGCTGCTCCTTAATCAGGGTCGGGGTGGCGAGGATCTTATGGGTCTCCGCCTGCACCGGATCCGCCAGGACGTCAATAATCGAGAAATCGCACTCGTATGCGGCAAGTTCGTGCTCGCAGAGCCGGCGCAGGAGGGCAATCGCCCGCTCTGACCGCGGCGTGCGGCCAGCGATATACAACTGGAGAACAATCCTGGTCACTGAGACGCTCACAGTGCCCCGGCCACAGGGCCTAAGAGCCAATCCGACTGACGATGCAGGCCATGTGAGAACAAGCCCCGCCCCGGGAGGGTTTGGAAGGACCGCGCCCTCCCAGAAGCATTCGTTTTTATCTCGATATTATACAGCTTAACCGCCTGGTAATATAACGACACCGCGCCTTGTAGGAGGGCTTGAGCCACGTCCATCCCTGCAGCTACGGCGGGGGGGGTGGGGCTTGCCCCATGCGCCTTGCAATGGCCTTTCTCCTTGCAGGGGAGGTTGGGCGGGGCTTCACCTCTCCGCAACTGCGCCGACCCGAAGGGTCGCAGTAGTAGTAGCACCTCACCCATTATATGTCAACGTTGCGGTTCGAGTGCAACGAGGCCCAGGGCGCGGGATCGGTAATATGCTGCAAGATGGCCCATCAGTTCGAGCACGAGTAGACGGCCTTCTTCGAGATAGGCCTGCTGGCGGGTGATGGGCGCTTCGGCGCTGGCAGCGCGAATCGCGGCCAGATGGATCTCCACAATGTCGCGCGGACCGGCGACCTCGGCGCCGAGGCGCTCGCCAAGCTCCCGTAGGGGAGCAGAAGGGAGTTGTTCGTCGAATGGGCGCCGCTTCAGGGCCTCATCAACGAGCCCGAGGTAAACGTTGACCGCCTCGCGAAAGACTTCCGGATTACGCCGGCGGAGGGGTTGGCTGGCTTCGGCGAGGATCTGGCCGCTCGGCGGGCGCGAGATTCGCTCCACGTCGCGCAATTCGCGCTCCATGGCTTGAAGCCGCTGGCGCAACTCCTCCGCCTCGGCGGCGGCGCGCGCCGCGCGTCGCTGTTCGGTAATGTCGGTATGGGCCACCACCAGACCGCGCTGGGCGCCCTGCAACGGCAGCACGCGCAGCAAGAACCAGCGCTCCTCGGTGGGGCTGTGGCAGGGGTATTCCAGTTCGTAGAGGGGCAATTCTCCACGCAGCACCGCCTGCATCCCGGCCAGAACCATTCCCGCTTCGGCGACGTTCCGGTCCCGGGCGCCCTCGCATACCTGGAAGTAGTTGGTTCCCACCCCGGTGGCTCGCAGGCCCGGGTCGCCATTGGTGCGCGCGAATTCGCGCCAGGCGTCATTGACGGCGATGATCGTCCCATGTTCGTCGAGCACAGCGATATGGACGGTCAACGAGTTGAGGATGGCCCAGTTGAATGCCTCGGCGTGCCGCAGGGCCTCCTGGGCGCGGCGGTGCTCGGTAATGTCGCGCAGGGAGATCAGGTGCGCGGGCACTCCGTCCCACTCGGTGGCGACCACGCGCATCTCGGCCACGTGATGGTCGCCCTGGGGGTGCAAGACGTCAATTTCGGCCCGATCGCCCGAGAGCAACGGGAAGCCGAACAGTTCGCCGAGCAGCGCGTCGGCGGGACGGGCCAGGAGTTGTTCGGCGGCGGGGTTGAGGAAGCGCACACGCCCCTCGGCATCGACCACGATGATGCCATCGGCGTTCTCGGCGATGATCTGGCGCAATCGTCGGTCGTCGGCCACAGGCTGATGCTCAAGGGGTTGCATGACGGCTCACTCCTGTGGATGGCGCCATTCGCCGGCGCGACAGGTTCTATAGTTCATGATTGCCATGTCAGGCACGCGTGTCAAGTCATGACCACGTTTCTGATCCGGGCGAGTTGTTGCGGCGAAAAATGTTTCGCCCCAACTCCCAGTGGTCTGTGAACAGAACTCCCCAACCCTCCCCCGCCGGGGGAGGGAGGCCGACGTATCCAACGGGGAGGTTGGGAGGGGGGCGGAAATGCAGGGAACCCTGGTTCACAGACTACTCAGGGGGAATACAAAGGTTTCCCGGGAAGGCCGCGCCCTCCCCTCCCCACCCCTCCCTTCGAGCGACGCGCCCACCCCGGGGGCGCAGGCGCCATCGCGGAGGGCGCGGCCCTCCCGGGTGGGGTCTTCATCCCGCGGGGGGCCTAGCGGCCCTTGACCGCCGTCCACAGATCGGTGAACACGGCGGTTTGCTCATTGCGGACGGCCCACTCCAGGCGCTGGCGCACCTCGTCGTCGGGGGCGAAGCCTTCGGCATACAGCGCCTGCAGGTCCTCCGACAGCAGGGGCAGCGCGTCCTGGTTTGGCGTCAGGTAGCCGGTCCACTCGGCATTCTGGGCCGCCACTTCGGGATCGAGCAGAAAGTTGATGAACACGTGAGCGGTATAGCTGCTGGGCGAATCGGCCACAACCACCAGGTTGTCCATCCAGATCATGCCGCCTTCTTTGGGGATCACGAAGCGAATGTCGGGGTTGCCCGCGAACTCACCCTCCAGACCATTGCGCGCCTGCAGCGCCGAGCCGCTCCAGGCGTGGGCCATGACGTACTCCTCCGAGGCCAGTTTGCGGTTGACATCGGCGCTGTTGTAGGCCGCCAGGTAGGGCTTCTGGGCGATCAGCAACTCCTCGACCTGTCGCAGAATGGCCGGGTCGGTCTCGTTGAGCGAGTGGCCCAGGTAGCGCAGCGCCGCGCCGGGTGTCTCGCGTTCATCGTCGAGCATGCTGAATTTCCCCCGGTAGGCCGCAATGGCGCTGGTGTCGAAAACGGCTGCCCAACTCTCAATCCCTGCGGGGAAGGATTTGATGTTGTACGCGATGCCGGTAATGCCGTAAAGATAGGGTACCGAGATGGCATTATCGGGGTCGAAGGGCTGGTTGAGCAGATCGGGGTCGAGGTGTACCAGGTTGGGCAGCAGGCTCTTGTCGAGGGGGGCGGCAAGCTTCTCGGCGGCCATGATCGTCACCGCGTAGTCCGAGGGCGCGACCAGGTCGTACCCCGAGTTGCCCGCGCGCAGTTTGGCGATCATGTCCTCATTCGAGTCGTAGGTGTCAACAATCACCCGCACCCCGTATTCGGCCTCGAACTGCGTCAGCAATTCCGGGTTAATGTAATCGGACCAGTTGTAGAAGTAGAGTTCTCTGGAAAGTCTGGTGCGGTCCACGCCCCCCGCTGGCGTATCGGTGGTCTGCGTGGCGCCGCCGCCGCCGTATTCGTTGCCGGGGCTGGCCGTGCCGCCGCCGCACGCCGCGAGGAGCGCCAGGGTCAGGGCGAGCGCAAGGCCGATCAGACTGCGTCTTGTCATCTAGTCGTTCCTCCTGGGGTTTCAGCAACGCTCCATGGATGTTTCTGTGTTGTGCCGTCCGGCCCCTTCCCTGACTCCTCACCGGTGGAGGGTTGTTCGAGGGAAAGGGGGGAGTTGGACGTCCATATGGGGGAAGCACCGTTCCCCACGCCCCTATCGATCCCGTGCGCTTCCAGGCGACCCGTTGGGGCATCAGCCTGACGCCAACCCGTGCAGATGCGCCGCGCCCGATCCGCAATCTACCATTGCACCGGCGCGACCCTCCGAGTTGCGCCGGGGAAGTCACTGTCTGCGTTGCACCGACTGCGAGAGGACCACCAGGGTAATCGAAAGCGCCAGCATGAGGGTGGAGATGGCGTTGATTTCGGGTGTCACGGCGCGACGCACCTTATTGTACACCTCGACCGGCAGCAGCGAGGTGCCCGGCCCCGAAAGGAACAGGCTGATGATGAAGTCATCAAGCGACAGGGTGAAGGCCAGCAAGGCCCCGCCGATGATGCCGGGGAGGATGAGCGGAAAGGTCACTCGCCAGAAGATGTTCCAACTGTTGGCCCCCAGATCGGCAGCGGCCTCTTCCAGGCGCCGGTCGAAGTTCTTGAGACTGGTGCGCACCACCACGACCACGAATGAGACACTGAAGGCGATATGCCCGATAATCACCGTGGTCAGGCTGCGACGCAGCGTTTCGCCGGTGAGTAGACGGATCAGATCAAAGACCAGCGCCGAGAAGGCCAGCAGCGCCACGGCCATCACAATCTCTGGAATAACGATCGGAAGGTAGATCAAGGTATCTACACTGTTTCGTCCACGAAAGCGGTAACGCTCCAGGGCCATCGCCAGCAACGTGCCAAGCACGGTCGCGACGAAGGTAGAGACCAGCGCCACGTACAGCGTATTCACTGTCGCGCCCATCAGGCGTTCGTTGGCGAACAGGCGCGTGTACCAGTCGAGGGTGAAGCCGGTCCAGCGCACGCCGAACTGGTCGCGGGTGAAGGAGAAGAGCACCAGAATGGCGATCGGGAGGTAGAGGAAGAGGTAAATGAGCACCGCGCAGGCCATGAGGGCCAGGCCGTCCCAGGTCAGGCGGCCCTGTTCGAGAGCCGGGCGAGCGGCGCGGCATGGCTGCGTGGCGGTCGAGGTGGCTTCGATCATCGGTCTTCCTCCGTGGTGGCGCGGAAGTAGATCAGGATGAGCGCGAGCAGCACCAGCATCATGGCCATGGCCATGGCCGAGCCGAGGGGCCAGTTGGGCGGGTTGGAGCGCAGGAAGAGCCGCTGGATCAGGTTGCCCAGGTAATCAACTTTGGCCCCGCCAAGCAGTTCGCTCACCACGAACTGGCCGATGGTGGGGATGAAGACCAGCACCGAGCCGGCGGCGACCCCCGGCATGGTCATTGGCAGCATGACGCGCCAGAACGCCTGGCGCTTGCTGGCCCCGAGGTCAGCGGCGGCTTCCATCAGGGTGAAGTCGAAGCGATCGAGCGCCGCGTAGATCGGCAGCACCATAAAGGGCAATTCGCCGTAGACCAGACCAAGCAACGTCGCGCCCTCGGTGTTGAGCAGGGTCAGCGGGGGCAGGCCGAGGCTGCTCAGGGCGCTGTTGATCAGGCCGTTGTTGGCCAGAATGATCTGCCAGGCGTAGATCCGCACCAGAAAGTTCGTCCAGAACGGTATCAGCACCAGGAAGAGCAGCACCGTGCGCCAGCGGGGCGGCTGGCGCACGATGAAGAGCGCCAGGGGATAGCCGAGCAGCAGACAGATCACCGTCGTGAGAACGCTGATCCAGATGGAACGCAGGTAGGCATTGGAGTAGATCGATCGCGTGAACAGGTCAACGTAATTGCCGAGCGTAAATTGCCAGACGATATTGCCCCGTGGCCCGTTGGTCATGAAACTGTAGACTAGAATAATCACCAGGGGCAGGGCAAAGAAGAGAATGAGCCAGAGCAGGCCCGGCGTCAGCAGGGCGGCCAGCGTCCGCCGCTCGCGTCGCTGCCGCTCACGCTCCAGAGCATTGAGGGCCATCGGCAGCCTCCTACTCGGTAAGGACGAGGGCGTTATCGGGCGGACAGACCAGCACGGCCGGCTCGCCGGGCTGCCAGTAGGCGTCCCGGTCGAGGGTGCTGAGCGTGTTCTGTTCCCAGACGTCAAAGGTGCGCTGATCGTTGAGGCGCACGGTAATGCGCGTGTCGCTGCCGATGTAGCTGACCATCTCGACCCGCGCAGGTATCGCGAAGGCGTGCCCGGCGCGGGCGTCGCTGGGGGCGAGCAGAAGGGCCTTCTCGGGGCGGATGGAGAGCACCGCTGGCTCCCCGACCCGCACCGGTCGCGGGGTGAGACCGCGCAGGCGCAGGCCCTCGGACGTCTCGATCGTAGCGGCGTTGGCGCCGTTTTCGATCACCTTCCCGGCAATAAAGTTGGTCTCGCCGATAAAATCGGCCACGAAGCGGCAGGTAGGGCGCTCGTAGATCTCGGTGGGGGAGCCGATCTGCAGAACCTTGCCCTGGCTCATCACGGCGATGCGATCGGACATGGTCAGGGCCTCTTCCTGATCGTGGGTGACGAAGACGAAGGTGATTCCAACGCGCCGTTGCAGGCTTTTCAGCTCGATCTGCAACTCTTTGCGCAGTTTCTGATCCAGCGCGCCGAGCGGCTCGTCGAGGAGCAGCACCTCGGGCTGGTTGATCAGCGCGCGCGCCAGGGCCACCCGTTGCTGCTGGCCGCCCGACAACTGCCGGGGACGCCGGTCAGCGAAGCCGCTCAGCCGCACCTGTTCCAGGGCTTCCCGCACCCGCGCGGCGATCTCGTCTTTAGGGCGGCGCTTCATCTCCAGGCCAAAGGCCACATTCTGCGCGACCGTCAGGTGCGGGAAGAGGGCGTATGACTGGAACACCGTGTTTACCGGGCGCCGATGCGGGGGGATAGTCGCCATCTCGCGACCGTGGATCACGATCGAGCCGCTGCTCGGGTATTCGAAGCCGGCAATCATGCGCAGCGTTGTGGTTTTACCACAGCCGCTCGGCCCGAGCAGGAAGAAAAACTCGCCGTCGCGGATCTCAAGCGAAACATGGTCCACAGCGGCGATATCGCCGAAACGTTTGACAACGTCGCGCAGTTCGACCGCGTTCGTGGTACTCAACCCTGGCTATCCTCCATAGCAGAAAAGTCGCATCAGTGATGCGACAGGCGTGCGACACTGCGGGGGCGCGTTCCGGGGAACTTTTTTGAGTATACCATGGTTTTCTGTCGCCTTGCGGCCACACAAGGCGCCATGGGGCCGCGCCGCGCCCTGCCGGCGGGCAGGGGCGCGGGGACGAGGAAACCCGATTTCCCGATTTTCACGATAACGGACAGGTATGCTACAATACTGCTCATTCCGGAAAGCACTTGTGACCGGTCCGTGTTTCTTCCAGGTGGAGGCGCAGATGGACGAACTGATCGAACAGGTCACCCGGGCCATCGCCGCCCTGCCCGGAATGCCCGCCAGTTCGCCCCTGCCGCGCGTCGCGCCCGCGCCATCGGATACGCCGATCGCCGGCCTGATCGACCACACCTTGCTCAGACCCGAGGCAACCCCCGCCCGGATCGAGGCCCTGTGCGACGAGGCTGCGCGCTATCGCTTCGCCAGCGTGTGCGTGAATCCGGCCTATGTCCCCCTCTGCGCCGGGCTGCTGCGCTCGACCCCGGTGGCGGTGTGCACCGTCATCGGCTTTCCGCTGGGCGCAACCACCACCAAGACCAAGGTCTTCGAGGCGACCCAGGCGATCGGCAATGGCGCGCGCGAGCTTGACATGGTCATCAACCCTGGCTGGCTCAAGGCCGGCGACTACGGGGCCGTCGCCGAGGATCTCCACGCTGTGGTTGAAGCCGCGCACGCCCGGCAGGTGCTGGTCAAAGTGATCATCGAAACGGCGCTGCTCACCGACAGCGAGAAGGTGGCGGCATGCGCCCTGGCGGCGCGCGTTGGCGCGGATTTCGTCAAGACCAGCACGGGGTTCCTGGGCGGGGGCGCCAGCGTCGCCGATGTGGCCCTGATGCGGCGGGTGGTCGGCCCCGCCGTGGGCGTGAAAGCCTCGGGCGGCATCCGCACCCTGGCCGACGCCCAGGCGCTGATCGCCGCCGGCGCCGACCGCATCGGCACCAGTTCCGGCGTGGCAATCGTGCAAGCCGCCGAAGGCGCGGCCTGAGGCGCGCTCGGCATCCCGGGTGCTGGGGAACCGGAACCCTGCTTTTTCACGCGCCCTTGCCTACCGGAGGGGGAGGGTCGCCGGGAGCCTGATGCACATTCAGAATGAAAACCGGTATCCATTGGCCCCCTACGTATTCTGTGGTTCAAGCGAGGATTGCAAGCAGAGGAGGTAGCCTTGAGCATCCTGATCGACGCGAACACCCGGCTGCTGGTGCAGGGCATCACTGGCAAAGAGGGCGAGTTCCACACCCGGGCAATGATGGCCTACGGCACCAACGTGGTGGCCGGGGTGGTTCCGGGGCGCGGCGGCCAGCACGCGATTGACGGCCAGGTACCGATTTTCAACACGGTGAAGCAGGCCGTGCAGGCCACCGGGGCCAACTGTTCGGTGATCTATGTGCCCGCCGCCTTCGCGCCTGATGCCGTTCGCGAAGCTGCCGCCGCTGGCATTCCGTTGATCGTCTGCATTACCGAGGGCATCCCCGCCCTCGATATGGTGAGCACCTACGCCTTCGTTCAAGAGTGCGGCGCGCGTCTCGTCGGCCCGAACTGCCCTGGCCTGCTCACCCCCGGCGGGGCCAAGGTCGGCATCATTCCGGGCAACATCGCCACCCCCGGCCCTGTTGGCGTGGTCAGCAAGTCGGGCACCCTCACCTACGAGGCGGTGGACGCCTTGACCCGCATCGGCCTGGGCCAGAGCACGATCGTCGGCATCGGCGGCGACCCGATTATCGGCACCAGTTTCATTGATGTGCTGGAGTTGTTCCAGGCGGACCCGCAAACCGAGGCGATCGTGCTCATCGGCGAGATCGGCGGCGACGCAGAGATCCAGGCCGCGCGCTACATCGCGGCGCACGTCACCAAGCCCGTGGTCGGCTTCATCGCCGGCCAGACGGCGCCCGAAGGCAAGCGTATGGGTCACGCCGGGGCGATCATCAGCGGCGGCGAGGGCACCGCCCAGGAGAAGATCAAGGCCCTGGAGGAGGTGGGAGTCAAGGTGGCCCGCCTGCCCACCGACATCGCCCAACTGGTCAAAGATGTTATGAGCGCCGGTGTATCGTAAGAATGGAGCGACCAGGCTTGCCCACGCCCCTGTCCCCTTTCACGGGGCAGGGGCGAACGATCTTCGCGCCTGTTGGGGCGAGCGCCTTTCGCCCCAACAGAACCCTCACCACCGCATCACCCCAACGGAACCCGTAGCTCGACCGTTGTCCCGTGGCCCTGCTCGGACTTGATACGCAGGTCGCCGCCGATCAACCGCGCGCGCTCCTTCATGTTCAACAGCCCCAGGCTGCCGCGGTTGGCGTAAATCGCCTCAACCGCGGCCAGATTGAAGCCCCGTCCTCGATCGCGCACGCTGGCGACGAACACGCCTTCTTCTTCGTACAGATAGATGATGATCGTGTCGCTGCGGGCATGCTTTCGCGCGTTGTTCACCGCCTCCTGAATGATGATGAAGATCGCGGTTTCTTTCTCCGGGGCCAGGCGCGGCATATGCGGCGGGGCCTCCAGCCGCAACTGGATGCCCCCGCCCGAGGGGTCGCGCCAGCGCTCAACGTACTGCTGCAGGGTGGGAAGGAGGCCCTGGGTCTCCAGGCCCAGCGGGCGCAGTTCAAACAACAGCGTGCGGATGTCGTGGGTCGTCTTGTTGACCAGTTCCGCCAGGGTGTCGAGTTCATCGGGCACCCGTTCGGGCATCGCGCGGAACAGTTTTTTGATGAACTCGATGTTCATGGCGATCGCTGCGATGCTCTGGGCGGGGCCGTCGTGCAGGTCACGGGCGATGGCGTGGCGCACCTCGGCCTCTTTGTGCAACAGGCGATCGTGTTCCTGCTTCAGGCTCTGATAGAGACGCGCGTTTTCAATGGCGATAGCCGCCTGCGCGGCCAGGGTGGTCAGCAACTGCAGGTCCTGTTCAGTGAAACCCCGCCCATCGATCTTGTTGAGCAACTGTATCGCGCCGATGGTGCGCTCCTGCAGGCGCATCGGCACGCAGGCGATGGAACGGGTGACGAAGTCGGCCTCGCGGCCGATGGCGTCGTACCAGCGAATGTCCTGCTCCACGTCGTTGACGATCTGTCCCACGCCGTGCGTCACCACCCAGCCGGCGATGCCGCGATCGGCGGGCATGCGGTAGGTTCGCTGCTCGTGGGGCAGTTCCAGCACCAGTTCATTGGCGGATTCGTCGAGCAGGAAGATCGAGCAGCGTTCGGCGCCGACAACCGGCGGGACGCGCAGCTTGATGTCGTTGAGCAGGCTGGCCAGATCCAGATTGACCGCCAGCGACTGGCCGATCTCGTACAGCAGGTGCAACTCGCGCAGATCGCGTTCGGCCCGGCGCAGCATGGCGATTTTGTCGGCTTCACCGCCGATGGCCCGCACCAGCAGCACCAGCAGGTCTTCGTCGAGTGGCGGAGCGCCCTCCCGGCCCTCGGCATCCTGGCCTTCCACCACCAGATGCAGCAGACCGACGCCCTGGGCGCCGCTCTGCAAGGGCAACTCGATCAGATCGCGCCCATCGTCGAGCGAATAACTCCCAACGATCGGCTCGCCGCCCTCGGCGCGGCGGGTGAAGCCCTGCCGCGCCTGTTCGATCAACGTGCGCGCTTCTTCGTCCAGTGGTCCCTGCGTGTAGCGCACCATTTCGCCATAGGGGCTGACATACAAGAGCGCGCCGGCGCGAGCGGGCCAGAAGGAGATCAGGCGTTCGAGCGACGCCGCAAGCAGGTCGGTGACATCGTGATGCCCGCCCGCGATCAGCAACTGGCTGAGGGTCTCGAGCTGGCGCTGGTTGATGGCGATGGGTGACATACGATACCTCGCGGATGGCGATGTAATGGTTTCGTAACTGTACCCTATTCGTGTAACCACTGTCAACCGGGGGCGCGGGCGAAACGGGGCGCGTGCGGTCCGCCTTCGACGGTCGGGGCCGGGCCTTGCCCCGTTGCATGAGCCCTGGCGGGCGAAACAGCCTTCCCCCGCAGGCGAGGGGAAACCGGGTTTCCCCATCTTCGCAACGCGGAGGGCGGGGCGATAGCTTTTCCCCACAGGCATGGGGACGGGGAAATCCGGTTTCCCCATTGTTTCTTTAGGAGCGTGTCGGGTGTGGCGCCACGTATAATGGCGCCAGGAACATCGACCTGAACCTGGCAGGCGCCAATGGCCGCTGAACTGGTGCGTGTTGCCGCCCTGGGCGATTTGCCGCCGGGACGGCTGTTGTATGTGGAAGTAGACGGCCTTCCCATCGCCCTGGCGAATGTGGGAGGGACGATTTACGCCTTTGGGGATAGTTGCCGCCACGAAGGCGGTCCCCTTTCGGCTGGCGTGCTGATCGGCGAGACGATCACCTGCCCCTGGCACGGCTGGGCCTACAATGTGCGCACCGGCAAAAGCATCGTCCCGCCCGTCGGATTGCGTATTCCCACCTACCCCGTCACGCTGCGCGATGGCGAGATCTTTGTCGCCATTGATTGGGGCGGGTAGGGCCGTGTTGGATCGGGGATGTTGGATTTCGGATTTTGGATCAATGTAAATGGCGTCCCAGTAAGCTCTGGCGATGATGCGCAGGCGTAGGGTTCAACGGGATCAGGCAGCGGCTTCGCCAGAGGGTGCAGCGGTCCTGGGAAGCTCGGGTGCCCTGCTCGCCTCTAACTCTTAATGATTTGGAGATGGTCCCGCAGGCTGCGGCCAGGCTATTCCCGCAACATTCCACAGCTCTCCCGCGTCCTACGGGCAGACCAATGGACCCGCCCGGCACCTGTCCGGCGGGGAACAAGGGAGGAGCGAAACGATGAACGGCAAACGTATTACCCGCAGCCGTGGCGACCGGTTGATCGCCGGGGTTGCCAGCGGTCTGGCGACGTATTTCGGCATTGATCCGTTGTTTGTGCGGATCGGGTTCGTGATCCTGTCGCTGTTCAACGGAATCGGCCTGATCCTCTACCTGGCACTCTGGCTGATCGTGCCGAATGAGGACAGCCTCAGTGAAGGCCGCGCGACGGTGCAGGAGGCCGTGGCCGAAATGCGCGCCATGGTCGAGGATCTGATTGCCCGCCTGCGCGGCGTGTTACAGCGCTGAGATTGTCTCTTTCGGGGGGGCCTGCGGCCCCTCCGAACCTCACACCCGCACGCGAACGTACATGTTCAGAATCACGCGAGCCTCGCCTTGACCTATTCGTCCACTTCGGCTATCCTGCCCGACGATGAAGTCGTTCCGTGGGTCAATCGCTCTGCTGGTGCTGGTTCTGGCGGCATGCGTCGCGACGCCGCCCTCGCCGACCCCATCTCCGCCTGCCACCCCGGTGGCCGTTCGCTCACCGACGCCGGTCCCGCCGTCCACGGCAACACCTCTGCCGTTGCCCTCGCCTGCAATGACCGTGGTGACCGTGGTGACGGAACCGTCGCCGGGCGACCCCCTTTTTGATCCGCGCCGGCTCAGCTACGCACACAACTTCAACGGTCCGGAAATCCAGGCCTTCCTCGAAGCCCGCGGCAGCCCGCTGGCAAGCGCGCGCTTTCAGGTCGGCGACCGGTCGCATTCGTTCAGCGAAGTGCTGGTGGGTCTGAGCAGCCTCTACAGCCTCAACCCGCGCCTGCTGCTTGCCCTGCTGGACCTGCAGAGCGGCCTGGTAAGCAGTCGCAGCGCCAGTCCTGAGCAACTGGCCTGGGCCATGGGCTACCGTGGCGATCGGGGTGGCCGGCGCGGGCTCTACAACCAGCTTCGCTGGGCCGCTCGCGAACTCCGCTGGGCCATCCGCGATTACACCATCCATGGTTCCGGCGCGCTGCCACCGCTGACCTTCGCCGATGGGTCGCGCCAGGAGGTGGCCGCCGATCTCCCCTTCAGCCGCTACGTGCTGGCGCGGGTGCTGGCGCCCACGGTGTTCCCTGGCAGCCTGGGGGTGCGCCTCGACGGCCTGGTGACGAGCTACGCGCGTCTCTTCGACGATCCGCGCGTTCCGCCCGATGATTGGCCCCCTCCCGCCCGTCCCTTTCTAGCGCGGCCCATGGAAGGTTCATTTCCCGTTTCTTCCTTTTTCGACCACGACACGCCCTTCCTGCAAAAGAACGGTTCGCTGCTGACCTACTGGGGCCGCGCCGAAACCGATCTCGCCTTTGCCTACGACGGGCACACCGGTTGGGATTACGCCATGCAGCCCCCCGATAAGGTCCTTGCCGCTGCCGCCGGCGTGGTGACCTTCGCCGGCAACTCCGACGACGGCTGCGGCTCGCCGGCCCGCGCCGTCATCGTTGACCACGGCAACGGCTACCGCACCCTCTACTGGCACCTGGCCAGCATCGCCGTCATCGCCGGCCAACCCGTGGCTCGCGGCGACACGCTCGGCGTAGCCGGCGAGAGCGGCTGCGCCTTCGGCCCGCACCTGCACTTCCAGGTGCAATACCTGGGCCGGGACGTGGACCCCTACGGCTGGTGCGGCGCCGAACCCGATCCCTGGGCGCGCGCTCCCGCGGGACAGGTAAGTGTCTGGCTCTGGGAAGATATGCCTTCACCCTGCGGCCCGCCCCCGCCAGGGGTGATTGTGGTAGACGATGGCGGCCCCGGTTTCAGCAGCGCGGGCGCGTGGCAGGCGCACGATGTGGGCTACGGCGGCGGCTCGCGCTTCGCGGCAGGCAGCTTCGCCGGCAGCGCCGCGCGTCCCTGGCGCGCCGCCGCCCTGC
>DAOUDA010000202.1:0-2140 GCA_034431835.1 Chloroflexaceae bacterium | reverse complement strand
CCAGCCTGGAGGAGACGATCGATCGCGTCTTCAGTGGCGAGATTATCAATACCGAAGAGAACAGCAATTACGGCCGGGCGCTGGAGATCTTCTACGAGCGCTACCGCTCGGCGGCCACCAGCCGCACCACGCTGATCATCCTGGGCGATGGGCGCGGCAATCGCAACCCGCCCAATGCCTGGATCCTCGAAGAGTTGCGCCGGCGTTGCAAACAGGTGATCTGGCTGACGCCGGAGTCCCGCGGGAGCTGGCACCTCGGCGCTTCGGATATGCCCACCTATGCGCCGATCTGCCACAAGGTCGAAGTGGTGCGCAACCTGGATCAACTGGGGCGCGTGGCCGAAAACCTGGTGCGTAGCTCATTTGCCAATCGGAGATAGCCATGATCCCCCTGGTGCTGTCACCCTGGCGCCACGCAGCCCTTACTGCATGCCTGGCCAGGAACCTTTCCGCCACGGCCGGCAGCCAGCATTTTACGGTGTACTGCCTGGAACCGGCCCCGCACACTCTCGCCGCCGGCCCGGAACTGGTGGTGGTGCATACCT
Source organism: Chloroflexaceae bacterium (assembly GCA_034431835.1). Lineage (GTDB taxonomy): Bacteria > Chloroflexota > Chloroflexia > Chloroflexales > Chloroflexaceae > JACAEO01. The sequence goes on along the minus strand of DAOUDA010000202.1, from coordinate 1,595 downwards.
TTCCTCCCGAGCAGATTGATAACAACCTGGGCTTCTACGTCGCCAACGAACTGCTGCCCCTGTTGAGCGCCGCGCGGGGGCGAATGCCGGAACCCTCGCCCGCCGATGACCCTTTCGCCCACGACCAGCAGACCCTCTTTGAGCAGTGCGTGGGGGCGATCGTGCGCTCGATGGACGGCAACGAGCGTCGCGCCTGGCACCGGTTTTATGTCAACTCTCTGGCGGCCCTCGAACGGGCTATGCAGAGCGACCAGCCCGCCGCCGATTTCATTGGCCCCTTCGGGGTGATCTACCGCCGGCTGATGGAACTGGCGCGCGGCGCGAGCCTGCTCGATGCCGGCACGTGTTTTGGCTTTCTGCCCCTGCTCCTGGCCCGCCGCGACGCCCCGCCGGACAGGATCGTCGGCTGCGACCTCGACGCCGCCCTGGTCGGCTTCGCCAATGCCTATGCCCGGCGCGCCGGGCTGGCCAACGTCAGCTTCACCGTCGCCGACCTGCTCGGCGACGACCTGGCGCGTCTGGGGCATTTCGACACCGTGACCTGCGTACACGTGCTGGAGCACCTGGCCCCGGAGCAAACCCTGACCGCCCTGCGCGCCCTCTGGCAACTCACTGCGCGGCGTCTGATCGTGACCGTGCCGCTCGAGGAGCAGCCCGATCCGCGCTTTGGCCACCGCCAGACCTTCACCACCGAACGCCTGGCGATCCTGGGCCGCGAACTCGGCGGTCGCTTCCAGACCTTTGAACTGCACGGCTGCTGGTTGGTGGTGGATCGTTGAGGTGAACCTGGACGCCGCAGGGAAGGTTCTTGGAGGCCACGGCCCTCTCAGAAAACACGCATTACCATTCCGGGGTTGCGCGGCGAAGCCGCGCGGGCGCCTACGGTGAACATAGCCATTGGAGGGGTATCGGGAAAGCTGGTTTCCCCACCGCCCTGCTCTGGCGAGGCTTGCAAAGGATCACCATGAGCTACGAAATCTTCCGCCAGGGACTGGATGCGCCGATCTGCCTGACCTGGGAGCTGACCTACGGCTGCAACCTGCGCTGCGTCCACTGCCTTTCGTCGTCGGGCCGGCCCCACGCCGGCGAGTTGAGCACCGCCGAGGCGCGCGCCTTGATCGACGAGTGGGCGGCAATGAAGGTGTTTTATGTCAATGTGGGCGGCGGCGAGCCGATGAGCCGGCCCGATTTCTTCGAGTTGATGGACTACTGCCTGGAACGGGGCATCGGGGTCAAGTTCAGTACCAACGGCACCTTGATCGACGCCGCCGCCGCGGCCTGGATCGCTGCCCGCGATTACCTGGACCTGCAGATCAGTCTCGATGGCGCAACCGCGGAAACGAACGACCCGGTGCGCGGCACGGGCGCCTTCCGCCGGGCGCTGCGGGCGATGGAACTGCTGGCAGCCGAGGGCTTTCCCTTCAAGATCAACACCGTGGTCACCCGCCAGAACGCCCATCAACTCGATGATCTCTACGCCCTGGCCCAACGCTACGGCGCCCACCTGCGCGTCACCCGCCTGCGGCCCTCCGGGCGCGGCGCGGAGGTGTGGGAGCACATGCGCCCGACCCACGCCCAGAACCGCGCCCTCTACG
>DAOUDA010000201.1:0-11448 GCA_034431835.1 Chloroflexaceae bacterium | reverse complement strand
ATCTGGTTGTGATGGATAGTTTTTTGCGGGGAGGGCTTCGCCCTCCCACGCCCCCTCCCGCCGCATCCATCACCATCTAGGTCATTACCATCCCACCATCGATGGTAAAGGTCTGGCCGGTGATGTAGGCCGCCGCATCGGAGGCGAGGAAGCAGACCAGGTCGGCCACCTCCTCGGGTCGCCCGAAGCGCCCGAGCGGAATGGTATCCAGAATGGCCTTGCGGGTCCCTTCGCCGAGGGCGTGGGTCATCTCGGTTTCGATAAAGCCGGGCGCGACGGCATTGACCGTGATGTTGCGACTGGCCATTTCACGGGCGGTGGCGCGGGTAAAGCCGATGATCCCGGCCTTGGCGGCCGCGTAATTGGCCTGGCCGGCATTGCCGATCAGGCCGATCACCGAGGCCAGGTTGATGATGCGCCCGCCGCGCTGGCGGCCCATGGGGCGCAGCGCGGCGCGGGTGCAGAGAAAGGCCCCGCGCAGGTTGGTGTTGATCACCTCGTCAAAATCGGCGTCCTTCATACGCAGGATCAGCGTATCACGGGTGATCCCGGCGTTATTGACCAGAATATCCAGGCGCCCAAAGCCATCGAGGGCGCTCTTGATCAGCAGATCCGCCGCCTCGGCCTGGGAGACATCGGCCTGCACGGCCCGCGCCTGCCCGCCCGCGGTGCCGATCGCCGCGACCGTCGCCTCGGCAGCGGCGGCGTTATCACGGTAGTTGACGATCACCGCCGCGCCAGCGGCGGCGAGCGTCACGGCGATGGCGCGCCCGATCCCGCGGCTCGCGCCGGTCACCACCGCCACCCGGCCCGTCAGATCGATCTTCATCGTGCCTGTCACCCCTCGGCCATCTCAAACAACGTCTGCCCGTTGATCGCCACCAGGTTGCGACGACCGGCGGCCGCTTTGAGGGCATCGGGCGTATAATCGGTCGAGGTAATCACGACCCCCTTGCGAATATCCTGGCGCTTCATATCCTGCACCAGGCTTTCGATCGTCCCCGGGCGGACCTTGTCGGCCACGGTCAGGCGCAGGAGGAACCGTTCCCCCTCATACTCCATTTCAATGTCAAGGTGCTTGTCCTTGTCAATGAAGCGGTAATCCTTGAAGGCAAAGCCCTTCTTGCGGTAGAGGGCCACCACGTATGAGCCAAGTTGGGGCAACGAGAGGCCCTGCAGATCCTCAAGGGTGCGTACCACGCCAGGGCGTTCGAGGCGCCCGCCGCGCTCGGCAATCTGCTGCTGGGTCTCACGGTTGCGCTGCTCGGCGCGGCCGGCCATCACCGTGCCGAAGGTGGGGAAGGGGATCAGGGCAAAGAGCGAGAACGAGGCGTACACGAACAGCAGTTCGTCGAAGCTCACCGGGGCCGGCGGGGCATCGGCCCGCAGTTGCAGCACCGGCATGGGCACGATGCCAGCCTGACCCAGGGCGCCGTAGATCGCCGCGAACGCCAGGCCAAAGAGAAAGCCGGTGATGCCCAGCACGAACCCGTGGGTAAGGTAATCGCCCTTGACCCGGCGGCCCAGGAACAGACCGGCCATGACCGGCACGATGCCGGCGAGGATCTGCAGCACATTGCTGGCCAGGAACAGGGCGCACCAGGCCAGGGCCATCAAGGCGGCAACCAGCAACGTCTGTCCCCACTCCACCCGCGCGAACGAAGCGCCAATGCGCTGCATCAGCGGCGGGCGCGCCGGCTGCGCGGCGCCCTCGGCCTGCGCCACAGGAGCGGCCTCGGAGGGGCGCTCTTCTGATTTGGTATCGACACTCATCGAGATAACTCCCCGAAGGGCGCGCTGCGCGAACGGGCAGACGCCCGCCGCGCCGGCGGATTACGAGTTTTCAAGCAGTTCATCAACCGCCTCGCGCAACTTGCCGATGTCGGCGAAGGAGCGATAGACCGACGCGAAACGAATGTACGCCACCTCATCGAGATCGCGCAGGCGGCGCATCACTTCATCGCCGATCGTTTTGCTGCTGACCTCCTGCTCGTCGGTGGCCATGATCGCCGCCTCGACATCGTTGACCAGCTGTTCGAGTTGCTGCACCGAGACGGGGCGGCGGTAGCAGGCCGTGCGCACGCCGCGCATCACCTTCTCGCGGTCGTAGGGTTCGCGCTCGCCGTCCTTCTTCACCACGGTCAGGCTCACCGACTCGACCCGCTCGTACGTCGTGAAGCGGCGGCTGCAATGCCGGCACTTCCGGCGCCGGCGAATGATTTCACCGTCGTTCAGCTTGCGGGTGTCGAGCACATCGGTATCAGGATGTTGGCAGTAGGGGCAGCGCATAAAAACACAGGCCCGCCGGCCCGCCGTTGCGATCGGTCTGCTAGCGCATTATAGCACAGGGGAGGGGTGGCGCTCCTGAGCTTGCCAGGGCTGATACAACGTCGTTGGACCCTGCCCCACACACACTATCGGGCGGCCTGGTGGCCCCAAAACCCCCTGCTGGAGGAAGGACGATGCCCCGGCCCCGCACGAACTGCAACCAGGGCTTGCGCCCCGCGCGCCTTCGCGGTAGCATGGCCTCAGTGTCGGGAACCCGTGCGCGTGTCAGTGCGCCCTCGACCGCGTCCCGATGCGCCGCACCCGATCCTTCGACATCCGCAATCTGCAATCGCCCTGGCAACCGGTGCGGGACGCCGGCTGCCAGCAGGAGCAGCCACGTGAACGATCCCACCCGCACGATCCGCGTGATCGCGTTTCGAACGCCATTCGTGGCCTTCGAGACCCGTTCCTGGCATCCGCAGCTGAACGTCTACGAAACCGACGAGGGTCTGGTTATTGTTGCCGATCTGGCCGGGGTCAATCCAACCGATCTGCAGGTGCATGTGAAACCTACCCTGATCGTCGTTCAGGGTCAGCGCCAGTTGTCGCCCCCCCCCGGTCTGCGCCGCATCCACCGCATGGAGATCGGCGCCGGGCGCTTCGAACTGGAAGTGCCGCTCTCCATGCCCATCGATCCGGAACGCTCCGAGGGGCACTACCGCAACGGCCTGCTGGAGATCATCCTGCCCTATGCCAGCGATCCGCCCCAGCGCGTGGTGGTCATCCACATCGAGGGAGGGCTATGATGAGCAACCCCGCGACCACCCCCGACAAGCCAGCGGCGCCCGATGGCGTGGAGATCCCCTCCAGTATGCCCATCCTGGCGCTGCCCAACGGCGTGCTCTTCCCCGGCGCCGTGCTGCCCCTGGCCGTGGGGGGTGATCCCTGGGTGCGCCTGGTGGATGACGCCGCGCTGGGATCGCGCTTTATTGGCCTCTTCCTGCGCACCACGCCCGGCGAGCACTTCGACCCGGCCACCCTGGCCGCCACCGGCTGCGCGGCGCAGATCGTACGCCTGCTCCGCCAACCCGATGGCAGCGTGCAGATGCTGCTGGAGGGCCACGCCCGCATCGCCATCGAGCAGATCGTCACCACCGCGACCTATCCCGTCGCCCGTGTACGGGTGCTCACCGAACCGCCCCCCGACGCCGAGACCGAGCAGCTTGCCCGCACGGCGCGCGTGGCCTTCGAGGAGGTGGTGCGCCTCAGCCCTTCGCTCCCCGATCAACTCGCCATCGTCGCGGCCAACATCCCCAATCCCGGCATCCTGGCCGATATGATCGCCGCGAACCTGGGGCTGCGCCCGGCGGAACAGCAGCAGGTCCTCGATACCCTGGACATATCGGCCCGGCTGCGCCTGGTGATCGGCTTCCTGGAGCGCGAACGGCAACTCCTGGATATCGCCAACCGCACCCGCGAGGACATGGCCCGCAGCCAGCGCGAGTATGTGCTGCGCCAGCAACTCGAAACGATCAAGAAGGAACTGGGCGAGACCGACGAGCGCGGCGCCGAGATTGCCGACCTGCGCAAGCGTCTCGAAGAGGCGGGCATGCCCGAAGTGGCGCGCCGCGAGGCCGAGCGCGAGCTGGCGCGTCTGGAGCGTATGCCCCCCGGCGCCGCTGAGTATACCGTCAGCCGCACCTACCTCGACTGGCTCCTCGGTCTGCCCTGGAACAAGGGCACCCGCGACAATCTGGACCTGGAGCGGGCGCAACGCATCCTCGACGAGGATCACTACGATCTGGAGCAGATCAAGGAGCGTATCGTCGAGTTCCTCGCCGTGCGCCGCTTGCAGTTCGAACAGGGTGATACCGAGGCCCGCAGTCCTATCCTCTGTTTCGTTGGCCCGCCCGGGGTGGGAAAGACCAGTCTCGGGCAGAGCATCGCCCGCGCCCTGGAGCGCAAGTTCGTGCGCGTCGCCCTGGGCGGCATCCGCGACGAGGCCGATATTCGCGGCTTTCGCCGCACCTATATCGGCGCCATCCCCGGACGGATCATCCAGGGCATCAACAGCGCCGGCAGCAACAACCCCGTGCTGATGCTCGATGAGGTGGATAAAATTAGCGCCGGCATTCAGGGCGACCCGGCCGCGGCGCTGCTCGAATTGCTCGACCCGGCCCAGAACAGCACCTTTGTCGATCGCTACCTGGACGTGCCCTTTGACATGAGCCGGGTGCTCTTCATCTGCACCGCCAATCAGCTTGACACCGTCCCCGGCCCGCTTCTCGACCGCATGGAAGTGCTGACCCTGGCCGGCTACACCGAGCAGGAAAAGCTCCACATCGCGCGGCGCTACCTCATCCCCCGGCAAGTGCAGGCCAACGGCCTGGCCCCCCGCAGCCCCGCGCCCGCGCCCGCCGCCCCCGGCGAGACGCCGCCGAGCAACCTGCCTGATCAGGACGCGGTGGAGCGCGGCCATGCCCCGGAGTTGACCGACGCGGCCCTGCGACGCCTGGTGCGCGAGTACACCCTCGAGGCAGGCGTGCGCGACCTGGAGCGGCGCATCGGGACGATCTACCGCAAAATGGCCACCCGTCGCGCCACCGGCAAGTCTCTCCCCGAACGCATTGACGGCCCCGACCTGGAGGACCTGCTCGGCCCGCCCCGGCGCCACGGGGGCATGATCCTCGGTGAGGACGAGGTCGGCGTGGTCACCGGTCTGGCCTGGACGCCGGCGGGCGGCGATGTCTTGCTGGTTGAAGCCAGCGTGATGCCCGGCAACGGCCAGTTGATCCTCACCGGCCAGCTCGGTGACGTGATGCGCGAATCGGCCCGCGCCGCGCTGACCTACGCCCGTTCACGGGCCGGCGAGCTTGGCATCGACCCCGACACGTTCCAGAAGCGCGACATCCACGTCCACGTGCCCGCCGGCGCCGTGCCCAAAGACGGCCCCTCGGCGGGGATCACCATTGCCTGCGCCATGATCTCCGCCCTTACCGGGCGCAGGGCCCACAAGCGCGTGGCCATGACCGGCGAGATCACTCTGCGTGGCCGGGTGCTGCCCATCGGCGGCCTCAAAGAAAAACTCCTGGCCGCCCAGCGCGTCGGGGTCACGCGCGTGCTCATCCCCCGCGACAACGAACCCGATCTGCGCGATGTACCCGAAGAGACCCGCGCCGCGCTGGAGATCATCCCGGTGGAGCACATGGACCAGGTCCTTCCGCACGTGCTCTACCCCGCGGAGGCGCCGGTGGCCGAGACGGTGTGAAGGTATTTTGGATTGCGGATTCTGAATTAATGACGCTCCTCCTGACGTGCTGGCGAGGAGATTGACGGCAAGACCGATGACAATGTATATTGTTCGACCCCGCAACGGGCTTGCTGTGCGCGCCGCGAACCTGATAGGCACGGGTTTTACCGAGCCAGCGCGCCTGGCGCAGATCGCCGCGGTGCAGGAATTGCAGCAGCAGGACCCGGTTCAGCAAGAACTGCGGGCCTGGTTCGCGGAAGAACCGCAACGGGTGCGCTTCCACGGCCCGGTAACCGGCAACCGGATCGTTGATCTGGATCCGGAGGAGGTCGAACGTCTGCGCCAGGAGATTCCCGGCGCGATGGTCGTCGCCGATCAACCTATCAGCGTCATTCATCCGCGCCAGACGGCGGGGCGCAAGGCCAGCCTCGAGGAAGATGACTACTGGCACCTGCGCGCGATCGGGCTCGAAGCGGCGCGTAGCAACGGGTTCCAGGGCAGTGGCCGCGACGTGCGCGTGCTGGTGCTTGATACTGGCATTGACGGGAGCCATCCCGAATTGCAGGGTAAAATCGAACAGGCGTGGTTCTTCGACCCGGAAACGTTGCAGGCCAGAGCAATTACGAGTTATGATAGTGATGGACATGGAACCCACGTGACGGGTCTGATCTGCGGCAATACTGTCGGGGTGGCCCCCGGAGCGAGGATCTGGAACGGTCTCATCCTACCCCGGCGGCGGGGGACGATCGCGAGTTTCGTAACCGCTCTCGAATGGGCGGCGCAGCACGCGGAAGTCCAGATTGTCAATATCTCCGCCGGCATCCACGGGTACGTTGATGACCTGCACGACTCGATCGCCACGCTGTTGAGCGTAGGTGTCCTGGTGGTATGCGCGACGGGGAACGAGGGTGTCAACCAGACGCGCAGCCCGGGTAATTATGTGGAAGTGCTCTCCGTGGGCGCCGCTACCCGACAGGGACGGGTTGCCAGCTTCAGCAGCAGCGGCACCCTGGTGGTCAATAATCACCAGTACAGCGTTCCCGATGTGGTGGCGCCGGGAGCGGGCGTCTTCTCAAGCGTCATCGGGGGAGGATACGAAGCTTGGGACGGCACTTCGATGGCAACGGGAATCGTTTCCGGTCTCGCCGCGCTTATCCTGGAACGCTATCCGGCCATTCGCGTCCCCGACCTGCTCGACACAATCACGAGCAACAGCCAGGAACTCGAGCAGGTCGCCGTGCGGCAGGGATACGGTCTCGTGCAGGTAGTGGCAGCACTATGAAACTTACCAGGATCGATATGAGCAAGGTTGATGTGCAGTTGAAAAAGGCGCTTCGCAACGCCAAACCCGATGATGTTTTCCGTGTGGTGATGACCTTGCAGCCAGCCCCCTCGCCTGAACCCGGCGTGCCGGAGTTTGAGCTTGACCCAACCCGGTTTGAGTCGCGCGAGGAGTACCGGCGGGAGTTGATCGCCGAGCGCCAGCGCAAAATGGACGCGGCGCTTCACGACACGCGCGAGGAACTCGAACGACTCCTGCTAGATGTCCACGGTGGGAAGCTGAGCCACACAGTGGTCGTCGAAGGTCAGGCCAGACAGCTTATCTCGGCCCTTCAACTCGCCGGGGTGAGCCATGCCTGGCTTGATCAGCCACTGCATCTCGTCGAACCACGGCAGTCCTCACCCGAAGGCGCCTGAACCAGGTAGACGGCAATGCTGCACGCATCGCCATTTGCCGCGTCGCCCAGAGTGACTACCCGTGCGTCCGCTCAACCAACGTAATCGTCCGCGGGCCGCCGGCGCTGAAGACGCATACCTCAGCCTGCGGACCGCAAGCGCTGCAACCCCCGCCGCACACCCCTCCGGCGACAGCCCGCAGGCGCCCTTTGCGCACCCAGAAGGCGATAATATCCTCCAAGACGCCCGGATCGATCCGCAGCCGCTGGCTCAGTTCGTTGAGCGATACCGGGCCGCTGGCCGTCTCAAGCGCCTGTAAGACTTGCTCTAGCAATCTCTCCTCCTCGCTGACTTGCTGCCATCTGGTTGGGTCGGAACGCCACTGCCCGCTTCCGCAGCATTGAGACTATTTACCACAACAAAACTTCGTCTCGACAGGTTCCGGGAACAGCAGGTCCCCTCCGAACCTCCCCTTACAAGTTGGCGGGGGCAGCAGCATCAGGTCTCATCAGGACGCCAGAAACGGCAATCCAAAATCTACCATCCGAAATAGGATGCCAACCGCCCGCCCTGGAACACCAGCAGCGCCGCCAGCCAGGCCACCGCGAACTGACCGACGATGCTGACCCACATCCACCGGCTGCCGAACTCGTGGCGCGCGGCGGCCACGGCGGTCATACACGGTGTGTAGAGCAGCACAAAGACCAGGAAGGCCAGGGCAGCCAGGGACCCGTGGCCGCCGCTGCTCGCCTCGAAGCCCGCCCGCACCGCAATGGCAAGACCCTCCGGCGCGGTGTCTGCCTGGGGGGCCTCCAGGGTGATCCCGATGACCCCCGGCAGCGCCCGCAGCGCATCGCCCGTGGCGCTGACCAGGCCGCCGGCGATGCCCAGCAGATCCTCGCCGAAGGTCGTCGGGGCCGCCGCCGCCTCCTCTTCCAGCCCCGCCACGGCATACGTCTGCCCCAGGGTGCTGACGACCACCTCTTTCGCCACGAAGCCGGTCAGCAGGGCGCCGCTCGTCTCCCAGCCGCCGAAGCCCAGCGGCGCGAAGACCGGCGCCGCCGCGCCGGAGAGAGCCGCGAAGGCGCTCTGATCCACCGGCGTGTCGGCGAAGCGGCCCCCTCCCCGCACTGGCAGCGCCAGCAGCAACCAGACCACGATGCTGGTCGCCAGGATGATCGTGGTGGCCTTGCGCAGAAACGCTGCCGTGCGCTCCGACATCTGCCGCCAGACGCCCCGCGCCGTCGGCAGGCGGTAGGGCGGCAGTTCCAGCACGAATGGCGCGGGAGGCTGGTTGCGGAACACGGTGCGTCGGAGGAGCACGCCCATCAGTATCGCCACCACGATCCCGGTGAGGTAGAGGCCGAAGATCACCAGTCCGGCATGGGTAGGGAAGAAGATCGCCGCGATCAGCACATAGACCGGCAGACGCGCGCTGCAGCTCATAAACGGCACCAGCAGGCCCGTCAGGATGCGGTCGCGCCGGCTGTCGAGGGTGCGGGTGGCATAAATGGCTGGCACCGAGCAGCCGAAGCCGACGATCATCGGCAGGAAGCTCTTGCCATGCAGCCCCAGGGCGTGCATCAGCCGGTCCATCACAAAGGCGGCGCGGGCCATGTAGCCCGAATCCTCCAGCAAGGCCAGGGCGAAGTAGAGCGCGAGCAGCACCGGCACAAAGACCAGCACCCCGCCCACCCCGGCGATCACCCCATCCACCAGCAGCGACTCGAACCAGGAGCCTCCCAGGCCCGCCGCGCCCAGCAGCGCGGTGGCCCAGGCGCTCACCGGACCGCTCAGGGTCGCATCGATCCAGTCCACAAAGGGCGCCGTCACATCGGTAGTGAGCTTGAAAACGACCCACATCAGCGCCAGGAAGATGGGGATGCCCAGCCAGCGATGGGTCACCACGCGGTCAATGCGGTCAGAGAGGGTCAGGGGCGGCGTGGCGGGGCGGGTGAGGGCCTGACCGGCCAGGGCGTGCACGAAGCGGTAACGCTGATCAACCAGGGCGACATCGAGATCCTCGCCATAATGGGGGGCCAGCCGCTCGCGACTGGCGGCGAGCGCCGCCGTGACCGCCGGCCCGCCCAGGCCCTCGGCCTCGGCCAGCAGGTGATCGTCGCCTTCGAGAAGCTGGACGGCCAGCCAGCGGAGCGGGTAGCGCTCCGCGAGCGCGGGGATGGCGCCCAGGGCCGCGACCAGGCGCTCCAGTTCGGTTTCGATGGGCGGCGCGTAGCGTACCGCCGCGTCGGGAGAAGCCAGGGTAACGGCGGTCATCGCGCCACCTCCTTGAGCGAGGGCCGCGCCCCGCGGCCCGAACTGGCGACCAGGTCGCGCAGGGTCGCCTTCAACTCGGCGAGGCCCTGGCCCTTGCTGGCGCTCATCACCACCACCGGGGCGCCCAGGGCCGCGGCCAGGGCCTCGGGGTTCAGGCGCAGACCGCGCGCCGTGGCCACATCGGCCATGTTCAGGGCCAGCACCAGGCGCGCCTCGGCCTCGAGCAACTGGGCGGTCAGGTACAGGTTGCGTTCGAGATTGGCGGCGTCGAGCACGTTCACCACCGCGTCGGGGCGTTCGCGCACGATGAAATCGCGGGCGATCTGCTCCTCGAGCGAACGGGCGGCCAGACTGTAGGTTCCTGGCAGATCAACCACGGTGATCTGCCGGTCGCCGAGGATCAGGCGACCCTCCTTGCGCTCCACCGTCTTTCCGGGCCAGTTCCCCACGTGCTGGTGCATACCGGTGAGCGCATTAAAGACGGTGCTCTTGCCGACGTTGGGGTTGCCGGCCAGGGCGATAGTCACCTCACGCATCCCGCAACTCCTCTCCAGTCACCAGAACCATCTGCGCCAGCCCGTAGCTCAGGGCCAGGCGCGTATCGCCGACCGCCAGCAGCAGCGCGCCGCCATTGTCGCGCAACACGGTCACCGTAACGCCGGGGGTGAGACCAAGTTCGGCCAGGCGATGGGCGGTGCGCTGGCCGCCCTGGATCGCCACCAGGCGCACCGTAGCGCCTTCACCGGCAAGGGCCAGAGGCAAAGAGGGGGTAGACATCAGGCAGGCTCCACGACAACCAGCCGGGCCTCCTCCTTGCGGAGCGAGAGCCGGTAGCCTTTTACCGTCACCTCGATCGGATCGCCCAGGGGCGCGACGGCGGTCAGGATGACCTGCTCGCCGGGCACCAGCCCCATCGCCAGCAGCCGGCGACGAAACTCGCGATCGCCGCCGATGCGGCGCACTACCGCGTTCTGGTTGCGGGCAAGCTGGTCAAGGGTTATTTCAACAGCGCTCATGGTCCGGTGTCCGTCTCCCGTGGGGTCAGGGTCAGCCATTCCAGCATTGGCCATCCAGGTCGCCGTTCGGGGGAGGCGCGGAGGGCCGCGTCCCGCGACCCTCTGGTTCCGTCCGCGGCAGCATCCGGCGCCGCCCCCGCGGCGGGCGGAAGTGGAGGTGGACGCGGGGAGGCCGCGCCCCTCCAAAGCATTGCCTCCAGTCTTTGGGTAAACCTTAACAGCAGGTATACCAGAGCCGGTCCCAGGCTCACAAGTAACGCCGGGGCAACTTCCGGTAAAGAAATGAAAACCCACCGGAAGGGGAAAAGGCGCTTGACAGGGTGGGAAGGGCGGCTTATCCTGGCCCTGATGAAGGATTTAGGGTAAACCCGAAATTAGCGGGACAAACGCGCAGGGCTGCGCAGTATCTTTCAGGGGCAAAGCCAGTTTCCCCTGGGTCAGGGCAATCTGGAAGGTCGCCCTGACCAGGGATCACACCCTATGAGCGAAAGCGTCGAAATGTACCTGGTGATGACGGCGCTGTCACGCCGGGCGCCGGACCAGCCGGTGGCGGTGTCGCATCTGGCGAGCCGGCTGGGGGTGACGCAGGTCTCGGCGATCGAGATGTGCCACAAGCTCAGCGAGCGGGGGCTGATGCACTACCAGCCCTACAAGGGGGTCACCTTAACCGAGACGGGGGAGGCGCAGGCCCAGACGATCCTCTCACGGCGGCGGCTGTGGGTGATCTTTCTGGTGGAGAACCTCGGCATCGCCCCCGAGGAGGCCGACGACCTGGCCTGCCAGCTCGAGCACATCACCTCGGAGCGGCTGGTGACGGCGCTGAAAGCCTTCCTGGAACGCGCGCCAGCGCCCCCTTCGGAGTGGGAGACGGCGCGCGCGCCCGAGGCGCGCCCGCTCGACGCCTGCGCGGCAGGGGCGCGGGGCCGCATTGCGGCCCTCGGCGTGCCGCCGGCCGCCGAG
>DAOUDA010000200.1:0-5116 GCA_034431835.1 Chloroflexaceae bacterium | reverse complement strand
GGGCGCTGCCGCGCCGCGCCGCGCGCGGGGCCGGCGGGGCGCCGACCTGGCGCGCCGAAGAGCGCATGCTGGTGCAGCGAAGCCTGTTGTAAGCACTGAGGGGGCGGGTATGGCTATGCAACCGATGGAGTTTATCTGGTTCAACGGAAAACTGGTGCCCTGGAACGAGGCGCGCATCCATGTCATGGCCCACGTGGTGCACTATGGGTCCAGCTTCTTCGAGGGCATCCGCTGCTACGAGACGCCGCGCGGCCCGGCGATCTTCCGGCTGACGCCCCACATCCGGCGCCTGATCGACTCGGCGCGGATCTACCGCACCGAAGTGCCCTACACCCTCGACCAGCTGGTCGCAGCGGTGAAAGAGACCGTGCGGGCCAATCGCCTCAAGGCCGGCTACATCCGGCCCGTGGTCTACCGCGGCCTCGGCGAGATCGGCGTCAATCCACAGCGCAACCCGGTCGAAGTGGCCATCGCCACTATCGAGTGGGGCCGATACCTCGGCGCCGAGGCCATGGAACAGGGTGTGGATGTCTGCGTGGCCTCGTGGCGCCGCTTCGCCCCCAATACCCTGCCCGCGCTCTCGAAGGCCGGCGGCAACTACCTCAACTCCCAGTTGATCAAGATGGAGGCCCTGGCCAATGGCTACGCCGAAGGCATCGCCCTCGACCATCAGGGGCAGGTGAGCGAGGGCAGCGGCGAGAACCTCTTCCTGGTGCGCGATGGCGTGGTCTACACCCCGCCGGTGGCGTCGTCCATTCTCAGCGGCATCACCCGTGACACCGTGATCACCCTGCTGGGCGAACTGAGCATCCCCGTGCGCGAAGAAGCCATCCCCAGGGAAATGCTCTACATCGCCGACGAACTGTTCTTTACCGGCACCGCCGCTGAAGTGACGCCGATCCGCTCCGTCGATCGCGTTCCGGTCGGCCAGGGACGGCGCGGGCCGGTCACCGCCGCGGTGCAGGCGGCCTTCTTCGGGGTGGTGCAGGGTGAACGCGAGGACCGCTACGGCTGGCTGGAGTACGTCGCGGAGTAGCAGTTGCGTCCCTTTTACCATTCGGCTATAATGTGGAAGGCCAGTGTCCTCTGGCAGGACACTGGCCTTTTCTGGTGTACCTTTGCAACGAATGCCGCTCCTACCGCGCTTTCATCATGGTGCGCATGCAGCGCGTGCACACACGGACCTGGACCGTCTTGCCGTCAGCGGCTACAATGGTCGTCTTCTGCACATTGGGCCGCCACATGCGGTTGGTTCGCCGCTTGGAGAAGCTGACATTGTGACCAAAGGACGGCTTTTTTCCACACATTTCACACGTAGCCATGGCTCCTGATCTCCATAGAGATTAGCGTTTTTCTATCTCCGCGAGACTATACCATACCGCGGCCCCTTTGGCAAACCGGCAGGCTTGAGCATGGCGAAGATCAAAGTTGTCACCGATGGTTCCGCCGATATCCCGCCCGAGTTGGCGCGGGATCTTGATATCGAAGTTGTGCCGCTCATCGCTCACGTCAATGACCGGGCCTACCGCATCGGCATTGATGTCAGCGATGATCTGCTCTACGAGTCGCTGGGAGGCTGGCAGCGTTTCAGGGTGTCTTCACCTTCGGCAACGCAGTTTGAGCAGATCTACCGGCAGTGGATCAGCGAGGTGGATCATATCTTTTCCATCCACCTTGGCGCGCGGCTCGGCAATTGTATGGCCAATGCCGTGGCGGCGCGCGCCCGCCTGCCGGCCAGCACCACACGCCTGGAGGTGATCGACAGCAAGTCGGCCTCTATCGGCACAGGCTCGGTGGCGATTGCCGCGGCCCGCGCCGCGCAGGAGGGGGCCACGCCCGAAGAGATCAGCCGCCTGGTCCACGCAACCATCCGCCATACCCATGCGGTATTCTTTGTAGATACCATGGAGTACCTCGAGCAGAGCGGCCGGCTGACGATCGCCGGCTCGGTGCTTGGCTCGATGCAACGCATCAAGCCGCTCATGATCCTCGATGAAGGCGAGATTGTGCCCTACGAGCGCACCCGCACCCGCGCCAAGGCCCTCGAGGGCCTCTTCACCTTCGTCGAGGATTTCCCCCGCGTCCAGGAGGTGACGGTGCTCTACGCCACCACGCCCGAGGACGTTGAGAAGCTGCTGGAGAAGATCGCCCCGGTGTTCCCGCGCGACCAGGTGCGCTGCGTGCGCTTTGGCCCCGCCGTGGCCGCGCATCTGGGGCCGGGGGCCATGGGGGTGGTGGTCTTCGAGGGGTTGGAAGAGTAGGGCCGAAGCACCGGCGATGCCCGTGCTTCGGCCCTCCTCGCGTGATCACCTATGCGCGACCGGGAGCACATTATTCGCCTCGGGAAGACCCTGGCGGCCGAATTGCGCCGCGGCTGCGACGACGGGGCGGCCGAGGGCGGCATGGAGCGGTTTCTCGCCGCCTGGCGCGCCGACGCCAACGGCGATCTGGACGAGCCGGCCGTGCGCTCCACCCTCGAATTGCTCGCCGACTACGGGCGCCAGCCGGTGCTCGAACGGCGCCTGCGGGTCACCCAGGCCCTCGAGTTGCTCCGCGCCCTGTTCCGCCAGCCGCTACCCGACGCGACACCGCCGGCGCCTGCTACCCCGCGGCGCCGCGCCGCGCGCCCGACGCAACCCGCGCCGGCGCCGATCACCCGCGCGCCGACCCTCGCCGACCCGCTGGAGGTCCTGCCCGGGGTGAGCCAGCGTGATGTGCATGCCTTCCGGCGCCTGGGCCTCCGCACGGTCGAAGATATCCTCTATCACTTTCCCCATCGCTACGACGATTACAGCGCCCGCAAGACCATCGCCGAGTTGAGCATCGGCGCCGCCGAAACCATCGTCGGCGAGGTGACCGATGTGCGCCTCGCCGGCGGCGCGCGCAGCCGCGTTGAAGTGCTGGTGAGCGACGCCAGCGGCTCGGTGCGGGCCGTCTTTTTCAACCAGCCCTGGCTCACGAAACAATTGACCGTCGGGCGCATGATCGTGCTGAGCGGCAAGGTGAGCACCTACAATGGTATGCGCCAGTTCGCCGGCCCGAAGTGGGAACCCTATACCCCCGACGGCGATACCATCCACACCGGGCGGCTCGTGCCCGTCCACCGGCTGACCAGGGGCTTGATCGACCGTAATGCGCGCCGGGTCATCAAACAGGTGGTTGATGCCGTCACCCCGGCCATGCCCGATCACCTGCCAGAAGCGGTGCGCCAGCGCGCCGACCTGCTGCCGCTCGGGGCCGCCCTGGCCCAGATCCACTACCCCGCCAGCCAGCAGCACCTCGACCAGGCCCGCCGGCGGCTCGCCTTCGATGAGTTTCTCTTTATTCAGCTTGGCGTCTTGCAGCGCCGGCTGCTCTGGCAGAGCGAGACGGGCTACGCCATGCGCTTTCTGCCCGAGGTGCAGCAGGACCTCCTCGCGGCCCTGCCTTTCAGCCTCACCGGGGCCCAGCAACGGGCGCTGGGGGAGATCTTCGCCGATATGGCCCGGCCCGTGCCAATGGCGCGCCTGTTGCAGGGCGACGTCGGCTCGGGCAAAACGGTCGTCGCCGCCGCGGCCCTGGCCCAGGCCATCGGCAATGGCTTCCAGGGGGCCATGATGGCCCCCACCGAGATCCTCGCCGAGCAGCACTACAAGGGTCTCAAAAAGCTCCTTGGCCGCGTTCCCGTGCCCCGAGGGGCCAGAGCCGCCGCCGAGGGCGAGGATTGGAAGCAGCGCCTCGACCCCGCCGAGGCCGCCCGTCTGGCCGAGATCAAGGCCCTCCTCGGCATGACCGACGCCGACGATATGGGCGGAGCGGGCATTCGGGTCGCGCTTCTCACCGGCAGCCTGGGGGCCCGCGAGCGCCGTCGCGTGCTCGAAGGCATCGCCGAGGGCGAGATTGACCTGGTCGTCGGCACCCACGCCCTGCTCACCGACCACGTGCGCTTCCGTTCCCTGGGCCTCGTCGTGGTGGATGAACAGCATCGCTTCGGCGTGGAACAGCGCCAGCGCCTGCGCGACAAGGGTTTCAACCCCCACATGCTGGTGATGACCGCCACGCCTATTCCCCGCACCCTCACCCTGACCATCTACGGCGACCTCGACGTCTCGGTGCTCGATGAATTGCCGCCGGGCCGCCAGGCCATTCGCACCAGATGGATCAAGAAGACCGAACGCGAGAAAGCCTACCGCCATATCCGCCGCGAGATCGCCAGGGGGCGCCAGGCCTTCGTGATCTGTCCGCTGGTCGAGGAGAGTGAAGAGGTGGATCTGCCCTCCGCCGAGGAGATGTACGCCACCCTCCAGAACGAGGTCTTCGCCGACCTGCGCGTGGCGTTGCTGCACGGGCGCATGCTCCCGCGCGAAAAAGACGAGGTGATGCGCGCCTTCCGCGACCACCGGTTCGACATCCTGGTCAGCACCGCGGTCATCGAGGTGGGCATCGACATCCCCAACGCCTCGACGATCGTCATCGAGGGCGCCGAACGCTTCGGTCTGGCCCAACTGCACCAGTTCCGCGGCCGGGTCGGGCGGGGCGAACACCAGAGTTACTGCATCCTCATCTCCGATAAGCACGATAACGAAGTGACCCGGCAGCGCCTGGAGGCCATGGAGCGGACCACCGACGGCTTCAAGCTGGCCGAGATCGACCTGCAGTTGCGCGGTCCGGGCGAGTTCTTCGGCACGCGGCAGAGCGGCACACCCGACCTGAAGGTGGCTGGTCTTGCCGACACCCGCCTGCTGCACGCGGCACGGGTCGAAGCCGAGCGCATCCTGGCGAGCGACCCGCAACTGGCCCGGGAGGAGCACGCCCTGCTGCGGCAGAAAGTCGAACGCTTCTGGGTCGAGGCCGCCCCGGCGGGCTGATTGGGCCGGAAGCTGCTTCCGGCGTCCTGGAGAGGGTCACATTTGCCCAGGGGTGAGCGCACAGGGAACCCGCCTTCCCCCGTACCCCTCCAACTCGCTCTTCTCCCATAAGGTTCCATGCGGCCTCGCCACGAAGGGCTCAAAGAGAATCGTCGTACGTGTTCACATCTACCGACCATGTTCACACCGCGGAGGGCGCGGAGGGTCGCAAAGGGCTTCAAAATGCTCATCCTCTACGCCCCTCTGCGTGCTCTGCGGTAAATCTGAAC
>DAOUDA010000199.1:0-18086 GCA_034431835.1 Chloroflexaceae bacterium | reverse complement strand
GGGCACCCCTCGGGGTGCCCCCACGCCACACGAGGGAGGTGAGGAATACGCGTTTCCCAGAAGGGCGTAGCCCTCCCGTGTGGCGGCTATCCTCGCATCAGACTATCTCGATCCCCCCACCGGCGATCACCTCCCCGATGCGCCAGCACGGCTCGCCGGCGTCGGCGAAGCGCCGCAGCGCCTCATCGGCATGCTCGGGGGGCATAGCCAGCAGCAGGCCGCCGGAGGTCTGCGGGTCGAAGAGCAGCAGGCGTTGGGCCTCCTCAATCGCGCCGGCGTAGCGAACGACGTCGCGCTCCTCCAGGTAGCGCCGGTTGCGGCCCAGGCCCCCGGGGGCCATCCCGGCCCGGGCGTACTCCAGGGCGCCGGGCAGGAGCGGCAGCGCCCCGGCGACGATGCGCAGGCCCACCTCGCCCACGCGGATCATCTCGGCGGCGTGGCCCAGCAGACCGTAGCCGGTGATGTCCGTAGCCGCGCGGACGTCCGTCTCCGCCGCCAGTTCGGCGGCGCGGCGGTTCAGGCGCAGCATGCTGGCGACGGCCGCCTCCAGGTGGGCCGCCTCGACCAGGCCCCGTTTGGCCGCGGTAGTGATCAGCCCGGTACCAAGGGGCTTGGTGAGCAACAACACGTCACCGGGCCGCGCCCCGACCTTGGGCGTGACCCGCGCCGGATCGACCAGCCCGGTCACGCAGAGACCGTACTTCGGCTCGCGGTCCACCACGGTATGGCCCCCGGCCACTACCGCACCGGCCTCGGCCACTTTGTCGGCCCCGCCCTGGAGGATCGCCCCAATAATCGCCGGGTCGAGGTCATCGGGAAAAGCGGCGATGGCCAGGGCCAGAATGGGCCGCCCGCCCATGGCATACACATCGCTGAGGGCATTGGCCGCGGCGATGGCGCCGAAGGTGTAGGGATCGTCCACAATCGGCGGAAAAAAGTCCACCGTCTGGACCAGCGCCGTGTGCGCGTCCAGTTGATAGACCGCCGCGTCATCGCTGATCTCCAGCCCGATCAGCAGGTGCGGGCTGGCAGGCAGACGCAGCGCGGCCAGCAGGCTGGCGAGGGCCCCCGGCCCCATTTTCGAGGCTCAGCCGGCGCAATCAGCCATGCGCGTCAGCCGCACCCGCTCACGCTCGTCCATGCGCTCCTCGCGACCATCGCCGCGGCCAGCCTGCCTGGCCGCGCGTATACGCACATTGTACCGCACCTGTGTCTGGCGGGGGATGTCGTCTCAGGGGTAGAGTTTTCGCGCGCGTTGCCCCTGGCGGGGGTTGCGGAAGCCGTAGGCCCCCTCTGACCCTCCTCGCAGCGGAACCTGCGGCCAGTGCCAGGGTAGAGCTACCCAACTGTACATTGATTTCCGCCTTTCGCCTTGCTCATATACATCAACGCATCGGCTCGTTCTATAGCGCTTTCCAGCGTATCCTCGGCACGGATCAGCGTCGCGCCAATCGATACGCTGACCGACAATCTTATGCCGTCCAGAGTAATAAAACTACATTGCACCATATTTCTGATGCGTTCGGCGAAGGCCCATAAATCTTCTCTTGCATTAACATCTGAAAGATAGATGATAAATTCATCGCCGCTCCATCGAATAAACGCATCAAAATGACGCAGCAAATTGGCTACCGTATGACTTACCATCAACAGAACTTTATCGCCTATAGAATGACCGTATGTATCATTGACGAATTTGAAATCATCTATATCCATAAAAACAACGCCAAATGATTTGCCGGTTAGTTTCAATTCCAATTGGCGGATATGAAACATGGCTTCAGCATACCGGCGATTGCCAATTCCCAGCAGGGGTCCAACATGCTTTCCCTTTTGCGCCGCTCCAACTCTTTAATAATGTACAGCTCCTTGGAGCAGTCGGAAAACATCTCAACAGCGCCAATGATTTCATTGGTTTCGTTTCGTATGGGCGAAATGCGAATGTGAACGGGCACTCGATGTCCTTCCTTGTGGTGAAGAAAAACAACAGCTTCTCTTTTCCGGCCATCGCAGATGGTTTCATGCAATGGACAGCCAGTTCTGCATAACTCAATTCCCGCCAGATCAACGTGACACAAAATATTGTCAGAACACATCGTTCCAACTACTTCCGACTCTGAATATCCTGTTATTTCTTCTGCGGCTTTGTTCCAGTAGACAATTCTCCTGTCCTTATCCACTACATAAACAGCGTCAAAGAGATCATCCAACCATGACTTGTACAAACTCAGGATCATGGTTCGCTTCCCGTTTACACAACCTAAATTGCCAACAGCTCGAGCTTCAGCCGAGTTATAAAGCGAATCCCCCCTCCGCCAGCGCCTGCGCGATCGGGAAATGGTCAACCAGGGTCTTTGTGACGCGCAAGAAAGTTCTCTAACTTCAGCACGCACCCTGATCTGTGGGACTGTGTCTGATCATAGCACGCGGCAGTATCCTGTCTCGAATGCAACACAAAACCCGCCAGGCGCAGCAACGCGGCGCGCCGGTGATGAAGATTTAGAATCAAATCCGGTATAGCCCGCGAAGGCGGGCTTCGCATCGGTAGCCCGCGGCTTCAGCCGCCGGGCCACGGGGCGAATACCGGTTTATATTCTTCATCTTCATCACCGGGTGTTCTACCTCATCCGTGTTGATGGCTATCACACCAGTTTGCGATGACGTCCTGACACCTCAGCGCGTCGGCCAATGGCCCGCGATCAGGCGATCAACACGGAGCGGGTAGACTACCCATCACCGGCGCGCACTGCCGTTGCCGCGCCTGGCGGCCCTGCACACGAGGTGTTGTCGCGGACGCACCCGTGCGGTCGTGTGGAGGTGTGAAGATGTGGAGGTGTAGAGGTGGTAGGACAAAAGCAAGGTGTTGTTCACATCGGCCCGACACTCTGTCACACCTCTACACCTCCACACCTCCACAGACTGGTCACGTGGAACCAGGGATCAACGCTCAAGCCAGCATAACCCGATCCGAGTGCCGCCTCACAGCGACCACCACCGCGCCGGGCTACGCCTCCGGCTCGCGCGGCTCGAGTTGCTGGACCAGGATCTCGAACAGGTCGCTCTCGGTGATGATGCCCACCACATGCCTGTGTTCATCCACCACCGGCAACCCGCCGATCTTGTTCTCAATCATCAACAGCGCCGCTTCGCGTAGCCCCGTCTCCGGCGAGATGCTGATCGGGTGCTCGGTCATCACTTCGTAGACCTTGACGTTCCGCAGGGCTTCGGCGATATCGAGGGGGTCAAGGCCGGCGAGACGCATCACGTCGGCCCCGCGAATATCGCCCTGGGTGATGATGCCGCGCAGTTCGCCCGTGTCGATCACGCAGGGCAGGCGGCGAATGTCGTGCTCGCGCATCAGTGCGAGGGCATCGCTGAGGGGCGCCGCGATGTTGATCGTCACTGCCGGCGTTCGCATGTAGTAGCGCACCTCTTGCTCGGCAGGTACGCGCTCATGGTGAGGGGTGGCATTGGTGACGTTCATGGCAGCCTCCTTTGGCTACACTGCGGCCCTGTTATATCATGATACCGCCCCCGCCACGCGGCTGGGGCGTATTCCGCTCACCAGAGGTAATAGTTTGTTAACCAGTGGATCTATGTTGCGAGCCCGGGAACCCCGGGTTCCCTACGTTCGGGCTTACCGCGGAGGAGCGCGGAGACCGGGCCTTCCGAAAGCCTCCCCGCCCTCTGCGGTGAGGAACGTGTTCGGCGCGCGTGAACCCTGCCTTCGTGTTGCTCCCCACGCGGGACTGGGGTAGAATGCCTGGGTGGAAGCAAACGAGGATCTACGTTGATGCAACGGATTGCCCTCGCGCGCGTGCTGGCGATGATCGTCGCCATCGCCTTCGCCGCCGGCTGCGCGCCGCCCCGCACCGCCGCTCCTGCTCCCTCGCCAATGCCCGGCGGCGAGCAGGCGCTTGCCGCGCCGTCACCACCGCCACCGGCACCCTACCCGGCCCCGCAGGCGACGCGGGCCTACCCGGCCCCTACCGGCGCCCCGCTGCCGCTCGCTTCGCCGAACCCCGTCGCGGAAGCCGCGCCGCTCGTCACCGCCCGCGTCGCGCGGAGTTACCCCCACGATCCCCAGGCGTTCACCCAGGGTCTGGTCTACCTCGACGATGCCAGTTTCTACGAGGGCACCGGCCTGAACGGCGCCTCGTCACTGCGCAAGGTCGATCTCGCCACCGGGCAGGTTACGGCGATCTTCAACCTGGAACGCGAGTATTTTGGCGAGGGGATCGCCGTAGTTGGCGAGCGCATCTTCCAGTTGACCTGGCGCAGCGGGGTGGGCTTCATCTACACCTACGCCAGCGGGGCCTTCAACCGCGTGGCAACCTTCACCTACCCGCCAGCGGGCCGCGCCCTGCCCGTCGAGGGGTGGGGCCTGACCTTCGATGGCGCGCGGCTGATCATGAGCGATGGCACGGCCAATCTCTACTTTGTTGACCCCGAAGCCACCGCCCGTACCGGCGCGCTCGCCATTACCGGCCAGGTGGAGGTACACGATGACCGCGGCCTGGTGACCTGGCTGAATGAACTGGAGTACGTGAACGGCGCGGTTCTCGCCAATATCTGGCAGTCGGATCGGATCGCCAGGATCGATCCGGCGACGGGGCGGGTGCTTGCCTATGTGGATCTGAGCCAGTTGCGCTCCCTGCTGCCGCCCGCGGAGCATGGCCCCTCGCCGCCCGAGGTGCTCAACGGCATCGCCTACGACGACGCCGGCAGGCGGCTCTTCGTGACCGGCAAGTTCTGGCCCCGCGTGTTCCAGATCGACCTGCTCGAAACGGCCTGGCGCGTCCATCTGCCCCTGGCCCGGGCCAGGCAGTGAACGAGGGGTTGACCAGGGGCCGCGTGTGGGAGCGTCCCGATGCGGGCGCAACTCCGCTGGCTCGGATGGTCGCTCCGCTCCTTACAGTCTGTTCGGAGACCTCCTTCGGGAGGGCCTCGCCCTCCCAGGAACCTCGTTTCTGGCCCTGGAGGGCGCGAACAAGCGCCGTCGAGCCGCGAGAGAAGAGCAGACAGCGGGCCTTGATGCGCGCGCTCCCTCTGGTGTTCCTATGAAGTCCTTTCGCCTTTCCCTCACAGCGTCTGCCATCCTCCTGGCCCTGGTCCTGCTGGCCGCGTGTGGCGCCCAGGTCCCGGCGGTCGCGCCGAGCCCCGCCGCTGAGCGCCGTCCCACCGCGCCGCCGACGGTGACCCCCAGCGGGCTGACCTTCATTGAACTGGAACCTGGCGTCGGCCCGCGTCCCCGTCCTGGCGATGTGGTTGACGTGCACTACCGTGGCGCCCTGGCCGACGGGACCGAGTTCGACAACTCCTACCTGCGCGATGATCCGTTGCAATTCGTGCTCGGCGCGGGCGCGGTCATCCCCGGCTGGGACGAGGGCATCGCGCTGATGCGCCGGGGCGGCAAGGCGCGCCTGATCATCCCCCCGGATCTGGCCTACGGCGCCCGAGGCGCCGGGGGGGTCATTCCGCCGAATGCCACGCTGACCTTCGAGGTTGAACTGGTGGATATTCGCCGCAGTCCACCCGCCGCCCCGCAGGCGCTCGAGGCCTCGGCCTACATGACCACCCCCAGCGGCCTGAAGTACGCCGACCTGGAGACGGGCACGGGCGCCGAGGCGCGGCCCGGCGCGACGGTGGTGGTGCACTACACCGGCTGGCTCAACGACGGTACGCGCTTCGAGACCTCCCTGCTCCCCACCCGGCCCCTGGCCCGCCAGAAAGCGTATGAGTTTCGCCTGGGCGACGGCAAGGTGATCCAGGGCTGGGAAGAGGGCATCGCCGGGATGCGCGTTGGCGGGCTGCGCCAGCTCGTCGTGCCGCCGGAACTGGCCTATGGCGATCAGGGCGCCGGCGACGGCAAGGTGCCTCCCGGCGCCACCCTGGTGTTTGAAATCGAGTTGCTTGAAGTCAGGTAGGACTGTGTCCCGGCCCTGGATCTCGGCCGGGGGTGCAGGAGGCCGTGCCCTCTAACACAGGTGTGAAGCATGCGTATTGAACGGATCGAACTCAGACGGATCGAACTGCCGTTTGTCACGCCCTTTGAGACCAGCGGCTGGCGCGAACTGGCCAATCACTCGGTGATCGCGCGCGTAGAGGCCGAAGGGAGCGTCGGTTGGGGAGAGGCGCCGGTCGGTGTTGGCCCGTGGTACAACGAAGAGACCCAGAGCACCGCCTGGGTCATCGGGCGCGAGGTCCTGGCCCCTATGCTCCTCGAAGCCGAACTGCGCCGCCCCGAGGACGTTGACGCCCTCTTCGCCCGCGTGCGCGGCAACCGCATGGCCCGCTCGGCCTTCGAGTTCGCCGTCTGGGACCTCATGGGGCGCCTGGAGGGACGCAGCCTCAGCGCCATGCTCGGCGGCGCGCGGAACCGTGTGGACGTTGGCGTGAGCGTGGGCGTGCAGCCCGACCTTGACACCCTGCTTCGCGTCGTCGGCGGATACATCGAAGCGGGCTACCGTCGCGTCAAGCTCAAGATCAAGCCCGGGTGGGACATAGAGCCGACCCGCGCCGTGCGCGAGCGATGGCCCGACCTGCGCCTCCAGGTGGATGCCAACAGCATCTACACCCTCGATGATGCCGACCATCTGGCGCAACTTGACGCCTTCGACCTGCTGTTGATCGAGCAGCCCCTGGCCCATGACGACATCATTGACCACGCGAAGCTCCAGCGTCGCCTGCGTACCCCCCTGTGCCTGGACGAGAGCATCGTTTCGCCGGAGCATGCCCGCTGGGCGATCGAGTTGCGCGCCTGCGGCGTGATCAACATCAAACCCAGCCGCGTCGGCGGGCTGACCGCGGCCCGCCGCATCCACGACCTGGCCGCCGAAGCCGGTCTACCGGTCTGGTGCGGGGGCATGCTGGAGACCGGCATCGGGCGCGCCGCCAACGTGGCCCTGGCCAGCCTGCCGAACTTCACGCTGCCGGGCGACATCAGCGCCAGCGAGCGTTACTTCCGACGTGACGTGGTGCGCAACCCCTTCGCGCTCAACCCCGACAGCACCCTGAGCGTGCCCGAAGGGCCGGGCAGCGGCGCCGTGGTGGACGAGGAGTTTCTCAACAGTGTTACGCTCGAACGGATCGTGCTGAGGTAGAGGGAGGGTCCAGCCGTCGCATTGGATTGGGCGCCTGTATCCAAAATCCAAAATCCAAAATGGCATCACTCCACGGGCTGCCGCGCCGCAATGGTCGCCGGGCGCCGCGCCGGCAGGCCAAGCAACCAGTGTTCCAGCGCGCCCAGCGCCACCAGCGAGGCGATCAGCGCCAGACGCGGCCCCGCGGCTTCGAAGCGGTGCGCGTGGGCCGCCAGCCAGAGCATGATCGCCAGCAGCGTCACCACCGAAACCGAGGGCACGAAGAACCAGTTGGTAGGGCGTTGGGACCAGTAGCTGCCGAGGTAGCGCAGGTGGGGCGGGAAGAACGCGACGTTCAGTGAACGCACGCCGAGCAGCACGTTCAGCTTGGCGCTGTGCTGCAACCCCCAGCTAAGGATGAAGACCAGCGGACCAACGAAGTTAACCGCGTCGTAGAGCAACCAGGCCATCAGCGCCAGTTCGGCGACGACGGCCAGTTCGTGGTAGAGATGGGTGCCCAGAGCGTAGCCGAAGCGGGCAAAACCGCGCGCCGCAGGCGGGCAGGGCTTGCGCCATGGCCCGGTGATCGCCCCGCAGTAGAATGCCAGTTCGTGCCAGGCCCAGATCAGCGAGCCGGCGATGAACCCCCGGTAGGCCGCCGCCAGCCCCACCTCCGCCCGCACCGCCCACAGTTCGTGGTGCGCCAGCCCCAGCAACGGCAGCGCCGCCACCAGAGCGATGCGTCCCGCCAGCGGGCCGCGCCGGTTCAGCCCGGCCACGACCAGGGTCAACCCCACCCAGAGCGCGATGGCCGCCAGCGGGGGGTACAGGTACAGGTGCGGCCACAGCGGCAGGGGGTAATCCATCGGCGACGCCTTCCGGCGATTACATTTAGGCAAGACACTTGCGTGGATGGTAACACGATGGTGGGGCGTCTGTCAATCAGGCACATAACGGATAGCGTTCACATCTGCCGAACACGTCTGGACCGCAGAGGGCGCGGAGGATCGCAAAGGGCTTCAAACAGCCTCTACGTTCCTCTGCGCGCTCTGCGGTACATCTGAACACGTGCGCGCAACGAAACCGCACGGCGCTTACCGCCGCACCAGCGGCAGCATAACCTGCGCATCGATCCCGCTGCCCTGGAGCGCGATGCCTGCACTTTCGCCTTCCGCCATCGCGAGCGCTACCCGCCCGCTGTGGGCCCCCACTGTGGTCGGCGTAAAAGCAATCAACAGCGTACAACTCTCTCCGGGCGCCAGGCTGAACGGGAACTCAGCAGGGCAGGCGCCCCCGCGGCGAGCGAAGCTCCCCTCGAAGTTGATCCGCGTCACCTCAATCGGCGCGCCGCCCCCGTTCGCCACCAGGACCGGCAACGTGCCGGCGGTTCCCAGCGGGCGCGGGCCGAAGTCCAGCGTGTCCGTACTCAGCGCCAGGCGGCCCGGCGCCGTAGTGTCCTGAATGATCAAGGTCAGGCTGGATGGCCCGGCGAGGGTCGCGCGCTCCGGATCGCCGAGGGTGATGGCGAGCGTTTCGCCGGGATCGCGTTCGGCATCGCGTTCGATCCGGAAGCTCAGGGTTGTGGAACGTTGCCCGGGCGCGAAGACGATCCGGCCATGGCGCAAGGTGTGATCGGCCTGGCTCGCCGTGCCGCCCACGCTGTAGGGTACGGACACCTCCTGATTACTGGCGAGGTTCAGCGCGAGGGTGATCGTCACCACTTCCCCCTCGGCGATCACCCGCGGGTCGTCGGCGAAGCTGAGTTGACGCACGCGCCGGGCGGCCTCTTCGACCGCCGCGCCGGCGTTGAGGATGCCCGCGCCACAGCGACCAATGCACCCGCTGCCGGTGGGAAAGGGGGTGACCGTGTTTCGCAGGATCTCCAGCGCCTCGGAGCGGCTCAACCCGGGATTGGCCGCGAGCATGAGGCTGATTGCCCCCGCCACGTGGGGCGTGGCCATGCTCGTGCCACGGTAGCCGGCGTAGGTGTCGCCGTCTGGCGATGGCGCGGTCGCGCTGCTGTTGACCGTCGAGACCACCGCGGCGGCGCTGTCGCCGCCCGGCGCGGCAAGGGTGACCAGCGGGCCATAGTTGCTGTACGACGCCCGGTTGCCGGAGAGCGTCGAGGCGGCCACGACCACTGTGCCGGCGCAATTGGCGGGAGTCATATTCGAGGCCGACGTATTGGCGTTCCCCGCTGCGACAACGACCATCGCGCCGTTCTGGTTCACGGCGTTGATGGCGTTCTGCAACGTGACCGGGCACGCGCTGCCCGAGGCGCCAAGGCTCAGATTAAGCACCCTCGCCGGGGTGGGATTATTCGGCACGCCGGGCACGGGCAGACCGGCGGCCCAGCGCAAGGCGTCGGCGACGTCGCTCAGGCTGCCGCCGCACTTGCCCAGCACGCGCAAGAAGAGCATTGGCGCGTCCCAGACCGCGCCGGCGATGCCGCCATTATTGGCCCGGGCGCCAAAAATGCCCGCCACGTGCGAGCCATGCCAGCTACTCGGGCCTGCCGGGCAACCGCCTGTCGCCTCAGCCGAGCTGACCCAGTCGCCCGGATCACTCGGGTCGGGGTCGCGCCCATCGCCGTCATTGGCATTGAACAGGGTCGAAACAAAGTCGTAGCCCGGGTTGGCCGCCGGGGTGCGCCCGGCCAGGTCCACGTGGTTCAGGAGGCCGCCAGTGTCGAGGATGGCGGTAACAATGTCCGGGCTGCCGGTGGTGATCATCCAGGCTTCGGGGAAGTTGGCGCCGTACCTGGCGCTGGTGACCGATTGAAGGTTCCACTGAGCGGTAGCGTACAATGGGTCGCCGGGAACCACGGCCGGGAAGAAGATCAGGTCCGGTTCGACATACTCCGCTCCCGATGCGGCAGCCAGGCGCGCTGCCAGGGCCTGGGCCTCCTCAGGCGGGAGCGGCTCCGGCAGGCGCAGCACGTGCGCGCCATCGGCCAGGGTCCGCACGTACTCCAGCGGGGTTGCCGCCTGGGCGCTCAACTGCGCGGCGGCCTGCATAGGGTTGGCGATGGCCCCACGGCCAGAGCTTTCGGAGGATGGAAAGCGCACGATGATCTGCTCGACCGGCGCCACCGGCGGCATCTCGTCCTGTTCATCGGCGCGGGCCGGCCCAACCGAGACGAGCAGGAGCAGGGCCAGGGCAATCAGGGCAACCGCCCTGAGTGAACGAGGGATGGGTAGGCGCATATAGCTTTCCAGTCAGTCATCCTTGCGGCTTCGCCGCCAGAACGGGTGTGAAAGCGACCGTTTCCGCGGGATCGCGGTCCTTCCCGGACTTCGCCTGCGTGGTCCATTTTCGCATCGGTGCATTACGATAGTTAAACGAAAAACTGGGAGGGCTTTGCCCTCCCAGAAAGATGATACACCGGTAACATATCCGGGACAAATCTCAGTGCTGCGGCGCCCCGACGTGGAGATGGGCATGGTAGCTCGAACGCACCAGGGGGCCGCTCTCCACGTGGCGAAAGCCGCGCCGCAGCCCTTCGACCCGAAAGTGGGCGAACTCCTCCGGCGTCACGTAGCGATCCACCGGCCAGTAGCTCGCGTCGGGGGCCAGGTACTGCCCGATGGTTACCACGTTGACATCAACCGCGCGCAGGGCGTCGAGCACTTCGAGCACCTCGGCGTTGGTCTCGCCGGCGCCGACCATCATCCCGCTTTTGGTCACCAGGTGCGGGTCGAAGGCGCGGGCGCGGGCCAGCAGTTCCAGGCTCTGCTCAAAGCGGGCGCGGGGGCGGAAGCGCCGGAAGAGCCGCGGCACGGTCTCGATATTGTGGTTCAGCACATCGGGCCGGGCGTCCAGCACCATCTGGAGGGCGTCCCAGTTGCCATCGAAATCGGGGATGAGCACTTCAACCTTGCACTCGGGCACGCGTTCGCGGATCAGGGTGATGGTGCGGGCGAAAATATGCGCGCCCCCATCGGGCGCGTCGTCGCGGTTGACCGAGGTGAGCACGGCGAAGCGCAGTTGCAGGTGGGCCACCGACTCCGCGACCCGTTCCGGCTCGCTCTCGTCAATCGGCTGCGGCTTGCCTTTGCCGATGGCGCAGTAGCGGCAGCCGCGCGTGCAAATGTCTCCAAGCAGCAGGAACGTCGCGGTACGGTGGTTCCAGCACTCGCCGAGGTTGGGGCAGCGAGCCTCTTCGCATACGGTATGCAGGCCCTTTTCGCGCATCAGGCGGTGCACATCGGCGTAGTTCGCGCCGGAGGGAGCGCGGGCCTTCAGCCATTCCGGGCGCCGCGGTCGTGGCGCGGGCTCGGAGGGGCCAGCCACACCTATGGAAGAGAGGGGGATCAGTTCAGCCATAGCGTCTGTTTCTAGCTGGAAAGGGAGAGCTGGCTCTCCCCTGGACTGCCTGGAGGACGGTGGGGCAACCTGGAGGGTTGCGCTACAGACTTTCACTCCAGCACTGGCATGGGAAAACCCGGTTCCCCATTCGCCGGTCGCTCACGCTCCAATTGTACCCCATCTTCGGTTCGAATCTCCACGCCAAAGACCGCCGCGAAGTGCCCGAGCAGGGTCACGGACACCGCGTCGAGGGGCGGGGCATAGCCAAGCAGGCGCTCCAGCGAGGTGACGGCGCGATCGGCGATCCCGCAGGGCACAATCTGGGCGAATCCGCTCAGGTCGGTGCTGACGTTCAGCGCAAAGCCATGCGAGGTGACGCCCGAGGCGCTCAGCCGAACGCCGATGGCGCAGATCTTGGCCCGTCCCCCCGCGACCCACACCCCGGTCAGCCCTGGCGCCCGCTCGCCGGGAACGCCGTAGTCCGCCAGGGTGCGAATGATGGTCTCTTCCAGCCCGCGCAGGTAGCGGCCGAGGTCCGCGCCGTACTGGGACAGTTTGAGGATCGGGTAGCCGACGAGTTGCCCGGGGCCATGATAGGTCACGTCCCCACCGCGATCGCTGGCAACTACGGCCACGCCGCGACGTTGCAGCTCGTCGGGGGGCAGGAGCACATGGGCGGGATCGGCGCGCGCGCCAAGGGTAATCGTAGGGGGGTGTTCCAGCAGCAGCAGCGTGTCGGGGATGCGCCCGGCCGAGCGCGCGGCGACCAGGTCGCGCTGCCATTGCAGGGCCGTTGCGTAGGGCAACATTCCGGCCCGGACGAGGCGCATCGCCGGCTTGGCAGTGGTGGTCATGCCTCTAGTATACCACCGCCTGTGGTTGCCTCTGGGAGGGCTGCGCCCTCCCAGACCCGTACATATGGGAGAGGTGTAGGGAAATCAGGTTTCCCCGCCCGCCTTTAAAACTCCTCGAAGCCCCCATCGAATCCGCCGAAATCGGCCTCGGCCACCGGCAGTTCGGAGGCCATATCGCCTGCCGCGGCGAAGGGGTCGCCGACGGCGTCGAAGAAGGCCGCTGCGACCATGCTGCCGGCGAAGCCGGCGGCGAAGCTCATCAGCAACGTACCCGCCAGACCGCCCGCGCCGCCAGGCATGCCCTGGCTGACGGGCGCGGCTTCGAGCGCCCGCTCGACCGTGCCGGGGTTGCGCAGTTCGGCGCGCGTCGCGACGCGCGCCAGGGGCTGCGGTTCGCTGTCGGCCTGGGTGAGCCTGGCGCGCTCGGCCTCGGGCAGTTCCGCGGACAAAGCCTGCAAGACGTAGGCCCGTTGCTCCGGCGTCATCTGCGCAAAGGCCTCGGCGTGGGCCTGCTCGATCGTCTCGGGTGGAGCGGTGCGGAGCATGTAGCGGTAGCGCTGCAGCGCCAGTTCGTACTCGTCCGGAGCGGCGCTCGGAACGCCCTGAGCGGGCGCCGTACCGTTAAAGCGAATTGGTCCCTCGCCAAAGGAGATACGCCCGCTGGCTGGTTGCGAGGACGGTTGTTCGTTCTTGCGCCCGAAGAGAAAGTCAAACCAACCCATTGTCTCTCCTCCCAACAGGTGTATGCGCTTTACACGACGCTGACTGGAGCGTTCCACACCTGTACCATACCAGCCGCCGCTGTGTCGCACAAGGGGGCCAGCCCCCCTTCTGGGAGAGGAGAAGATCTCACAAGGTGATTGCCGCCTTTCCCTGTGTTCGAGGCAGGAGAATGGGGAAACCCGGTTGTCCTCCGACGGTGAGACGGCGCCCCGGGACAGGGGCGTGGGGAAACCCGGTTGCCCCGGTTCCGGTCATTCCATCCGCGCCATCCTTGTGAGGACGCTCCGGTGGTAACGGGTAGATCGCGGTGGATGCCCCCGAACCTCGCAGGTCGGCCAGGCCTGTGAGGTCCGGGTTACCCGCTTGTAAGGCCCTTTAGCGCTCCTCGCCCGCCGTAAGCATATAGCCCGCGCCGCGCACGCTTACCAGAAAGGTCGGAGCGCGGGGGTTCGGTTCGAGTTTGGCGCGCAGACGGTGGACCCGGGCCTTGATCAGTTCGCGGGCCTCGTCGGGGGCGCAGTTGTAGCCCAGGACGTCCCGCGCCAGGCGCTCGGGAGACAGTACCTCGCCGTTGCGATGCGCCAGGTAGAGCAGCAAATCAAACTCGCCGCTGGTGAGCGGAAGGACCCGACAGCCAAGCGTCGCCCGGCGGCGGCGCGGGTCGATCTGCAGCGTGCCAACGCGGAGTGGGGCCTGGCGGGGTTCTGTGACCTCATAGGGGGCGTCGTGGGGCTCGGCGATGCGCAACAGCGTGGCGCCCAGCTGCCGGAGCGTGGCATGGTGGGCAGTGCGGGTGTGCCACTGCTCCAGCGCCCGGTCCACACACCGGGCGACGGCATCGAGGGTAAAGGGTTTGCGCAGGTAGGCCCGCGCGCCGAGATTGAGGGCCGCGATCGCCGACTCGAGGGTCGCGGCGCCGGTCAAGACGATCAACTCCAGATCGGGGTGCAGGCGGCGCGCCAGGGCCATGAGCGCGATCCCGTCCCCCGCTGCGAGCGCGACCTCGATCATCAGCAGGGCGAAGGACTCCTGCTGGAGCAGCGCCGTGGCCTGCTCCGCGCTGCCCGTGGCGACGACAGTGTGCCCGTCGGCGCGCAACTGGCTGTCGAGCGCCATCCGAAGGTTTGGGTCCTCCTCTACAAGTAGTATGCGTGGCTTGTTCATCGGGTGCCCCACTGCTCAGGTAGGATGTCGGGTTGTGCGGCGACACGCCGGCATTCGCAGGCGCTACGACAGCGGCTGCGCTCCGCTGTGAAACGGGACGCGCGCAGGGCGCCAGACTCCGCCGGTGTGCCGGAAGTTCGAGCGGCAGTACGATACCAGATTCAGCGCCGAAGGTACAGGCCCCCACGCTCCTATCGTATGAAGGGTTAGTGGTACTGTGCCAGCCAGCATGTGCCGGATGGCACGCACCGTTATTGCCCAGAAGAGGGGCAACCCGGTTTCCTCCTGCTCCTCCCCGGGGGAGGTACCGGGAGGGCCTGGCCCTTCCAGGAAACCTCTAACCTGATTTGTAGACACATAGCGCCGCCCCGCCAGTAGGGCTGTCGCAAGGTCTTTGGGGGGCTTGCCCCAGACCCCAGGTTTTGCGCTGGTTTTGGCGGCTACGCTGCCAAAACCAGCGCAAAACGATCCTGTGGCGCGACGCAGCCGCCCCACACCCCACCGTCGAAGACGGAACTGGCTCAAGCCCCGCCGGGACGGGTCTACCCTTGCGCGTCAGAAGTGTAGAGCCGTCCCGGCGGGACGGGTCTACACTTGCGCGTTAGAAGACTTTACGGTAGAGTAAAGATAACGTCTTTGCAAAGGATGTGCAGATCCCATCCAGGAGTATGTGATGGCAACGGGCCCCCGCCAGAAAGAGAAGCTCAACGGCCTCTGGATCTCCGATATGTCCATCCGCCAGCCGGTGTTCATCACCATGATTATGCTGGCGGTCATCACCTTCGGTCTCCTCGCCTTTCGCGCCACGCCCGTCAACCTGCTGCCCGATATTGATGTGCCGGTGATGGCCGTGTCGATCACCTACCCCGGCGCCGGCCCCGAGAGCGTAGCCGATCAGGTGGTCAAGCCGATCGAGGACGCGGTCAATACGCTGGGGGGTCTGGAGGATATTACCTCGCAGGCCAGTGAGGGCTTCGCGCTCATCCTCCTGGAGTTCCGGGCCGGCACCGACATCCGCGAGGCCGAACAACAGGTGCGCGAGAAGGTCAACGCGGTGCTGCCCACCTTGCCCCGCGATGTGCGTCAGCCGGTCTACGAGCGCTTCGACCCCAACCAGGAACCGATCATGTCGATTGCCGTGGCCGGTACCGCCGGGCAGTCGCCTCTCGAACTGCGCCGTATCCTTGATGACGAGATCGTGCCCCTGCTGCAGCGCGCCCAGGGCGTTGGTTCGATCAGCGTTAGCGGCGGCGAAACGCGCCAGATCAACGTGCTGATGGACCTGGAGAAGCTCCAGGCCTACGGTATTTTGCCCTCCCAGATCAGCAACTCGCTGCGCCAGGCCAATGCCAACCTGGGCCTCGGCTCGATCACCCAGGGCGACCAGGAGATCAGCCTGCGCGCCCCGTCCTTGCTCCAGACCCCCGAGGATATCGCCCGCATCCAGATCACCGGCACCCCCTACCGCGTCGGTGATGTGGCCCGCGTCGAGGACGGCGTGGCCGATGTGACCCGCATCTCACGCCTCAATGGCAGCGAAGCGATCATCCTCCAGGTCCGCAAGCAGTCCGGCAGCAACACCGTGGCGGTGGCCGACAATGTGCAGAAGGCCCTCGCCGAGGTGTTCGCCAACCGACCCGACCTGACCTACACCATTCCCCGCGACGACTCGGAGGCCGTCCGTTCGTCGGTGGCCAGTTCGATCGAAGAACTGATCTTCGCCTCCATCGCGGCCTTTGCGGTAGTCTGGCTCTTTTTCCGGAACCTCCGCAGCACGATCATTACGATGTCCGGTCTGCCCATTATTCTGATCGGCACCTTTATCTTTATGCCGTTCTTTGGGCTGACCATCAACCTGATCACCCTGCTGGCCCTCTCCCTCTGTGTCGGTCTCGTGATTGACGACGCGATCGTGGTGCGCGAGAACATTTTCCGCCACATGGAGCGGGGCGAATCAGCGCGGGTGGCCGCGTCCAGGGGCACCTGGGAGGTGGGTCTCTCGGTGGTGGCGATGACCCTGACCATCGTCGCTGTGTTCGTGCCCGTGACCTTCGCCGAAGGCACCGCCGGCATCGTCTTCAAGTCGTTCGGCCTGGTGGTCTCGATCGCCATTCTCCTCTCGCTGGTCGAGGCCTTTACCCTGGCGCCTATGATGTCGGCCAACGTCTTCCCCGGCGTCAAGGTCAAGCCGCACCAGGAGAAAGGGCCGCACCATGACGCGGTGCCCGGTCTCAAGCTCGACCATCTGGAGGGCGAGCATATCGAGCGCGACGCCGGGCTGATCCACGAGGCCCAGGAGGACCCCGGGCGCATGGGTCTGGCCTATGGCTCGCTCCTCGCCTGGACGCTGCGCTCGACCCGCAACCGGCTGATGGTCGTCGGTATTGCCATCGGCGTGCTGGTGCTCAGCATGGTGGTCGCCAGCGGTCTCAAGTTCAGCTTCTTCCCTGAGCAGGACCCGCATCAGTTTTTGATGGGCTTCGAGGCCCCTCCCGGCACCGCGCTGGAGCAGACCAACCGCCTGGCCCAGCAGGCCGAGCAGGT
The DNA here is from genome assembly GCA_034431835.1 of Chloroflexaceae bacterium. GTDB lineage: Bacteria > Chloroflexota > Chloroflexia > Chloroflexales > Chloroflexaceae > JACAEO01. The sequence goes on along the minus strand of DAOUDA010000199.1, from coordinate 1,411 downwards.
ATTGCTGGCCGATCCGGCGGTGGAGACGGTGATCGCCAACGTGGGCTTCGCCGGCAACCCCGAACGGGCCGAGTTCTTCGTCAAACTCAAAGGGCGCACGCCGACGGTCCCGGTGCAGGAGCGGCTGCGCGACCAGTTAGGCTTCCTGCCGCGGCTCTCCTTCGCCCAGCCGAGCTTCCAGCCCACCAGCACCGGGGTGGCCGGGCGCGAGTTGCAGGTCAGCCTGCAGACCGCGCGGCCTGTCGCCGAACTCGAGCCGGTGGTGCAGGCGGTGCCAGGCGAGATGCAGCGCACCCCCGGGTTGGTGGATATTGACACCAACTTCCAGTTCGGCAAGCCTGAGTTGCGCTTCCGCGCCGATCCCGGCCGCATTGGTGAACTGGGGGTGACCAACGATGACATCGCCACCTCGGTGCGCGCGCTGATCAACGGCGACCGGGCCACCGTGCTGCGTCAGAATGGCGCCGACACCGACGTGGTGGTGCGCCTGGAGCCAGAGGATCGCAGCGGGGTCGAGTCGCTGGGGGCGATCAGCATTCCCACGCGCACCGGCAATGTGCCCCTCAGCGCCCTGGGCACGGTGGAACTGGCCTCCAGTCCGGTGACCATCCGCCGCTTCGACCGCCTCAACCAGGTGCTGATCGGCGCGAACCTGGAGGGACGCAACCTGGGCGAGGTGCAGGCCGAAATCGCCCCGCGCATCGCGGCCCTGGGCATTCCCGGCGACGTGGTCGTGAGCTACGTCGGCACCCTGCAGCAGACCAGCGAGGGTTTCGAGTCGCTGCTGCTGGCGATGGCCCTCTCGGTGCTGTTCGTCTACATGGTGCTGGCCTCGCAGTTCGGGTCCTTCTCGCAGCCGCTCGTGATCATGATGGCCATGCCCTTCAGCTTCATCGGCGCCTTCCTGGTGCTGCGCATCATTGGCATTGACCTCGACATCACGGGCATGATCGGCCTGATTATGCTCCTCGGCCTGGTGGTGAAGAACTCGATCCTGCTGGTTGACTTCACCAATCGCCTGCGGGAGCTGGGGCTGAGCAAGCACGAGGCCCTGCGCCTGGCGGGGGCCATCCGCCTGCGCCCGATCTTGATGACGGCCCTCTCGCTGATCGCCGGAGCCCTGCCCACGGCCCTGGGCATCCACGTGGTCGCCACCGGCGAAGGCAGCGAGTTCCGCAAGGGTCTGGCCTGGGTGATCATCGGTGGTATGACCACCTCGACCCTGCTGACCCTGCTGGTGGTGCCGACGGTCTACAGCCTGATGGACTCGGCGGTCACCCGTTTCTCGGCCTGGGTGCGCCGGCGCATTCCGGCTGCGGCGCCGCCGGCGGCGCCCGCTGCGCCCGCCGCGCCCGCCGGCGAGCCGCCCATCCCCTCGTTGCCCGGCCCTGCCGCGCCGACGTCCGAGCCG
>DAOUDA010000198.1:0-7398 GCA_034431835.1 Chloroflexaceae bacterium | reverse complement strand
GCCGCACAACGCCCGGTTGCCTACGCGATCGACCGCGCCTTCGCCCGAGCGGCTTTCGCCGCCGGGCGGCTCTGACTTTGCTCAAGCCCTGGGCCATCCCCGGCGCTGATTGCAAGAAACCGCCTCCCCCGGTATAATACGGGAAATCCCCACGACATCCAGACCATGCCCGCCCGGCGTCAGGGCGGCGGGAGCAGCATGATGGCAGGCAGCAACGGCGCCACCTTGCCGGATCCGCAGATGGAGATCGACGGCGTGAGCCTGAGCTTCGGCGGGGTTCGCGCCCTGACCAATGTCAGTTTCAATATCTACCCCGGCACGATCCAGGCGATCATCGGCCCGAACGGCGCCGGCAAGACCAGTCTTCTGAACTGCATCAGCGGCCTCTACCGGCCGCAGCAGGGCCAGATCCGCTTCGAGGGCCGGAACCTCATCGGCCTCGCGCCCCACCAGATCGCCCGCCTGGGCATCGCCCGCTCGTTCCAGAATATTGAACTGTTCCGCCACATGACCGTGGTGGACAACCTGATGCTCGGTCGCCACGTGCACATGCGGGGCGGGGTGCTGAGCGGCGGCCTGTACTGGGGCCGCGCCCAGCGCGAGGAGATCGCCCACCGCGAGGCGGTCGAGCAGGTGATTGACCTGCTGGAGATCCAGGCCATTCGCAAGAAGGTGGTCGGCGCGCTGCCCTACGGTCTCCAGAAGCGGGTTGAACTGGGGCGGGCGCTGGCCATGGCCCCGCGCCTGCTACTGCTCGATGAGCCGATGGCCGGCATGAACAGCGAGGAAAAAGAGGACATGGCCCGCTTTATCCTCGACATCAGCGAGGAGCAGCGCACCACCATCGTGCTGATCGAGCACGACATGGGAGTGGTGATGGACATCAGCGACAAGGTGGCCGTGCTTGAGTTCGGCCGCTTGATCGCCTATGGTACCCCTGCCGAGGTCAAGGCCGACCCGAAGGTGATAGACGCCTATCTTGGGCGCGAGCACGCGGCGTAAGCTCCGTAAGGCCAGAGTTCTGGCCCTATTCGCATACTACCGTAAAGGCGCGGTTGATATGAGTGATTGGACCCTTCCCCGTCTGTTGATGCACAAGGCCGAAACCCTGGGCGACAAGGTCGCCCTGCGCGAGAAGGACTTCGGCATCTGGCAGACCGTGACGTGGCGCCAGTTTGCCGACCACGTGCGGGCGTTCGCGATGGGCCTGCGCGCCCTCGGCCTGCAACGGGGCGACAAGGTGGCGATCATCGGCGATAATCGCCCGGAGTGGCTCTACGCCGAACTGGCCGCCCAGGCTATTGGCGGGGCCGCGGTTGGCGTCTATCAGGACTCGGTGGCCAATGAGGTGAAGTACGTGCTGCAGGCCGCTGAGGCGCGGGTGATTGTGGTCGAGGACCAGGAGCAGGTTGATAAGATCATCGAGATCTGGCCCGAGCTGTCCAACGTGCTCAAGGTGATCTACTACGAGCCCAAGGGTATGCGGGGCTACCGCGAACCCTACCTGGCCCACTTCCCCGACATCGAGGAGCTTGGACGGGCCTACGACAGCGCCCATCCAGGGCTGTTCGAGGCCGAACTGGCCCAGGGCCAGCCGGACGATGTGGCCATCCTCTCCACCACTTCGGGCACCACCGGCACCCCTAAACTGGCCATGCTGACCCATCGCAACCTGATCAGCCAGGGCGCCGGGTTGCTGGCGGTCGATCCGCTGGGGCCGGACGATGAGTTTGTGAGCTTCCTGCCCCTGGCCTGGGTCGGCGAGCAGATGATCACCGTCGCCGCCGGTATGCAGTGCGGGTTCACGATCAATTTCCCCGAGTCGTCCAGCACGGTGCAGGAGAACATCCGCGAGATCGGCCCGCGGGTGATGTTCTCGCCCCCGCGCATCTGGGAGAACATGCTCTCGCAGGTGCAGGTGAAGATCCAGGACACCACGCGGCTCAAACGGGCCATGTACGAGTGGGCCATACGCCAGGGCTACGCCATGGCCGACGCCCGCTTCAGCGGCAAGGAGCCCGGCCTGCTGCTGCGCCTGCAGTACGGCCTGGCGCGCCTGTGCGTCTTCGAGCCGCTGAAGGATCAGTTGGGGCTGCGTTTCCTCAAGCGGGCCTATACCGGCGGCGCGGCCCTCGGCCCCGACGTGTTCCGCTTCTACCACGCCCTCGGCGTCAACCTGAAGCAGGTCTACGGCCAGACCGAGAGCTCCGGTCTGAGCGTCATCCACCGCGACGGGCAGATCAAGTTTCAGACCGTGGGCACGCCGCTGCCCAACACCGAGATCCGCATCGCCGACAGCGGCGAGATCCTGGTCAAGAGCCCCTCGGTCTTCATCGGCTACTACAAGAACCCCGAGGCGACCGCCGAGGCCCTGGTTGATGGCTGGCTCCACAGCGGCGACGCGGGATACTTCGACGAAGACGGGCAACTGATCGTCATTGACCGGGCCAAGGACGTGATGACCCTCCACGACGGCACGAAGTTCTCGCCCCAGTTCATCGAGAACAAGCTGAAGTTCAGCCCCTTCATCAAGGAGGCGGTGGTCTTCGGCGGCGACTGGCCCTTCGTCACGGCGATGATCAACATTGACTTCGGCAACGTGGGCAAGTGGGCCGAAAGCCGGCAGATCTCCTACACGACCTACACCGACCTGGCCCAGAAGCCGCAGGTCTACGCCCTCATCCGCCGCGATGTCGAGCGCACCAACGCCGACCTGCCCCCGGCGGCGCGGATCAGGCGCTTCCTCTTGCTGCACAAGGAGCTTGACGCCGACGACGGCGAACTGACCCGCACGCGCAAGGTGCGCCGGCGCCTGGTGGCCCAGCGTTACGAAGAGATCGTGGACGCCCTCTACGGCGACCAGAACGAACTGGAGTTGGAGACGACCATCACCTACCAGGACGGTCGCACCGCGCTGATCAAGACACGGCTGCGGATCGAGGAGATGGAGGCGCCCCCAGCGCCCGCTGGCGAGCGCCAGCCGGCGCGGATGGCCGTGCGTTAAAGCCAGGCTGGCGTTTGACGGCCTCCCTTCCTGATGGGAGGATCTGGGAGGGCGAAGCCCTCCCAGATCGTCATCAGTTAACCTGGTTGTCGGGATGGGCCGGGAAGGCAAGGCCTTCCCACAACGCCACCGCTTCTTCCGAGGAGCCTATGGAGAAACTCGTCCAACTCACGATGAGCGGAGTCGCCAACGGAGCGATCTTCGCCCTGGTGGCCCTGGGCTTTGTGCTGATCTACAAGAGCAGCGACGTGATCAACTTCGCCCAGGGCGAACTGCTGCTGATCGGCGCCTACCTGACCTATATGACCGTCGAGCAGATCGGCATCTGGTGGCCCGCGGGGGTCGTTGTGGCGGTGCTGCTGGCCGCAGTCGTCGGCGTGCTCATCGAAACCCTGGTGCTGCGCCCGCTGATCGGTGAGCCGGCGATTTCGGTGATCATGGTGACCATCGGCCTCTCATCGTTGCTCCGGGCGATTGTGGGGGCAATCTGGGGGGTGACGCCGCGCCCGGCGCCGCAGTTTCTGCCGCGCGATACGATGACGATCTTCGGCGCCAGCGTGGGAGTGGACAAGGTCTGGGCCATTTTTCTGGCGCTGGTGCTCTTCGCCTTGCTGACGCTCTTCTTCCGCTTCAGCCGCGAGGGGATCGCCATGCGCGCCGTGGCCGACGACCAGCAGGCCGCGCTGAGCATGGGCATCAGCGTGAAGCGGGTCTGGGCGGTGGCCTGGGCCATCGCCGCGGTGACGGCGGCGGTGGGCGGCATTCTGCTGATGAGCATCTTCGGCGGCGTGTCCGGCTCGATCGCCCGCGTGGGGTTGCTGGTCTTCCCGGTGGTGATCCTGGGCGGCCTCGACAGCATCCCCGGGGCGATCGTCGGCGGGCTGATCATCGGCTTGCTCCAGTCCTACGCCGGGGGCTACCTGCCGCCCGAACTGGGCATGGGTGAAGTGGTTCCGTTCATCATTCTGCTGCTGATCCTGCTCGTGCGTCCCTACGGGCTCTTCGGCCAGCGGTTCATCGAGCGAGTGTAGGAAGCGCGCGCGCCTATGCAAAGCGGGACGTTTCATACCACCTACGCGGCGGATATGGCCCTGCGGCCCTACTGGCCGCAACGGCTGCGGATCGCCCTCGTGCTGGTGGCCGTGCTGGTCTTTCCCTGGTTCGCCGATCGCTACTGGCTCAGCCTGGCCAATACGATCGCCATCGCCGCCATCGGGGCGATCGGGTTGAACGTCCTGGTCGGCTACACCGGCCAGATCAGTATCGGGCAGGGCGGGTTCCTGGCGGTGGGGGCCTTTAGCGCCGGGTTGATGGCCGCCCGGCTGGGGATGCCGATGTGGATCACGGTGCCGATCGCCAGCCTGTTTACGGCGGTCGTCGGGGCCTTCTTCGGGCTGCCCTCGTTGCGCCTCAAGGGCCTCTACCTGGCGATCGCCACTCTGGCGGCGCAGGAGATCATCACCTGGGTGCTGACCCACGGCAAACTCCTGGGCATCGGCGAGTCGCTGTCGATCCCCCGCGAAACCAGCAACATCTTCGGCATCTCCATGGCCGCGATCGGCAACCCCGATTTCGCCTTCTACTGGGTGACGGTGGGCTGCCTCATCCTGACGGTGATCTTCGTCAGCAACCTCTTCCGCAGCCGCGTGGGACGGGCCTTCGTCGCCATTCGCGATCAGGACATCGCCGCTCAGGTGATCGGGGTGGACCTGTTTCGCTACAAGTTGCTGGCCTTCGCCACCTCGTCGTTCTTCGCCGGGCTGGCCGGGGCTCTGACCGCCCACTACCGCGGCATCATCTCGTGGGAACGTTTCACGATTGACACCAGCATCCTCTACCTGGCGATGATCATCATCGGCGGGCTGGGCAGCGTCTCGGGCTCGATCTACGGCGCGGCCTTCATCACCCTGCTGCCGGCGCTGCTCTCGAACCTGGCGCGCCTCCTGAGCGGCGCGGTGCCCCAGATCAACAGCTACCTGCCCTACATGCAGCAGGGCGCTTTCGGTCTGGCGATCATTCTCTTCCTGATCTTCGAGCCGGAGGGGATCGTCAAGATGTGGCGCAACGTCAAGGATTACTTCCGGTTATGGCCGTTCAGTTATTAGACCAAGGAGGACAGTATGGGCAACGACCAACGACGGTTCGGTATGCTGGCACTGCTGCTGGCGCTGGCCCTGGCGCTGGCGGCCTGTGGCCAGCAGGCGCCCGCCGCGGCGCCAACCATGGCCCCCGGCGGTGCAACCGGCGGCGCAACCGGCGGCGCCGCCCCGGCGCCGAGCGGCGAGCCGATCAAGATCGGCGCGATCTTCGACCTCACCGGCGCCACGGCGGACGTGGGAACCCCCTATTCCAAGGGACAGATTGCCTACATTGATTGGCGCAATGCCAACGGCGGCGTGGCCGGGCGCCCGCTGCAACTGATCAGCCAGGACTACGCCTACGAGGTGCCGCGCGCGGAAGAACTCTACACCCAGTTCGTCACTCAGGACGGGGTGGTGGTCTTCTCGGGCTGGGGCACGGGTGATACCGAGGCGCTGAAGGGCCGCATCTCCGAGGACCAGATCCCCTTCATCTCGGCCTCCTACTCGGCGGAGCTTGCCGATCCGGCCAAGACGCCCTTTAACTTCCTGGTGGCCCCGACCTATTCCGACCAGATGATCATCGCCATGAAGTGGGCGCTGGAGGACTGGAAGGCCAAAGGGAACACCGGCGCGCCCAAGTTCGCCTACCTGTTCAACGACAGCCCCTTCGGGCGCTCGCCGCTGGCCGATGGCACCGCCTTTGCCCAGGCCAACGGCGTCGAGACGCCGCTGGAGGTGCCATCGCCCCGCGGCGCCACCGACCTGACGCCCCAGTTGACCCAGATCCGCGACTTCGGGGCCAACTACGTCTTCTTGCAGAACGTCTCGACTCCGGCGGCCCTGGCGATCAAGAACGCCAGGAGCCTGGGACTGGACATCCAGTTCGTCTGCCTGAACTGGTGCGCCAACGAACTGCTGATCAAGCTCGCCGGCGCCGATGCCGAGGGCGTGGTCGGGGCCATTCCCTTCGACCCTGCGGCCGAAGGGGCCAAAGTTGCCCTGGAGTTCGCCAAAGAGAAGGGCATTGACTACGGCGGGGCCACCAGCACCTTCGTCCAGGGCTGGACGGCAATGTCCATCCTGGTGGCGGGGATCGAGCGCACCCTGGCCGATGGCAAGGAACTGACCGGCGAGAACATCAGGAACACGCTTCAGACGATGGGGGGGATCGATACCGGCGGCGTGACGCAGCCGATCGTTTTCACCGAAACCAGCCACGCCGGCGCGAAGTCGCTGCGGCTGTTCCAGGTCAAGAACGGCGTGTGGGAGGCGATCACCGATTTCATTTCGGCCCAGTAGGACACCACGGGCTGGCCGGTGGGGGCGAAAGCTGTTTCGCCCCTGCCGGCGTCGATCGCACCGGCCGGCGGGGGGTGGGGAAACCCGGTTTCCCCGCTTTCTTGTGACCAATGTCAGGGCGCCTGACACGCCGGCGCGCAGGGGCAAAGAACCATGCTTTCCCTCAACAACATCGAGGTCATCTACAACGACGTGGTCCTGGTGCTCAAAGGGCTGTCGCTGGAGGTGCCGGAGGGCCGTATCGTCGCCGTGCTCGGCTCCAACGGCGCGGGCAAGAGCACGACGCTCAAAGCGATCTCCGGGCTGCTCAAGCCGGAAAACGGCGAAGTGACCGACGGCGAGATCCGCTTCCTCGACAAGCCGATCCACAAGAAGGACGCGGCGGAGATCGTGCGCATGGGCATCTTCCAGGTGATGGAGGGGCGGCGCGTCTTCGAGCACCTGACGGTGGAGGAAAACCTGCGCGCCGGGGCCTATACCCGCGGGATAGGCGGTTTCGCCCAGGATCTGGAACTGGTCTACAGCTACTTCCCGCGTCTGAAAGAGCGCCGCAATCAGACGGCGGGCTTCCTCAGCGGCGGCGAACAGCAGATGCTTGCCATCGGGCGGGCGCTTATGGCCCGCCCCCGCCTGATTATGCTCGATGAACCCTCGCTCGGGTTGGCGCCGCTGCTGGTGGAAGAGATCTTCCGCATCATCAAGCGCATCAACAAGGAGCAGGGCACGACCATTCTGCTGGTGGAGCAAAACGCCCGTCTGGCCCTCGATTCGTCCGATCATGCGTACATCATGGAGAACGGGCGCATCGTGCTCGATGGCTCGCCCGCCGACCTTAAGGACAACGCCGACGTGCGCGAGTTCTACCTGGGGCTCAACGAGGTGGGCGGGCGCAAGAGCTACCGCGAGGTCAAGCACTACAAGCGCCGTAAGCGCTGGCTGTCCTGAGGGTGGGGAAACCGGGTTTCCCCATACCTCCGCAAGCGGCTTTTTGGGGAGGCTCGGAGGGGCGAAGCC
>DAOUDA010000197.1:0-44811 GCA_034431835.1 Chloroflexaceae bacterium | reverse complement strand
GCGCCGAGGGCCGTGCCCTCGGCGCTTCTCCTTTTGGAGGTTCGGAGGGGTTTCGTCGCTTCCACCACCTCGTTTCGGCGCGGCGCAGCAGTACCGGAACGGATGGGAAACCAGGTTTTGCCACGCCTCTGCCCGTGGATAGACCCTACGCCCCTGTCGCGCCCTGGATCCACGCCATCGCCTTATCGGCGAGGCGGTCGAGGGCCTGCACCGACAGGGCGATGTGCTCTTCGAGGGTGTCTTCGATCTTGTTGTGGGAAATGCCCCCCAGGCTCTGCACGAAGAGCATCACGGTGGGGATGCCCGCCCGGGCCACCTCGGCCGCGTCGTGCAGGGGGCCGCTCGGCAGGCGATGGGCCGCGCCGGCCACCTCGCGGATCGCCGCTTCGCCCATGGCGATCAGGTCGGGGTGGAAGGGAATGGGGTCGATCCTCCAGATCGGCGTCCAGGCCACCGTGCAGCCCTCCTCGGCGGCGAAGCGCCCCGCCGCCTCCCGGGCCTCCTGGAGCATCGCCGCCAGCGCCGCTGCGTCCATGTGGCGTTGATCCAGCGTGACAACGCACTCCCCCACCACGGCCGTCACGATGCCCGGATGGGTGACACAACTCCCAATGGTGCAGACCCCTTCGTGCCGCGCGGCGATCGCGCGGATCTCCAGGCCCAGCTTCGCTGCGGCGGCGAAGGCATCGCGACGCCGGTGCATCGGCGTTGAGCCGGCATGGGCCGCCTGGCCGGTGAAGGTGATGCGGTGGCGCTCCACGCCGAAGGTGCCGATCACCACGCCCAGGGGCAGGCCCAGATCCTCGAGTACCGGTCCCTGCTCGATGTGCAGTTCGAGGTAGGCCGCGGCATTGGTCTGCTGGCGCCGGGCGGCCAGCATGCCCTCCAGGTTCACGCCGTGCGCGGCCAGGGCCTCGGGCAACGGTATGCCGTCGCGGTCACGGAGGCCGGCGACGCTCGCGGGGTCGAGGGAGCCCGAGAAGGCGCTGGAGCCGAGCAGGCTGCGCCCGAAGCGGGCGCCCTCTTCGTCGGCCCAGTCTACCAGGCGCAGGGTGACCGGCGGCATGCCTTCGGCGGCGACGCGGCGCAGCACTTCGAGGCCGGCGAGCACGTTCAGGCAGCCGTCGAGCCAGCCGCCGTTCGGCACCGAGTCCAGGTGGCCGCCGATGAGCAGGGCGCGTTCCGAGGCGCCCGGCAGGGTGGCCCAGAGGTTGCCGGCCTCGTCCATCTCGACGTGCACCGGCAGTTCGGCCAGTTTTGCGCGGTACCACTCCCGCGCCGCCGCCCAGGTGTCGGTCCAGGCCACCCGTTGCGCGCCATCGGCGTTGCCCGTCAGGGCCCGCAGTTCTTTCAGTTCGGCGATAGTGCGGGCCGGGTTGAGGGTTGAGGTTGTCATGGCCATGCCCTTTGGTGGTGCTACGACGAGACTTCGTCTCGGTAGAGGTGTAGAGGTGTGGAGGTGTAGAGCAACGGCAAGGCTGGTCGCACGCTGCTTGTCTGCTCCACACCCCCACATCTCCACGGATTCGGTTACGTGAACGTATGGAGCAACGGTCAGACCGAAACGCCCAGGTCTGAAACACGCCTCACATGCTGAACGGCGCGCGATGCACGAAGCGCCCCGCGCCGGCCTCGCCGGTCCAGGTGTTGCCCTCGACGATCACCCGGCCCCGCGAGAGCACCACCCGTGGCGCGCCGGTGACCTCCCAGCCTTCGTAGAGGGTGTAGTCGGTGCGCTGGTGCAGGCTGGCGGCGCTGAGGGTGCGCCGGGCCTCGGGGTCCCACACCACGATGTCGGCGTCGGCGCCGGGGGTGAGGGTGCCCTTGCGGGGGTAGCAGCCGAAGAGCCTGGCGGGGTTGGTGCAGCACAGTTCCACCCAGCGGTTGAGGGAGATGCGGCCCGCGCGGACGCCGTAGGTGTAGAGGAGCATCATCCGCTCCTCGATGCCCGGGCAGCCGTTGGGGATTTTGGCGAAGCTCTCGCGGCCCAGTTCCTTGCCGGCAGGGCGCCCCTCGATGCCGCCCTGGAACCAGAACGGGCAGTGGTCGGTGGAGACCACCTGGAGCGAGTTATCGGCCACCCCCTGCCAGAGGGCCTCCTGGTCGTGGGGGGAGCGGAAGGGCGGCGAGCAGACCCATTTGGCCCCCTCGAAGCCCTCGCGCGCCAGGTCATCTTTGGTGAAGAAGAAGTACTGGGTGCAGGTCTCGGCGAAGATCTGCCCCGCCCCGCCCCGCGCGCGGGCCAGGCGCACGGCTTCCAGCGCGCCGGCGTTGGTCAGGTGCACCACGTAGAGCGGCGCGCCGGCCACTTCGGCCAGGCGCACGGCGCGGGCGGTGGCCTCGGCTTCAAGCTCGGGGGGGCGCGTCAGGGCGTGGTACTTCGGGGCGAGCTGGCCGGCGGCCACCGCCTCGCGAATGAGCACGTCAATCGCGTCGCCATTCTCGGCGTGGACCATAATCAGCAGGCGGTGCCGCGCCGCCTGCTGCATGGCGCGGAAGAGGGTCATATCGTCAACCTGCAGCGCGCCCTTGTAGGCCATGAAGAGCTTCATGCTCGTGGCCCCGTACTCGACGCAGCGGGGCATCTCCTCGAGCACGGTGTCGGGCAGATCGGTGATGGCCACGTGGAAGCCATAGTCAATCACCGCCTTGCCTTCGGCTTTGGCGTGCCAGAGATCGAGCGTCTCGCGCAGGGTCGCGCCGCGCGGCTGGATGGCGAAGTCAATGTGCATAGTGGTGCCGCCGAAGGCGGCCGCGCGCTGGCCGGTGAAGAAATCATCCGACGAGACCGTGCCTCCGAAGGGCATATCCAGGTGCGTATGCACATCAATGCCGCCGGGGATGACATAGGCGCCGTCGGCGTCAATCACCGTGTTTCCGCTCAACCCCTGGCCCATGGCGACGATCCGCTCGCCTTCGATCAAGATATCGGCAGCGAAGGTGTCGCTGGCCGTGACGACGGTTCCACCTTTGATCAGCGTTGACACAGGTTAGCTCCTTTGATGATCCGATGATGTTCTAGGAGGGCGAACCCTCTCAGACCCTCCCCTCAGGCAGGGGTGGGGGGAAACCCGGTTTCGCCACCTCTGCTCCAACCGGCCGATGAACGAGGCGCCTGGGAGGGCCAGGCCCTCCCTGCCGAAGGCGGCGTTCGCGGACGTATGCTACGCGCAAAACTCCGGTGTCAGGCGCGCGTACTGCTCCAGGCACCCCTCCTCATCGCCGGACATCAGGTAGATGTTGAACTGATCGACGCCAATCGCCGCCAGTTCCTCCAGGCGGCGACGGTGCTCCTCCGGCGGGCCAACGATGCAGAACCGGTCCACCACCTCGTCACTCACAAAGGCGGCGTTGGACGAGCCGACCTCGGCGTGCTTGCGGTAGTCGTAGCTCTCGCGGTTCTGGACGTAGGCGGTCAGTGCCGGGGGCAGTTCGGCAGGATCGTAGCGTGACAGCAGATCGACCACGTGGTTGGACACGAGGGCGGGGAACCAGCGCACCCGGTCGCGGGCCAGGGCCAGATCGTCGGAAACCCACACGGGGGCGGCGGCCATCACCTTGATCGAAGCGGGATCGCGCCCGGCGGCGCGGGCGCCTTCGTGGACGAAGGTCAGGCACCAGCGGATCAGGTCGGGATCGGCGAACTGCAGAATCACCCCATCGGCGATGCGCCCGGTGAGGTGCAGGGCCTTCGGGCCATAGGCCGCCACCCAGACCGGCAGTTGATACGCCGGATTGGCCCACGTCAGACGCACCGGCGCGCCCTCGTGTTCGACCTCGGCGCCGGTGGCCAGGGCCTGGATCTTGCGGGTGGCGAGCTCCAGGTTTTCCAGGGTGGTGGGCTTCTTGCCCAGGACGCGACGGGAGCTGTCGCCGCGCCCGATGCCCAGATCCATGCGCCCGCCGGAGATCAGGTTGAGGGTGGCCAGGGCGCTGGCGGTGACGGTGACATCGCGCACGGCAGGGTTGGTGACGCAGGTGCCCAGGCGCATACGCTCGGTGTTGGCGGCCATGAGCGTGAGCAACGGGTAGGGTTCCTGCCAGAGCACGTGGGAGTCGAAGACCCAGCCGTAGCTAAAGCCGGCCGCCTCGGCCTGGCGGGTCAGGGCCACGCTGCGGGCCGGCGGCATATCCAGTTTCAGAGTGATGGCAAAATCCATACAGCACCTCTCACGACCTTCTCAGGCGCCCACGGCGCCGTCTGTCTGATGGCGGGATGGGGGAACCGGGTTCCCCCATCCCGAAATCCCAGCTACTTCGTTGCCATTTCCCAGATTTCGTGGGTATAGGCCGACCCATCGGCGGCTTTTGTAATCACCCCGAACTGCAAAGCGGTATCCGCCGCAAACTTGAACAGCGACGGATCCAGGTAGCCGATCTTCGTATTCGGGTCAATCGGATCGCCCCAGATCAGTTTATTGACCTCGTTCATCTGCCAGGTCTGGGCCTCTTTGGTCATCACGCCGCCGCTATCCTGCTTCAGCATAATCTCAACGCAGCTATCCGGGTTATCGCGGCAGTAGGCCCAACCCTTGAACGAGGCCCGCAGGAAGCGGGCGGCGATGTCCTTGTGCTGAGGATCGGCGTTGAGCCAGTCCTCGGTCACAAAGATGCCATCCTCGGGCATGGCGGTGCCTTCGGCGTTGTAATCGAGGATGTTCAACTCTTCGATGGTGTGGCCGGCGCTGAGCACCTGGTACAGTTCGTTATAGGTCATCGCCGCGGCCGAGTCAACCTCGCGGTTGAGCAGCAGGTTCATATCGAAGGGCTGCTGCACCAGGGTCAGATCGGTATCCTTATTGAGGTTGTACTTGCTGAGGGTTGCCAGCAGGTTGTACTCGTTCCCGCCGAACCAGACCGCCACCTTGCGCCCCTTGAGGTCGGCGGGCGAGGTGATGTTGCTGTCCTTCCAGGAGAGCTGGCGCATGCCGGCGCGGGTGAAGACCTGGGCGATGTTGATCAGCGGGGCGCCCTGTTCGCGGGTGGCGAGCAGGCTGGCCATCCAGTTGATGCCGAACTCGGCCTGGCCGGCGGCGACCACCTGCTCGGGCACAATGTCGGGGCCGCCGGGCAGAATGGTCACATCAAGACCCTCGTCGGCGTAGAAGCCCTGGTCGAGGGCGGCATAGTAACCGGCGAACTGGGCCTGGGGCACCCACTTCAACTGCAGCCGCACGGGAACGAGGGCGGCGGGGGCGGTAGTGGGCGCGGCGGGGGCGGTGGTGGGCGCGGCGGCGGGGGCCTGGCCGCACGCGGCCAGCAGGGCGCCGATCAGCAGCAGGGCGGCGATCCATCCGAAACGTCTGGGCATTTGCACGGTCATTCCTCCTTGTCAACCAACCCGAACACGAACGTATCGCTCCGTTGCCGGCGGGCGGCGCTGCCCGGCTGCGCTAGTAAAGACGTTCCCGGGAGGGCTTTACCCTCCCGCACCCTCCCGGGTGGCGGCGGAAGAGGTTTCCCCGGAAGGCTTTGCCCTCCCGCACGGTAGGGGAATAAGGGTTTTGCCGGGCGGGCCGCGTCCTCCCGCACCCTCTCGGCGGCTGGGGGGTGAAGGGAACCGGGTTTTCCCATCCCCCGCAACCAGGTTTATTGTTGGCGACCCCGCTTCCAGGGTATGGCGGCGCGCTCGGCGAGCACCACCGCCAGGTAGAAAGCCAGCCCGAAGAGGCAGGCGACCAGGATGGCCGACCAGGCCTCGCGGGTGCGCAGAATACCGGCCTGGGTCTTGATGTACACCCCCAGGGCGTTCTGCGGGCCGCCAAAGAACTCGGCCACCACCGCGCCGATCATGCTGAGCGTGGCGCAAACCCGCAGCGCGCCAAAGAGAAACGGCAATGCCGCCGGGGCCCGCAGTTTTGCGAACACCACCCGCTGCGGCGCGGCGTAGGAGCGCATCAGCATCAGGGCGTCGGCGGTAGGTGAAACCAGGCCGCGATACACGCTCACCAGGGTCGGGAAGAAGGTCATCACCGCCACCACGGCGATCTTCGAGAGCGGGCTGACACTCCCGAGCCAGATGCCCATCAGCGGCGAGAGGGCGATGATCGGCACCGCGCTGGCCGCCACGGCCAGCGGCACCAGCCCATCGGCGACCACGCGCCAGCGCACGCAGAGCGCCGCCGCCAGGCAGCCCAGGCTCACGCCGATGGCGCACCCGACGACCGCATTGGTGAACGTGACCAGCCCGATACGTAGCAAAAAGGCCGGGCGGGCCAGGAAGGTTTCGAGGATCTGGCTGGGGGCGGGCAGCAGGTAGAGAGGGATCTGGAAGAACCACACCGCCAGTTCCCACAGCCCGATGACCAGCGCGAAGGTGAGCAGCGGCGGCCACAGGTCGTGGACACCGAGACCCCCGCGCTCCACTCGACCCGCCTGGCGGGCCACGGTGGTTGCCTGTAGCGGCGCGCTCATACCCCCACCCGTTCGTTTTCAGTGGCGCGAAGGGCTTCGCGCACCTCGGTCACCAGGCCAAAGAACGCGGGCGACTCGCGGGTCTCGAAGACCCGCGGGCGGGGCAGGTCAATCGCCACGACGCGCTGGACGCGGCCCGGTCGGGGCGACATAACCACCACCCGGTCGGCCAGAAAGACCGCTTCGGGGATGCTGTGGGTGACAAAAATGACCGTGGGGCGGGGAGCGGCGCTCGACCAGAGGCTGAGCAGTTCGGTCTGCATACGCTCGCGGGTGATCTCGTCGAGCGCGCCGAACGGCTCGTCCATGAGGAGAATGGACGGCTCGAAGGAGAGGGCGCGGGCGATTGCCGCGCGCTGTTGCATGCCTCCCGAGAGTTGATGCGGGTAAGCATCGCCGAAATCGCCCAGGCCGACCAGGCGCAGCAGGCTCATGGCCCGTTCCCGGCGCTCCGCCGGGGGGCGCCCCATGATCTCCAGCGGCAGTTCCACGTTCCGGCGCACGGTGCGCCACTCGTAGAGCACCGGCGCCTGGAACACGATGCCGTAGTCGCGGTCGAGACGGGCCTGTTCGGGAGTTTTTCCCTTCACTCGCACCGTGCCCGAGCTGGGTTGCTCGAGGTCGCCGATCAGGCGCATGAGCGTGCTTTTGCCGCAGCCGCTCGGCCCGATCAGGGCGATGAACTCACCGGCGGCGATGCTCAGGCTCACCTCGAGCAGAGCGGTTACCGGCCCGCCGCCGCTTTGATACACCTTGCTGACGCGATCGAATTCGATGATGGGCGGAGCGTTCATTAAAAACCTCAAAACCCTTGTGCGGGGAAACCTTGTGCCCGAACAGAACGATGGGGAAACCCGGTTTCCCCATACCCCCGCCTGCCGGAAATGGGCGGAGGCGCAACCCGGAGGGTCCCTGGCCCCGCGGCTACGCGCGCCATTTCACGATCAGGTGCTCGGCCAGCACCACCAGGCCGTAGAAGCTGACCCCCACCAGACCGGCGACCAGGATGGCCAGGTAGAGCGCCTGGGGTCGCGAGTTGTAGTACTGCGCGGCGTTGAGGATCATCACCCCGATGCCCTCGCGGGCGCCTGAGGGCAACTCGGCCACAATCGCCCCGATCACGGCCGCCGAAGCGGCGATTTTGAGCGCGGTAAACAGGTAGGGCAGCGAAACCGGCAGGCGCAGCTTCCAGAAGTACTGGAACGGTGTGGCGGCGTAGGAGTGCATCAGGTCGAGGCTCTGGGGCGAAGCCGAACGCAACCCGCGCAACATGCCAATGGTTACCGGAAAGAACGTCAAATAGGCGGCGACCACCATCTTGGCCAGCCAGGGCGGCGCGCCCATGCGCCCGAAGCCCACCACCACCATCGGCGCGATGGCGAGGATCGGCACGGTCTGCGAGCCGATGACATAGGGCATCAGGCCCCGTTCCAGCACCGGCAGGCGCATAAAGAGCACCGCCAGTGCAAAGCCCAGCAAGCCGCCGATCAAAAAGCCCCCCAGGGCCACGCGAAAGGTAGCCCAGCCGTTGGCGAGCATCTGCACGATCAACAGCGGCCCCGCACCCCCGCGGGTGGGGGTGAACATCGTCTCGACAATCGAGCCGAGCGATGGCAGGCGTTGCTCGGAGAGGCCAAACAGGAGCCGCGCGCCTTCCCAGAGCAGCAGCAGCGCGGCGATGACGCCAATAACGGGCAGGGCGCGCCGGGCCAGGGTTCCGGGAGCGCCACCGGGCGCGCCTTGGGCAGGGTACGTCAAGTCGGGCCTCCATCGATCGAGGCAATCATAGGGCGAGTTTCTGCATCAATGCCGGAACGTGAGGTCGTGGACAACGTTGTACCACGACCGACAGGAATACTGCCGGAGAGGCTGCTGACGTAGCAGCGTCACTCCACGGAGGGGGTGTCAATAAGGTCTGGGTTATAAAAAAGTGTAGCGCGGAGCGATAAGTTTGTCAATTCGGATGGCGTGGTGGCCGGGGGCGGCGCGGCGGGCGATGGGGTAGCGACGGCCCCCCGGGCCGTCGCTACCCCACAACACTGCGGGCAAAAATGCGTTCCAGGGTCGCGCGCGGGTCGGCGCAGAGACCGGTGTGGACCGGGGAGGGCTGGATGATGGTGCTGCGCGGGGCGGTGAGCCAGCGGAAGCGCTCGTAGTGGGGCAGGGCACCGATCGGCCCGGCAGCGGCGCCACCGGCGCAGATCACCGGAATGTGCGCCAGTTGCGCCTCCAGCAGTTCCAGGTCGAGCGTGGGATCCAGGACGCGCAGGCGGCCCGGGTCGAGGCGCAGGCGCGCCTCGAGGAAGCCGTGTTGCCGGCAGAGGAGCACCACGCCGGCGTTGAGGTATTCGCCGCGCTCGATCCGCGGGACCACGCGCATCAGGGCGTACTCAAAGACGCTGGTCGCGGGCATGGATCGCCTCCTCAACAAACAACCGCGGCGCCGCCGCTCGGGTCAGCAGGTATTCGGCGTAGGCCGCGCGGTGCTCTTCCAGGCTCCCGAACGGGCCATCGTCCACCAGCCAGGCATCAGGCACGGCCGCCACCAGACGCTCCACCAGGGCGGGGGTGATCTGAGGGGCCAGCGCGGCATCGGCGGCGCGCAGATCGCCTGCCACGGGGAGCAGCACGTGGTTCTTGATCGCCGTGAAGCGACCCCTCGCCCGGATGCGCCAGTCTTCCCAGGTATGGTGAACAATCAATGCCGCGCCGTGATCGATCAGGTAGAGTTGCCGGTGCCAGAGCAACAGGTTCGTGTTGAGCGGAGTCCGGTCCACATTGGTGACAAAGGCGTCGAACCAGAGGATGCGCGCCGCCAGGTCAGGGGTGATGCTGGCGGCATTCAGCGCGTCGAAGGCCAGGGCGCCGGGCAGAAAATCCACCGCCAGGTTCAGCCCGCCGCTGGCCCTGACGAGATCCTGGATCTCACTGTCGGGTTCGTTTTGCCCCAGGGTGGGGTCCAGGTGCGCCAGGACGATCTCGGGCACCGGCAGTCCGAGGGCGCGCCCTGACTCACCGGCAAGCAACTCGGCGATCAGCGCCTTCGGTCCCTGGCCGGCGCCGCGAAACTTGAGCACGTACAACCCGTCATCGTCCGCCTCGACCAGGGCGGGCAACGAGCCGCCCTCGCACAGCGGCGTGACATAACGGGTCGCGATGATGGTGCGGAGCATATCGGTGTGATACCTCTTCATTCGTCGGCCCGCAGCCCGGCGGCGAACTGCCGCGCGCCGCCCTGGGCCGGGTGCCGCAGCCTGCGGTGCGGCACGCCGAGGGTCGTCAGCGCCCCTGCGGCAACGCGGCCCAGGGCCACCACCGGCACGCTGGCAAACAGGGCGCAGACACGGGCCAGGAATGGCAACCCCAGGGCGATCTCGCTCGCCCGCGGGGGGCGGTTACTGCGCTCCGCGCCGGGCCGGTGCGGGTGGAAGGGGTAGGCGTTCCAGCCCGCCGCGGTCAGGCCCAGGGCCGCCAGTTCGCGGCAGACGATGGTCGCTGTCGGTTCAGCGCTGATGCGTTCATCATCTCGTGCCAGCGCCAGGCCCGGACCGGCTTCGAGGCGGCCCAGCGGCCAGCGTCCCTCCAGCAACAGGCGCTCGCTGGTAAACGGCACCCCCGTGCGGCGGGCGCCGTTGTAGCCTGGCGCTTCGCCGATCAGCAGCAGGTCGGGCCGGCGCGCGAGCGCCGCCTCCAGCGCCAGGGCCAGATTGCGCCGGCGCGCGCCGTTCCCCGGCGGCCCGTCGCTGGCGTACATGTTCACGGAGTCAGCCGGGGCGGGCAGTGCGGCCAGATCGGCGATCAGCGTGGCGACCGGAGGGGTAAATGCTTCGCGTTCGAATTCCCGTTGGATGGACCGCATTGGCGTGCTCGCCAGATCTCATTGAGGGGCCGCACCCGGCAATCGGCAATCCAAAATCCGCAATCCAAAATCAGATCTCCCGGCGCCGGTACAACTCCTTGCGCTCGACATAACGTTCGGCAGGGCCGCGGATCCGCGCTGCCTGCTCGGCGCTGAGGGGACGAATGCTCCCCGGCACACCCAGCACCAGCGACCCCGGCGGCACCTGCATGCCTTCGGTCACCAGGGCCCGCGCGCCCACCATCGAGCCGCGCCCGATACGCGCGCCGTTCAGCACCACCGCGCCGATGCCGATCAGCACCTCGTCCTCGATGATCGCGCCGTGCACAATCGCGCCATGGCCCAGGGTCACGTAGTCACCGATGATAACCGGAAATCCCGGATCGCCGTGGATAATACAACCGTCCTGTACGTTTGAGCAGGCACCGATCTGGATGGGCACCGTATCCGCGCGCAGTACGCTCATCGGCCAGACGCTGCTCTCCGGGCCGATGGTGATGGTCCCGGCCAGAAAGGTATTGGGGAAGACGTACGCGCTCGGGTGGATGTTGAACTGGTCGATTAAGATCGGTGGGTTTTCGTTCATACGATCACTCGCAACTAACAGCCGCCGCAAAAGGCGCGGGGAAACCGGCTTTCCCCATGGCCCCGCCAGAGTGGAGGGTCCGGGAGGGCGCAGCCCTCCCAGGAAACCCTCCGGTTCGATTCGGCAGGGGGGGTGCGGGGGCCGCGGGCCCTCGCGAGGTTCCCCTTTGCAGTGCGGCGCGACAGAGACGCGCCGCGATGAACAAGGAGTTTGCGGAGGGGAGCGAATCCCCTCCAGGCCTTCGCTATATTGTACCGTCTGGAGACAAACATGCGCAATCTACTGGTCTGCCTGGGCGAGATCCTGATCGACTTTTTGCCGCTGGAGACCGATGGGGAACTGACAGGCTTCACGGTGCATCCCGGCGGCGCGCCGTTCAACGTAGCGGTGGGGTTGGCGCGACTGGGCCAGCCTGCGGCGTTCGTGGGCAAACTCGGCGCTGATATGTTTGGGCGGCGCCTGCGCCGCGCCGCGCGCGCCGAGGGCATTGACGACGCCTGGCTCACCGAGGCGCCCGCGCCCACTACCCTGGCCTTTGTCGCCCACGAGGACGGTGAGCCGGTCTTCACCTTCTACGGCGCGGGCGCCGCCGATACGCTGCTGACCCCGGCGGACCTGCCCCCGGCGCTGTTTGAGCGGGCCGCGAGCCTGCATTTCGGGGGCATCAGCCTGTCGCGTGGCGCCACCCCTACGGCGGCGCTGGCGGCTGCCGCGGGCCTGCGTGGCCGGGCGCTGGTCTCCCTCGACATCAACGTTCGCCCGCGCCTGATCGACGATCCGGTGGCCTATCGCGCCACCCTGACCCGCGCCATCGCGGCGTGCGACCTGTTGAAACTCAGCGCCGCCGATTGCGCCTGGCTCGCCCCCGCCGAAGACCCCCTGCGCGTTGCTGCGGCCCAGCTCGACGCCGGCCCGGCGCTGGTTGCGCTGACCCGTGGAAGCGCCGGGGTGACCGCCCTGCGGCGGCGCGACGGTCAGGTCGAAAGCCTGGAGGTTCCGAGCTTCTCCGTGGCGGTGGCCGATAGCGTAGGCGCGGGCGACAGCTTCAGCGCGGGATTGCTTGCGGCCCTGGCCGAACGCGCGGCCCTCACGCGCGAAGCCCTGGCGATGATGCCCGTGGAGGAACTTACGGCGGCCCTGCGCTTCGCCGCGGCCGTTGCCGCTCTCACCTGCACCCGCCCCGGCGCCGATCCGCCCCGCCGCGCCGAGGTCGCCGCGTTCCTGGCGGCGCGGGGGTAGGTGGTAGCAGGGCCGCGGCCAACGCTGCGGCCCTACCCGCCTCCGGAAGTCCCGTTCCAGCGCGGGGACACGGAGGACCACGGCCCTCGCCCCCCGCTGAGACGAAGTCTCGTTGTAATGTTTAGTGCAGTTCGCTGTAACTCACGTCCCCATCATGAAAGCAGAGTAGTTGGTGCGCCGGGTGCTCGCTGACGAGCGCCCGGCGTGGAGCGGCGTTACGCTGGTGAGCGCCTTCGAAACAGAAGCCTGGCGTCCCCCGGCAGGAACACACGCGTCGCGCAATGAGTTGGGCCGCGTCGCCGACCAGAGCCACGGCCCTGGAAAGGGTTCCCTATGTCCCTGCCCGCCCCCCGCTTGATACGTCTTCCCTCTGGGAATCTGGCCTACCGCCGCGCCGGAGAAGGCCCGCCGGTGGTGCTGATCCACGGCTGGGGCGGCTCATCCCGTCACTGGCTCGGGGCCTTTGTGACGCTGAGCGACGAGTACGATGTGATCGCCATCGATCTGCCCGGCTTTGGCGCCTCACCGCCGCCCGCCATGCCGGCGCGGCTGGGCACGCTTACCGCCACGACCCTCGAGTTGATTGAGGCCCTGGAACTCGCCGATATCGCCCTGGGTGGCCATTCGCTTGGCGCAGCGGTGGCGATGCTGGCAGCCACGGCGCGGCCCGAACTGGTCAATCGGCTGATCCTGACCAGCTTCGGCCTGCCGCGCAGCCCGGCCGAGGCCGAACTGATGAGTTGCCTGCACGTGCAGTTGATCCTCAGTTCGATGCTCTGGGCGCCCTGGCTGGATCTGTGGGGGATGTGGCAGGCCGCGGTGCGCCCGCTGGCCCAGGCTGTGTCGATGCTCCCGCCCGTGCCGCACGTTCTGGCGGGACAGGTCGTCCACGATGTTGCGGGGGTGCCCTATCCTGCGCTGGCGGTCGGCGCGGCCGACCTGGTGGCGATGCACGTGCGGGTGGGCCTGGAAGCGGCTACCACCACCGGCGATCCCACGGTGATCGGCGCATCGCGCGCGGTCGCCGCGCCCACGTTGATCATCGGCGGGCGCGAGGATCGCATCTTCCCGCCCGACTCGGCGCGGGCGCTGGCCAGCGCATTGCCGCGTTCCGGCCTGGTCCTCTTCGAGCGTTGCGGGCACGTGCCCATGGCTGAACTGCCCGGTCCGTTCTACAGCACACTTGGCGCATTTTTGCGCGCATGAGCGAGTATCATGACGGTGGAGCGGGCGCGAGGGGGAACATGGTTCTTCCCGGCCCCATCCACCGTCGAGCGTCGTCTCCGCCCGGGGCTCAGCCGGGCCAGCGCAAAGGAAGCGCCCATGCGTGTTCTGTTGCTTGATAACTACGACTCGTTCACCTACAATCTGTTTCAGTACCTCAGCGAGCTGGGGGCGAGCGTGGACGTGCGCCGCAACGATGCCCTCAGCGTCGCCGAGGCCGCGGCGTTAGGGCCGGATCGCATTGTGGTCAGCCCCGGGCCGTGCACGCCGGCCGAAGCCGGGATCAGCATCGCCCTCATCCGCGAACTCGGCCCGCACATCCCCACCCTTGGCGTCTGTCTTGGGCACCAGGCCATCGGCGCGGCCTTCGGGGGCGCCGTGGTTCGGGCGCCCCGGGTGATGCACGGCAAGCTTTCGGCCATTCACCACAGGGGCGTTGGCGTCTTCGCCGGGTTGCCCGATCCCTTCATCGCCACGCGCTACCACTCGCTGATCGTCCGCCGCGACGATCTGCCAGCCGAGCTTGAGGTTACGGCGTGGACCGACGACGGCCTGATTATGGGCCTCCGGCACCGCGCCTATCCCATCCAGGGCGTGCAGTTCCACCCCGAGTCGATCCTGACCGAGAACGGCAAGCAGATGTTGCGCACCTTCCTGGAAACCGCGTAGTTGTCATCGGATAGGGGGGTGCGAGGGCGCGGCCCTTCCGACCCCCTTTTCATCTCAGGATAGCACGGCCCCGCCCAGGGCCGTCAGCGCCACCACCAGCCACGCCGGCGCCCTCCAGACCTGGAGCAATCCGAAGGCCGCCAGGGCCAGGGCGACGTCCTGCGGCTGGCGGATTGCGCTGGTGATCACCGGGTCGTAGAGCGCGGCGAGCAACAGGCCCACCACCGCCGCGTTGACCCCCTGCATGGCCGCCTGTACCGCCGGGTTCCGCCGCAACCTGCCCCACAGGGGCAGGGTCGCCCAGAGGAAGAGGAACGAGGGCGCGAAGATCGCCACGAGCGCCAGGGCCGCCCCGCTCCAGCCATTCGGGGGCGCGGCGCTGATGGTGCCGAGGAAGGCCGCGAAAGTTAGCAGCGGACCGGGGACGGCCTGGGCAGCCCCGTAGCCGGCCACAAACTGCTCGGTGCTGACCCGGCCCGGCGCGACCACAAAGCGTTCCAGCAGTGGCAGCACCACGTGACCCCCGCCAAAGATGAGCGACCCGGCGCGGAAAAAGGCCGCGAACATCGCCACGGCCTGGCTTCCCGTGATGGTGGCCAGCAGGGGCAGACCCAGCAGGCAGAGGGGCAGCGCCGCCGCGCTGCTCCAGGCAAGCGCCCGTGGCACCGCTATGCGCGCGCCTGGCGCGCCGGCAACGACCGACCCGCCCAGCAGCCGCCAGCCCGCCAGGCCGCCCGCGAGGATCACCAGCATCTGCCCCAGGCCGGTTGGCCAGAGCAGCAGCAGCACTGCCGCCGCCAGAGCAATCGTCGCCCGCGGGCGATCGGGAGCTAGACGCAGGGCCATGCCCCAGACCGCCTGGGCAACCACGGCTACCGCGACCACTTTCAACCCGTGGAGCCAGCCGGCGCTTACGTAAGCGCCAAAGGTGTTCAACCCCAGGCCGAAGAGGGTCATGGCCAGCGCGGAGGGCAAGGTAAAGCCCAGCCAGGCCACCACCCCGCCGGCCAGACCGGCCCGCGCGGTTCCCAGCGTGATGGCCACCTGGCTGCTCGCCGGTCCGGGCAGGAACTGGCTCAGCGCCACCATGTCGGCGTAGGTGGCCTCGTCCACCCAACCGCGTCGCGCGACGATCTCCTCGCGGAAGTAGCCCAGGTGGGCCACCGGGCCGCCGAACGATGTCAGGCCCAGGCGGAGGAAGACGGCCAGCACCTCGGCAAGGGTGCCAGCGGGTCTGCTCGCTGGCGCGACACCAGGTCGGGCCATGGGCGCTCCTCATTGCGACTGGCGATACCATGCACACACCGGACGGAGCGGGCAGCCGTCCTGGCGACCGAGGTAACTCTCGCGGCCCTCCTGGCGGCTGTAGACGCGGCGCGCGGGCGGCCCGTCGCAGCGGGGCCGCGTCAGGCAGTAGCGTACACATACCTCGTTGATCTGCGCGTGGTACTCGGCGTACAGCGCGGCAGGGTCGTCCTGGCGCAGTTCCATTTCGATGGTCCGGCGCAGGCTCTCGTAGGGCCGATGCCAGGGGGGGGCCGCCGGGCTGCCGTCCGTACCGGTGTTGAGCGCCGGCGCAACCCGTTCAAACAGCCGTCGCGTGTAGGCGTCGATGACAAACACCGGGTGGTCGCCGGCGTAGAGCAGGATCACATCGCAGGTTTCCGGGCCGATGCGGGGCAGGCGTAGCAATTCGGCGCGCACCTGAGCCGTGGGGCGGGCCAGCATGCGCGCGGTATCGCCGTCGTAGCCAGCGACAATGTGCTGGGCGATGGTGATGAGGCCCGTGGCCTTCTGGCCGTAAAACGCAGCGGGGCGGATCAGCGCCGCGATGGTCTCGGTGGCGGCGCTGGCCATTGCCTGGGGGTCAAGCAAGCCGGCCGCAAGCAGACGCAGAATGGCCTCCTCGACCGTCTCCCAGCGCGTCTGCTGCACCAGCACCGCGCCGACCAGCATCTCGAAGGGGGCGTCGGTTCCAAAAATCGGCCACCAGGGGCGCGCGGCCTCCGGGCCGGTAAGGGGGCCAAAGTGCGCCCGGAGCCGGACGAAGATCCCCACGAGCAACGCGGGGCCGTCCGGCGCGGGCGCCTCGTCTTCCAGACTCCACGCATTCAGGCGCCGGGCCATTATTTTACGGGCACGCCGTACCCGGCGGCCGGAAGGTAGAACTGCTCGACGTACTCGGTCAACATGCGGCGCAGGCTAAAGGTCGGCGCGACCGTGGCGATGGCCTCCTTGCAGATCTGCACCCAGGCCGTGGGCACGCCATTGGCATCGCGCCCCTCGTAGTAGCGCGGCGCAATCTCGTGCTCGAGCAGGTTGTAGAGCGCCTGGGCGTCGTTCCAGTCCTGCTCGTCCTGGCTCATGTACTCGCGTTCCTCACCCACGGCCCAGCCATTCTTGCCGTTGTAGGCTTCGGGCCACCAGCCATCGAGCACCGAGCAGTTCGGCACGCCGTTGAGGCTGGCCTTCATCCCGCTCGTGCCACTGGCCTCGTACGGGCGGCGCGGGGTATTCAGCCACACGTCGACCCCCTGGGTCAGGGCGCGGCCCACGGCCATATCGTACTCCTCGAGGAAAACGATGCGCCCCGCCAGCCCCGGCTGCATGGCCAGTTGATACACCTGCTGAATGAAGTGCTTGCCCGGATCGTCCCTGGGATGCGCTTTACCGGCAAAGACGATCTGGATCGGCTTATCGGGCCGGTTGAGGATGTACTTGACGCGCTCCAGATCCTTGAACAGCAGCGTGGCGCGCTTGTAGGTCGCGAAGCGCCGCGCAAAGCCCAGGGTCAGCACTCGTTCTTCGAGCACCGGCCAGATCGGCGCGCTTTGACCGACGAAGCGGTAATGCGCCTGCAGCCGCTGCCGGGCGAAAGCGATCATCTGGCGCTTCAACGTCTGGCGGGCGTTCCAGAGCACCTCGTCGGGGATCTGGTAGACCTTGCGCCAGACCTTCGGGTCATCGAGGTTCTCTTCCCAGTTCTTGCCCAGGTAGGCGTCGTACAGGGCGCGTAGCTCTGGCGCCAGCCAGGTGGCGGTATGCACCCCATTGGTGATCGCGCTGATCGGCACCTCGTCCTGGCTCTTGCCCGGGTAGAGCCACTGCCACATCCCTCGCGCCACGTGCCCGTGCAGCTTGCTCACCCCGTTGTGGTACTCCGAGAAGCGCAGGGCCAGCGCCGTCATCGCGAAGGTCGGCCCCCACTGCTGCTCCTGGAGCGCCAGAGCCATGAACTCGTCGCGGGTCAGGTTCAACTGCGGCCAGTAACTCCAGAAGAACTTCTCCATCATCGGCAGCGGGAAGGCGTCGTTGCCGGCGGGCACCGGCGTATGGGTAGTGAAAACGCTGTGGGCCTTCACCTGCTGCATGGCCTCTTCAAAGGGCATGCCCTGGTTGACCAGTTCGCGGCAGAGTTCGAGCACCAGGAAGGCCGAGTGGCCCTCGTTCATGTGCCAGACGGTGGGCTTGTAGCCGAGGCGCCGCAGCGCCCGCACGCCGCCCACGCCCAGCACCAGTTCCTGCGAGATGCGCATCTCCTGGTCGCCGCCGTAGAGCCGCGCCGAGAGTTCCCGATCCTGCGGACTGTTGGGGTGAATATCGGTGTCCATCAGGTACAGGTTGACGCGGCCCACCTGGAACTTGTACACCTTGGCGTAGATGGTGCGACCAGGCAACTCGACCTCGACCACCACCTCGCGCCCGTCGGGGTCGAGCGCGGGGATCGCGGGAACATCGGCGAAGTTCAACTTGTTGTACTCGGCCTGCTGCCAGCCGCTCGGGTCCAGTCGCTGGCGGAAGTAGCCCTGCGGATAGATGAAGCCGACGGCCACAAATGGCAGCCCCATATCCGAGGCTTCCTTCACATGGTCGCCGGAGAGAATGCCCAGACCGCCGGAGTAGATCGGCAGGGACTCGTGGAGCCCGAACTCAGCCGAGAAGTAGGCGATCTTCACATCGGCGGCATCGCCGTGCCGTTGGGTGTACCAGGTCTTCTTCGCGCCCATGTAGGCGTCAAGGCTCTTCATCACCGCGTCGTAGCGCTGCAGGTAGGTCGGGTTGGCTGCGGCCTCTTCGAGCTTACGCTGGCGAACGTCGCGCAGGAACTCTACCGGGTTGTGGTAATCCAGTTCCCACAGATCGGGGTCAATCTGCCGGTAGAGATCCTGGGCCTCGGGATGCCATGTCCACCAGAGATTGTAGGCCAGTTCGCGGAGGCGGGCGATCCGCTCAGGGATCGGGGTGAAGAGAATGTCCTGTTCCAGCCGGGCCATGTGCGCTCCTTATGTGCTGCGCGTTGACAATCCGTGGCGCGAGAGGGTCTATGGTGCTTCGTGGTTGCGACAGTTGGCATTGTAGCCGTTTCAGCTAAAACTGTCCAGACGCGTTGGGAAGGCGTCAGGCCCGGGGAGGTTCGGGGGGCCCGGCCCCCGCAACCCCCGCCGACCGGGGGGCGCAGCCCTCCCGGGATCATCCTCACCCGCGCCGCGCGGCGGCCTCGTAGGCGGCCAGGGTGCGCTCGGCGGTGACGCGCCAGCTAAAGGCCCGCGCCTGTCGCAGCCCGCGTTCGCGCAACTCCTGGCGCAGATCAGCATCGTCGAGGACGCGGCTGATCGCCGCGGCGAGGGCCGCAGGGTCGTATGGCGAAACGGTCAACCCGGCATCACCGACCACTTCGGGGAGGCTTGAGGTGTTCGAGGCAACCACGGGCGTGCCGCAGGCCATGGCCTCCAGGGGCGGCATGCCGAAACCCTCGTAGATCGAGGGAAACACGAACACGGTCGCTGCCGCGTACCAGAGGGGCAGTTCCTCTTCGTCGAGATAGCCGACGAAGCGCACTCGTTCCCGCAGTCCCAGCGCCTCCAGACGCTGAAAGACGGCATCGTAGAGCCAGCCCTTGCCCCCGCCCACCAGCAGCGGCGCCGCCTGCTGTTTTGCCACCTCAGCGTAGGCTTCCAGCAAGGTGGTGAGATTCTTACGGGGCTCAAGGGTACCCACGTAGAGCACAAAGCGTTCAGGCAATCCCTTGCGCGCGCGAAAGGCCCCCAGCACCGCGAGGTCAGGTGGACGAAAATGCTCGCGCACGGCGTTCGGGGTCACCACGACCCGTTCAGGAGCAACGCCAAGCAGCCCGATCACCTCGCGGCGCGTATGCTCGGAGACGACCAGGATGCGCGCGGCGCGCTGCACGCTCAGGCGCGTGGCCACGTCAAGGTAGATCCGATTGTAGGCCCGAAAGGTCTGTGGAAAGCGAATAAAGGCCAGGTCGTGCACGGTGACCACGCTTGGCACGGGGCAGGATACGGGTACCACGCTATGCACGCCGTGGAAGAGGTCGGCGCCGCTACGCCGCAGCAGCAGGGGGGCGAGCAACTGTTCCCAGGGGATGCGCACCCGCGGGTTGATCGTCGGGAAACGGCTGGGGATGACCCGGAAGTTGTCGGGCAGGCCCAGGGCGCGCTGGTCGAGCCCGCGGGTGGTGTACACGCTATAGCGGTTGGAGCGGTCGATCTGCCCGAGCTGGCTCAGCACCTGCTCGACGTAGTGCGAGATCCCCGCGCGCCGGAACGAGCGCGTATGCGCCAGGAGATGGGCGTTGATCGCGATGTGCATGCAGCGATCTCCAGGTGGTCGCGGCGCGGCCAACCGCCGCTAGGGGCCGCCAGCGACCACCGGCGCCTCACCGTAATCGTAGTGTGGGACCAGGCCCCATGCCGTCAGGGGAAAGTAGATCAGCCAGGCCTTGCCGATCACGCGATCCAGGGGCAACGGCCCCCATTCCCGCGAATCACTGGAATTGGCCCGATTGTCACCCATCACGAACACATGGCCCGGAGGCACCTCGATCGCCCCGTTCTGGCAGGCGTAGCCGGTAACGCAGAAGGTTTTGGTGTCGCCCAGGTACGGTTGATCAAGCGCGGCGCCGTTCACCAACACCTGCCCGTCGCGGATCTCGACGGTGTCGCCTGGCAAGCCAATGACACGTTTGATATAATCCTTCGACACATCGCGCGGATACTCAAACACAACGATGTCACCGCGCCGAGGTTGGTGGAAGGGATAGATGACCCGCTGTTCGAGCGGCTCCTGGCCAGGCAAAAGCCGCAGGGGTGCATTCAAATCGAAGTGGAAGTAGACCAGTTTGTTGACCAGAATGTACTGCCCCGAGTGCAGCGTCGGCTCCATGCTGGAGCCCTCGATCTTAAAATTTTGAACGATGCCGCGAACAATGAAGAAGACCAGTAAAATAAACAGCGCCGTCTCAACCAGTTCACGCACCACACTACGCACCCGCACCGGCCCTTCCGGGGTTGTCGTCCGGTCGAGGGTAAGAGGTCCCATTCTATCGTGGACAGGTGTATCGAACACGGACGGTTGGGCCGGTTCCATACCTGGCCCGCGCCGTTGGGGGAACTGATCCATGGTGTTCCTGTATCTATACTGGAACCGCTATGCTACACTAAGTACGCCCGCATAGGAGGGTTCGCGACGTGATCGGTGCAGTGTCCTCGCGGCAAGCCCAGACCCCGGGTGTTGCGGTGGTTCTGGCCGCTACGCCGCCAGAACCACCGCAAAAGCACCCACTGTGGCGGCAATACGCATTCTGCTGTGGGAGACGGTCTTTGCATGAGCCGTGGGTTTTGTAAAGGCGCCAGCTTCCTGGACCACCGGTGCATTATACTCGAACGGTGTTCAGAATGCCAGACAGCGGGCGAGCGTATGCCTTTTCAGACCTACCGCAGAGCACGCGGAGCATGGGCGCGTTGAAACTCTCTGCGCCTCTCCGCGCCGTCCGTGGTGAGAACGTGTAAACCACTACCGCGAGAGCAGGAGCTTACATGGCGACCGAGCGGGCTGATCTGATCGTCGCGAGCAACGATGGAAGCATTGTCTGTCTGGCCTGCCAGTGGCGTTGCGCGCTACGTCCCGGCGCTGTGGGGCGCTGTCAGGTGCGCGTAGGCGCCGAAGAGGGGATCGATCTGCTCAGTTACGGTCTGATCAGTGCTGCAACCATTGGCCCGATCGAGGACTACCGGCTCTGGCACTTTCTTCCTGACACGCTGGCGCTGGCGATTGGGGGGTGGGGCTACGCCACGGTTAGCGATCAGAGCCGCGGTCCCTACGGCGCGCTGCCCGACGACCCGGCCCGGCGGCGCAAACTCGATGCCGAGCGCGCGGCCTCGTTCGCGCTGGAACGCCTCTGTCGCGGCGTTATCTGGGCCCACGGCGAACCCGCCGTCAATCACGAGTATGTCCGCTCGTTGCTGCAACTCAGCCGCGCCGCCAGTCGCTACACCGCGCTCGTCACCACCGGCGCCATGACCGTTGAGGCCCTCGATCAACTTGGTCCGTACCTCGATGGCATCAGTCTCGATCTGCGCGGTTTCAGCGATGCCAGCTACGCGCGACTGGGCGGCCTGCCTGCCTGGCGCGAGGTGCTGACCGTCGCCGAGCGGGCGCTGCACCAGTGGCGGGTGCACATTGAGGTCACCACGCGCATCCATCACGGCGTCAATGATGACCCGGCCGAGGTGCGCGCCCTGGTGACCTGGATCAAAGAGACGCTGGGCGACCATGCGCCCTGGCATGTGCTCCCGGGCGACGCCGGCAGCGAAACGGCGGCTTCGACCACGCGCGCCCGCAGGATTGGCCACGAGATCGGCCTGCACTTCATCTACGGCGCCGAGCCGAATCAGCCGACCCGCTGCCCGATGTGCCATCAGGTGCTGATAACCCGTGTCAATGGCGTCACCAGCCTGGTCGGTCTCGATGGTTCCATTTGCACGAACTGTGGCTACAACGCGAAGCTGCACCTGTCGATCTTCAAGCAGCGGTGAGGCGGGCCGGCCACGTCCCTTCTGGCAGGGGGATGGGGAAACCTGGTTTCCCCGTCCCCCTCTGCGTTGGGGCGCGGGGGCCGTCCCGGTGGGCGTGGGGGAACCTGGCGCGGGACGGGGCCGCGCGATGCGGCCGCCGAGGGGCGTGGGGGAACCTGGTTTCCCCGCGCGCCTGCCAGCGGTGCCACGGCGCCACTGGCGCTATGGGCGCATGGCGAACGGCATGTAGACCCGCCGCACCTCCAGGCGCGAGTCGACGCGGAAGCTCAGGGTCCGCTCCTCGGAACGGTTGCCCGCCCGGTCAACCGCCACGTAGCGCACGCGATGCTGGCCGTCGGGCAGCCTGCCGAGGCTGGCGATCGGGCCGGCGCGCTCCTGCCAGGCGCCGTCGTTCACCGACACCAGCAGACTCGCGACCCCGCTGCCGCCCATATCATCGGCGGCAAGGGTCAGCCCGTCAAACTGCTGAAAGGTG
The DNA here is from genome assembly GCA_034431835.1 of Chloroflexaceae bacterium. Taxonomy (GTDB): domain Bacteria; phylum Chloroflexota; class Chloroflexia; order Chloroflexales; family Chloroflexaceae; genus JACAEO01. The sequence goes on along the minus strand of DAOUDA010000197.1, from coordinate 22,507 downwards.
CTGCCCAGACGCTCGGTGACCATGCTGCCCGAACCGGCCAGGCCCTCGACGGGTGGGCCAAACTGCGCCTGGCCCGGCCCGCGCACGGCGTAGCCCGCCGTGCGCCCGCCGCCCCGCTCCAGTGAACGGAACGCCAGTACGTGCCGGCCGGCCCGCAGGTTCACCGTTCGCTCCACCGCGGTCTCGTCTTGCTGGCCGGTCGCGCTGGCCACCAGCTGGCCGTCGATCCACAGCCAGGCGTTATCGTCGCTGCTCAGTTGGAAGGTGTAGTCGCCTTCCACCGGTGCGACAAAGATGCGCGTCTGTTCGAGGACCAGGCGCTCTGCCGCCCCTACGCCGATCCCTGAGGCGGCCCCGAGGTCGTCGTTGGGAAGGCCCTGCCAGACGAAGGCGCCCAGCAAGGCGCCTCGGGCGAGGGCCGAACCGTCACCCGTGCGGGCCAGAAAATTGGCCGGCGTTCCACCCTCACGGTACACGTGGGCCAGCGGGCGCAGCAGGTGATCGTAGGCCACCGGCGCGGGCGGTTGCCGCTCGGGGGTAACGGTCAGGGTCGTAACGGCCACGTCGCGGGCAAAATAGACGACGTATTCGTTGATCAGCCCGGCGCGCAACCGGAAGTTCCCCGGGGTGCGCAGGCGCAGGTAGCCCACCACCTCGCGGGTTTCGCCCGGCGCCAGCCGGCCATTGATGCCCCAGCGCCAGGGGTAGCCGCCGCTGTCGCCCGCGCACCGCGGTTGCCGCTCCGTCTCGATGGGGCCAAGCGTCAGGCGGATGCGCCCGAACTCTTTCGGATAGGTGGGGTAGGCCTGCCCCGGGGTCCCCAGGAAGCACTCGCCCTCGTCGTAGACGTAGCCCTCGTTCGGGTTGAAGCGGCCATCGGCGGCGCGCTCCGCTTCGGGGGCCTGGCTCTCCACCGGCGCCGCGCCGCTGTTGCGGATGGTGAAAGTGACCTTCAGCAGTTCACCCGCGGCGAGGCTCACCCGGTCGTAGCGCACGTTGAGGAGATCGACCCGCGCCGCGGCGGGGTCCTCCTTGATCCAGCGGATGGCGTCGAAATAGACCACCCGCTGGCGGATGAGCGGCTCCCCGGTCAGGTCGCTTAGCTCGACATAACCCTGACGGCCCGCGGCGAACTGGTACGTGCCCAGTGAGACCCACTCCTCCGCGGTGTCCTGATTGATGGTCACTTCGTAGGTCTGGTCGGCGGCGGCGATGCGATAGGTGGCGCGGGCGGTCGCCTGGGGCAGCCCGCACCCCCGCGGAACGTAGACCAGCACGTGGTAGCGCCCGGCCTCGGGGAGGTTCGGGCGCCAGACCCCCCGGTTCGTGCTCTCGGCAGGGGTGTCGGTGCCGAAGGTGTAGGTCGTATTGCCGTCGTAGCCGCAGGGCCACTGGTACCAGTTTGCGTTGCTGCGCTCGAAGCCGCTCTCGCGGTCGTCCACCGTCAGGTCGCCGTTGTCCCAGGCGGCGCCGCTCAGCCGGTCGCGCACACGCTGGCGAATGGCGGGCAACAGCGCGTCCAGCCGGTCGCCGGGACAGGTCGTATGGCCCGGGGTGACGGTGCGGTGGCCGGCGATATGGTTGATCACCGCGCCGGCGTTGAAGGGACTGCAGTAGCGCGAGATGGCGCATCCGTAGTAGTAGGAGCGACCGAGGGGGTCAACGCCCTTCTGTTCGGCCTTCCAGGCCAGCAGGTTCACCAGGCTGTCCACGGTGGCGTTGGAGGGGGCCACGGTGCTGTAGGTGCCAATCAGCGCCACGCCCATCGAGCCGTAGTTGCCGGTGTCGTGGAAGCCCACCGCGTCGTCGCCGCCGGCCCGCCCTTCGTAGATGACGCCATTGGGGTCGATCAGGTAGTTGTAGCCGATGTCGCCCCAGCCGCGGGTGAAGGTATGGAACGACCAGATCGCCCGCACCCGGTCGGCCCAGTTCTGCTGGCTCCCGGAGAGGCTGTTGGCGTCGGCGGTGTGATGCACGACCATGTGGCGCACGGGGTAGTAGGCCGGTGGTACCCGGCTGCTCTGCCCATCCGGGTTGCTCCAACCGGTGCGGCTCACCACCGGCGGGCGGCTCGCCTGGGCGATGGTGGCCTCACCTGGCGCTTCCGGCGACGGCTCCGACGGTCCGAAGCGGGCGTCAACGGTGTTGACCTCGATCCGTCGCAGGTCGGGCAGGGCGCCGTCGGGCGCGGGAACGAAGCGCGCGCGGACCTGCCAGAAGCGCGCCTCGACCCCGGCGGCGATGATCTGGCTCCAGTGTACCTGCTCACCGTCTTCGGGCTGCCAGAGATCTTCGTCTTCGCCCGCGGTGCCCCAGGGCGACCACTGTTGCCCGTCGGCGGAAACGCGCGTTTCCAGTTCCAGGCGGGCCTCGGGCGGCACGGCGCCCTCCCAGCGCAGCAGCAGGTGGGTGAAGGGTCGCGCCGTGGCGGTCGCGGGTGAAACGTACCCGTAGCCCGCGTCTTCCCCGGCAAACGGCCCGACTAAGGGCGTATCGGAGGGGCCGGGCGGGAGCAACACGGCCCGGTCAGGGCGTCCGGCTTCGGTGTTGGAAAGGGGGTTGGCGGCCACGTGCCCGGAGATCAGCGCCAGCAAGCCGAGCAGCAGGAGCGCAAAAGTGAGCGTGGCGGAGCGGGGAGAACGGGGCGGCATAATGAACCTCCACGCAGGCAGGAGTTGAGTGTCACACTCATACTACCGAAGCTGGGTGGAAGTTCGCGAGAGCACAACATGACGGTTGGATGACACGTCGGACATGCCGCGGTTGTGCCGCACCGGAACGCGAAATCCTGCGGGGGCCGCGGGCCCCCGCCGTCCCCGCCGAGACACTGTCTCATTTAGACCGTTACGTGGTGCTCAAAGTACCGGTTAATCAGCGCGATCACCTGATCGGCGGTCTCCTCGATTGGCTTGTTGGTAACATTGATCACCGAGAAGCCCCCCTGGCGAAAGACGCGCCGGGCGTGGGCCAGTTCGTCCTGGAGTTCGGTGGGGTCGGTGTAGCTGTGGCTGGCATTGCCCTGAAAGGCCCGTTGCCGCCAGTGACGGTGGTGGCTCAGCACGTCCACGTCAATGGTCAGACCGACCACGCGGCGCCGGTCGATCTCGAAGAGTTGGCGCGGCGGCGGCACGTTTTGCACCAGCGGGACATTGGCCACTTTCCAGCCCAGCACGCCCAGGTAGATGCTCAAGGGCGTCTTGCCGACCCGCGATACGCCGGTGAGCACCACATCGGCCTCGTGGAGATCGCCCGGATTGCGGCCATCATCGTGATCCACGGTGTACTCGATGGCCTTGATGCGGTCCAGGTAGACTTCATGCCAGCGCTGGTACAGGCCCGGCTGTCCCACCGGCGTGCGTCCGAACAACTGCGCCATCAGGGCGAGGGGCTCGCCAATGGTATCAATGGTGGGGATGCCGTGTTCCGCCGCCAGCCGCACCACCGCCTCGCGCATTGTCGGATTGACCATGGTGTGGATAATCATTCCCCCCCGTTCGGCCACCTGCTGCATGATGGCCGGCAGTTGCTCCTCCTGGCTTACCTGGGGGATCACGATCACTGCCGGGTTAATACCCGGGAACTGGGAAAGGGCGATCCGCGCCACGTGTTTACCAAGCGCCCCTGCCCCTCCGGAGACGATGAAGATGGCCGGAAGGTGGTCATCGGTTCGCACTAGCGTTAGCATCGCTTTCTCCTGACTGTTTGGAGCGAGGGGGAAAACCGGTTCGCCCCCAGCCTGTCCGGGGGGACAATCCGCAACACTGGTTCCGCGCGCAATGGTTACTGCGCGTAGCATACGAAATCGGCGCCGGTCGGCGCGTAAAAACCCGGTTACGCGGCGTGAATTTGTGACCAGTGATGGACGTTCGGATCCCTCGCCCTTCCGGCGGGGGTATGGGGAAACCGGGTTTCCCCATACCCCTCCAGGCGGCGGCGGGGCCGCGGTGGCCCGCCTATCGGGCAGGGAGGTGGAGAAACCTGGTTTCTCCACCCCCCCTTACGGGAAGTAGACCCGCGAGGTGAAGGCGCCGTGCAAGCCGTGCGGGATGTGGTGGCCGAGATGGAGTCGCGCGAGGGGGCCTCGGGAGGGGCGCCGGGCGTCAAGGATCACCAGATCGGACTCGTGGCGCGCGGCATCATAGACCAGGGCCAGCAGCCAGCCATCGTCTTCGGTGGGGCTGCCGTTGCGCGCCGGGTCGCCGGCGTCGGGTGAGACGGCGCCGGCAACGGCGGCGCTCCGCGGTCGGGGCACGAAGATCGGCTCGCTGACGAAGCCGCGCGGCGCCGCGCTCCACAGTTCCTGCGCTCCGCTCTCCAGGTCGAGCTTCCAGATCGCCTGCAAGGGAGCGTTCCCCTCGGGCGCGTCGGCGGCGGCCAGGTAGACGTAGCGGTACGGGCGTCCCACCTTTGCCGGATGCAGCACCGGAAACTCGCAGGCGCGCCGGTCAATGGTCCGGCATCGTACCGCGCCCGAACGCAGGTCGAGTATCGTCCGGGTGAGTTTGCCAGGCGGCAGGGCCGCGAAGTCGATCCGGCGGAAGTTGGTTCGCGGGTCAATCCCGACGTAGGAGTCGTACCAGACCGAATCGATCACCAGTTCATCACCCTCTTCAAAGGCGTTGGCGTGGTGCCAGACAAAACCGCCGGGGGCGCGAAAGGCCCGTGGCGCGCCCGCGCTCGGGTGGCGGGGCAGGACGATGATGGTCGAGGGCCGGCCGGGCTGCGAGGCCAGGCCCTGGGCCGCGCTCTGCAGGCCGAGGGCGTAGGGCAGCGCGTCGTAGCGCACCGGGTTCTGGATGAAAATGGCGAAACGCGGCGTGATCGCCACATCGTGCAGAAAGGCGAAGCGGTCAATCTCGAAGGTGTTGCGCCGGATGAGGCGAAAGGCGGGGTCGAACTCGTAGAGGTTGAGTGTGGTTGCTGGCCCTGGCTTGAGGCCAAAGTTCACCAGGGCCGGCGCGCCGTCGTCCCAGGGAGAGGCGGGATCGATGTGGTAGTGGGCGGCGAAGGCGTCGCCGGGGCGTAGCAGGCCCTCGAGGCGGTCGAGGCCGAGGGTGTCGAGGGTCAGCGGGTCGAGGCGATGCGGTTCGGCGGCCTCCCAGAGGGCCAGGAGCCGCCCGGCCCAGGGCAGCACCCCCGTGTTGGCGACATTCTTGAGCCGCAGGTCGAGGGCGTTGGCGAGCCACCCGCCGGGGCGCTGGGTGCCGAACACGCCGCGGTAGAGCGGTCTACCGGCCCGTTGCTCGGCCAGGAAGCCTTCGGTGCGCACAAAGCGGTTGCGGTAGTAGGCTTGCCCGTCGCGGAAGCTGACCGCCACGACCATGCCGTCCCCATCGAAGGGATGGTGCACCGGATAGCCGGCGATGTCGAGCAAGCCAGGGCCGTTGCGGTAGAGGGTGCCGTGCAACTCGACGGGAACGTGACCTTCGATATGCTCGATCCAGAAGCTATGTTCCCCGGGCTGCGACTCGTAGCCGCGGGCCCAGTCAGTGAGCAGGGTGGCGCCCGCCTCGGGCAGGGTCATCGTCGTCACGCAGGGGGTCCTTTCCAGGTGTCAGGCGAGGCCCGGAGGGGCAAAGCCCCTCCGAAAGCACCGTTCGGATGCGACGCGGCGTCGCCGCGCCGCATCCGAACGGAAGATCGCGCGGGGGCCCGTGACCCCCGCAACCCGACCAGACGAAGGGTCGTTACATTGATCATTGTACCTGAATACCTGCGAAGGGGGGGCCGGCGGGGCGCAAGGCGAGCCGCCCCGGCGGGGCGGCTCTACGGGGGGCGCGCTTCCCTACGGGATGTAAATCCGCACGCCGGGGTAAATCAGATCGGGGTCAGGGCCAAGCACGTTGCGGTTGGCGTGGAAGATCTCGGGCCAGAGCAGCTCGTTGCCGTAGGCCCGCAGGGCGATCCAGCGCAGGTAATCGTGGGGCTGGATGGTGTAGAAGCTCTGGCGCGCGATGGGGCCGCGGGCGGGGAGCGCCGCGGGCGCCGCCGGGCGCGCGGCAGCCACTCGTGGCAGCACCAGGCGCTGCCCGGGGCGGAGCAGGTTCGGGTTGCTGCCGATGACGTGGAAATTGGCGTCCCAGATCGCCGGGGCGAAGCGCGTGGTCCCGTAGACACGCAGCGAGATGCTGCTCAGCGTGTCCCCGGCGCGTACCACATAGACCGCGGCGGTGGCCCGCGCCGGGCGGGTGACAACACCGCCAGCGGGGCGGCTCGGGCCGGCGGGGGGCACGGCGCCGATCTGGCCCCCGAAGGGCACCCCGTCCTGGTAGCCGGGGGGCTGCACATAGCCGGGCGGTGGCGGGGGCTGCGGGGCAGGGGCCGCCGGTGGCGCCGGCGGTGGCGGAGGCGGAATGATCTGGTCGGCCAGGGTAATGGCGGGCAGGGCCACGCTCGCCGGCGTGTAGGCGAAGGCCGCGTCGGGCAGGCGGTTCACCGTGGTGAAGCTAACCGGTTCAGGGCGGGCGGCGACGGGCGCCGCTTCCTCGGCCAGTTCAAAGGCCGGAAACGCGACCGGCGCGGCGGCAGGGCCGGCGACGATGCTCGCCAGCATCGCTGCATCTTCGGCGGTAGGCGCGGCGAGCAGGCTGGCGAGGAGGGCCTGATCGGCAGCCGCGGCGGAAGCCTGGTCGGCGAGCGTACGGACAGCGGGGACCAGCGCGGCGGCCAGGGTTGGCGCCATGCGCTCGCGAGCGGCCCAGACGGGGGTGACCCCCACACTGGCCACAGCGATCCCGCCTGCCAGCAGGATCACCGCGGCGCCTCCGAGCAGGCGCGAGGTCGTTCGCGCCCCGGGCCTGGCTGGCGCCCGGCGGACCGACGCCGGGTGACGCTGCGGCGCCAGGCGCGCGGCGGCGGACCAGGGCGCCGTGCTCGCCGTGGTCGTGAGCAGGCCCTCGATGAGCGCACCCTCGGCGCCGGCTGGCGCGGGAGCTCGAAGACCCGCAGTGGCTTTGGCATCCATGGCATACTCCTTCTCTCACGGGGCCCTGCGCCTCTGAGCGTGTTCAGAGCATAGCACACTTGCGCCAATGGTCAAGAGGCATGAGAAACCCGCGAAGGAACCGAGGTTCCCCGCGGGTGCTCGTTCATTATGATCGCATACGTCGCGTATGGGTATGCAAGACCATCTCAAAACCGTGGTGAGACCGCTCCGTCGGGGGCGCGGGGAAATCCGGTTTCCCGCCCTCCTCTACCTGCCCGTCGATGGTCTTGAGATGGTCTCCCCCTGTGTCAGAGACGATCGGCGAGGGCGTTGCCCTCCCGAAAGCCCCCGTTCTCTGTTACGCCGGATGCGCCGCTGAAGCGGGAGATGGCGCCACCTGGCGTGGTCAGGCCTGCCGGATGGCCTCGTAGACGATCTCCAGCGTATCAATCTTGTTGCCATCGCCGTCGGCGCGAGCCACTTCCCACATCGACGGCCAGGCGCCGCTGAAGCGCCAGCGACCCTTCACGTGCCCGAAGCGATCGAGTTCGATAATCGAGCCATCGTGGCGCACCGGATGGCCGCTCGCGGTCATCTCCTCCCACTCAATCAACGACTGATCGAGGGTGACGCCATTGGACAGGCGGATCACCATATCGTGGCCCGGCTCTGCCAGGTCGAGCAGGCTGATCTCGTCATCGCCGATGTAGAACTCGATCGGGTCCTCGTAGCCGTGCAGACCTACGCACTCACGAAAGGCCGCGCAGGGCACCCCCTCGACTTCAACGATAAAGCGATACTCGCGCAGGTTGCTCGGTAACAGGATGTTCCGCATCACCATACCTCCTCGTTGGTGAGAAGGGCGGCGGGAGTTCAGGCACCCCCGCTCCCCGCCCCAACCCTGTCTCGCGCGGCGCAACAACACGTGGAACCGTTACGGACAACGGCAAGACGCTCCTACGAACCTTTGTTGAGTCAGTATAATGCACCGCGGCATTTGAGACGGAAAAGAAAGCTACCGTTGAGGTTATGAGACCTTTACCGTTGCGCCAGGGCGGGGTTCACACCTGCGTTGCCGTTGGAGGGGGCGTGGGAAAGCCGGTTTCCCCACCTCACGCTCACTGCAAGTCAGGGGTACAGGTGGCGCCTTCGCATGCCTCAAGGCGAGGAAAGAGGGCGTCTGGGAGGGCAAAGCCCTCCCAGACGCCCTCACCACTCAGCAGCCTACCTGCTTATTGGGATCGCGGAGCGGCAGGTTCAGCGGATTTTCGGCCTGATCGCGGATCAATTCGGGATCGATGCCTCTGGGAATGGCGCCGCCGAAGGTCGTATCGGCCACCAGTTCGGGGCGTTCCTCCTTGAGGCGGGCGATCTCCTCGCGGGTAAACACGCGGCTCTCATCGAAGCCCAGGTCAACCTGCATCGAGGCGCCCTTCATATGGATGCGCCCGATATCGTAGAAGCGCTTCTCGAAGGTCGTCTTGGCGAAGGCGCGCAGACAACCGAGCATATACTTGCGCTTGGTCTTATCCTTGATGAAGGGGTACTCCAGGAACGCCTTGCGCATGTAGAAGCGGGCGTAGTTGCGCAGCACACCTTTGAGGACCTGCTCGCGCTCCATCAACTCGGGCTTCATAATCGGGGTGACGAAGTTGTACTTGGAGTAGTCGCGCACCTCGACCCGGTCACCCAGTTCCTCGAACAGCTCGGCGAAGGGCCAGGGGGTGTACATGTTCCAGTTGGCCATGTCCACCTTCCAATCGAGGGCCATGCGGTAGGTCTCCTCGATCGTCTCGGGGGTTTCGTTCTCCATCCCCATGATGAACTGGGCCTCGGCGACCATGCCCGCTTCCTGGATGAGGCGAATGGCGGTCTTGTTCTGCTCGATGGTCGTCTGCTTGCGGAAGAGTTCCAGGTTCATCTGGGCCGCCGCTTCGGTGCCCAGCGAGATGTGCATCAGCCCGGCCCGCCGCCAGAGGGGCAGCAGGTCCTTGTCGCGCATAATATCGGTGACGCGGGTGTTGATGCCCCAGAGCACCGGCAGCTTCCGGCGGGCCAGTTCTTCACACAGGGCGGTGAACTTCTTGCGGTTGAGCGTCGGCTCCTCGTCGGCCAGGATGAAGAACCCGACCTTGTAGTCGCGCACCAGCGACTCAATCTCATCAACGAACTTGATCGGGTTGCGCGAGCGATAGCGCCGCCAGAACTTCCACTGCGAGCAGAAGCGGCAGGTGAAGGGGCAGCCGCGGGCGAAGTTCGGCACCGCCACGCGCACGTTCATCGGCACGTAGATGTACTTGTCCCAGTCAAGCAGGCTCCAGTCGGGGGACAGGGTGTCGAGGTCGGCGATGGGGTCACTGGCCGGGGTGGCGACGACCTTGCCCTCTTCCAGGTAGGCGATACCGCGGATGTTGGGGCGGTCCTTCAAATCCGATCCGGCCTCGATGCTGCGCATCAGATTGACGATGATCTCTTCGCCTTCGCCACGCACGATATAGTCGATCCAGGGCGCCTCGCTGAAGACCTGGGTGTACATGAACGTAGGATGGATGCCGCCGAGGATCAGTCTGGCGTTGGGCCGTTCTTCGCGGGCGATCTTCAGCGTATCCTGGGCCTTGAGAATCATCGGCGTGATCGCCGTGGCCATGATCACGTCGGGCTGGTTGATGCGGATGATCTGGCGCAACTGGTCGTCGGGGATGTGGAAGGTCATCGCGTCAACAAAGCGGATGTTGTCGTAGCCTGCCTGCTTCAGGGCGCCGCCGATGTAGGGCACCCAACTCGGGGGCCAGTTTCCGGCGATCTCGGCCCCGCCCGCGTGATAGTTCGGCTGGATCATCATGATCCGCATACTGGTCTCCCTTTTGGCTTGTGGGGCGGCGCCCCGCATCCCTGCGACAGAGTCTGAACTACACGGACCAAACGGTGCCGGAAAGGCGCTTCCTTCCCGGCATCAGCGCCAGGTAACGGTGAAGGTGCAGGCCTCGGCCCCGCATGCGACGCAGGCCGTCTCGCGCACGCGCACCCGCCGGTCGATCAGGGTTTGCAACAGGGTCTGGAAGCACTGTTCGTAGTAGCGGCAGAGCGGCGCGGCCGCGGCGGCCCCGCGGCACTCCGGGCAATCGGCCAGCCGCAGGATAGCTTCGCTGCGCCCCACGGCGTAGCTGAAGCGCCCCGTGCCGGCGAACGTCCAGGCGTGAGCGGCGATGGCCTTCAGCAGCACGCGCAGGCCCGCGGCCGGCGGCAGCAGCGGCAGGACGACATGGGCCGGCCTGGGGATGCGGTGCGCCAGCAGGTAGCCCGCCGTGCGCTCACCCGAGCGCGCCAGGACGCGCCCCGCCTCCGCCGCGCCCGCCTCGGCCCGCAGCGCGTCGATCAGTGCGACGAACTCCTGCTCCTCCACCATCGTTGTTGGCAGGCGCTCCACCAGGTCGCTCCGGCCCATGCGCCGCAGAAAGCCCTGCGTCTTCTCCCGGCCCCACGCCTCTTCGAGCGCGCCGACCGTCTGGATGATCGCGTTGGGGCCGATCCGCGCCGCGCCCGTGGCCGCGTGCGTCGCCTGCATAGGAGCTCCTTTCATGGCATGGCGGCGTTGTTACATTTTATACATGAATCGAGCGCAGTCTACCATGGCCGTTTGCACCGGACAGTGGTAATCGCTCAACGGTCTGTGAGTATTTCTTCTCAGACGGCGTCGGGCCCTGGTGCTAGGATGAACCGCAAGGAACGGTTACGCTCTGTCCCCGACGAAGGCTCGTTGAGGAGAAATCCATGTCGAACCGGGCGCCAGCCGACCCGGCGCCAACCGCCGATAACCGGCAGAAGTTGCTCGAGGCGACCATGCGGCGCCATCAGTACCGCCCCGATGCGTTGATCGAGGTGCTGCATAAAGCGCAGGAGTTGTACGGCCACCTCTCGCCCCAGTTGCTCGCCTCCATCGCCCGCAGTCTCCACCTGCCGCCCAGTCGCGTCTACGGCGTGGCGACCTTCTACCACTTCTTCTCCCTCGCCCCCCAGGGTGAGCATACCTGTACCGTCTGCCTCGGCACCGCCTGCTACGTCAAGGGCGCGATGGAGATCCTGACCGCCCTGGAGGCGGAGACCGGTATCAAGGCCGGGCATACCAGCCCCGATGGGCGCCTTTCGCTGCTGACGGCGCGCTGTCTGGGTGCCTGTGGCATCGCGCCCACTGTCGTGCTCGATGGGGTGGTCATTGGCCATGCCGATGCCGACACGCTGCGCGCCCGGCTGCATGCCCTGCTCGAAGAGACGCCCGTCGCATCGTGAGAGAAGGCTTCGATGGATCTGGCTGAATTGCACGCCACTGCCGAGCGTGAACGCGCGCGACGCAAGGCGATCCGTGTGCTGTGCTGCACCTCCTCAGGTTGCCAGGCGTCCCGCTCGCTCGAGTTGCTCCACCAGCTGGAGGCCGCCGTGACCGCCACGGGCCAGGACGAGGCGGTCGAGGTCGCCAGTGTCGGTTGCATGGGTTTCTGCGGCCAGGGGCCGATGGTCCGGGTTGAACCGGCCGATCTGCTCTTCGAGCGGGTGCATCCCGAACAGGCCGCGGAGATCATCGCCGCCCTCGCCGGTGAGCCCTGTAGCGTTGAACGGGGCGATCCCAACCACCCCTTCTTCGCCCGCCAGGTGCATGTGGTGCGCCGTAACGGCGGCTTCATCGACCCCGAACGGATCGAGCAGTACATCGCCGCTGGCGGCTACGAGGCCCTGTACCGCGTGCTCCACGATTTTACGCCCGCCGAGGTCATCCAGGAGATCACCCGCAGCGGCCTGCGCGGGCGCGGCGGTGCCGGCTACCCCACCGGGCTCAAATGGGCCACCGTTGCCAAAAGCCCCGGCGAGCGCAAGTTCGTGGTGTGCAACGGCGACGAGGGCGACCCCGGCGCGTTCATGGACCGGAGCATTCTCGAGAGCGACCCGCACCTGGTGCTCGAGGGCATGGCCATCGCCGCCTATGCCGTCGGCGCCCACGAGGGCTACATCTTCGTGCGCGGGGAGTATCCGCTCGCCATCCAGCGCCTGACCCGCGCCATCAACCAGGCCAGGAAGCTCGGCCTGCTGGGCAGCCAGATCTTTGAAACCGCCTTCGATTTCAAGGTCGAGATCCGCGTCGGCGCCGGGGCCTTTGTGTGCGGTGAAGAGACCGCGCTGATCGCCAGCATCGAGGGCCGCCGCGGCCAGCCCCGCCCCCGCCCGCCCTACCCTGCCGAGAAGGGTCTCTGGGGCTTTCCCACCCTGATCAACAACGTCGAGACCTTCGCCAACATCGTGCCGATTATCGAGAATGGCGCCGACTGGTACGCCGCGATCGGCACCGAGAAGAGCAAGGGCACCAAGGTCTTCGCCCTGACGGGCAAGGTGCGTAACACCGGCTTGATCGAGGTGCCCATGGGCATGACCCTGCGCGAGATCGTCGAGGACCTCGGCGGCGGCAGTCCCGACGGCACGCCCGTCAAGGCCGTGCAGACCGGCGGGCCCTCCGGCGGCTGTATCCCTGCCCGGCTCTTTGATACGCCGGTGGATTATGAGTCGCTCGCCGCCGCCGGCTCGATTATGGGCTCCGGCGGCATGGTGGTGATGGACGCCCACACCAGTATGGTCGAGATCGCCCGGTTTTACATGGCCTTCTGCATGGACGAGTCCTGCGGCAAGTGCGTCCCCTGCCGGGTCGGCACCGTGCAGATGCACCACCTGCTCAGCAAGGTCGTCGCGGGCGCGGCGACGCCCGCCGATCTCGAACAACTCGAACAGCTCTGCCGCCTCGTGCGTGAGACCAGCCTGTGCGGCCTTGGCCAGTCGGCCCCCAATCCGGTGTTGAGCACCTTGCGCTACTTCCGCGAGGAGTACGAGGCGCTGCTGAAGGCAGACGCCGGCACGGGCGTGCCTGGCAAGCCCTGAGGAACGGCGGGTGAGGTGTGGAGGTGTGGAGATGGCGAAATGACCTCTACGCCTCCGCAAAGCAGTTGAGGTGTGACGCTGAGGGTCAGATTGTCGAACAGGTGTGAACCAGACCTTTGGAGGGTGTATGGCAGCCCGAACCCTGACCATTGATGGCCGGCTCGTCAGCGCCCGCGCCGGCGAGAGCATTCTCGAAGCCGCGCGCGATGCGGGCATCCATATCCCCACCCTCTGTTACCTCGAGGGCCTCTCCGAGGTGGGCGCCTGCCGTCTCTGTCTGGTCGAGGTGACCGGTTCGAACCGCCTCCTGCCCGCCTGCCTCACGCCGGTCAGCGAGGGAATGGAGGTGCACACCGCCACCGAACGGTTGCGTGAACACCGCCGGGCGCTCGTCGAGTTGCTCTTCGCCGAACGCAACCACGTCTGCGCCGTCTGTGTGGCTTCGGGGAACTGTGAGTTGCAGAACCTGGCCATCCAGGTGGGGATGACCCACGTGCGCTACGATTACCTCAACCCTGTCTGCGCCGTGGACATCAGCCATCCGCAGTTTGGCATCGACCACAATCGCTGCGTGCTCTGCGCCCGCTGCGTGCGCGCCTGCGACGAGGTCGAAGGGGTGCATACCTGGGACATCGCGGGACGCGGCATCAACGCCCGGGTGATCACCGATCTGGGCGTGCCCTGGGGCGAGGCCGAGAGTTGCACCTCCTGCGGCAAGTGCCTGCTGGCCTGTCCCACCGGGGCGATCTTCCGGCGCGGCACCAGCGTCGCCGAACTCGAACGTGACCCGAAACGCATCGCGCTGATCGTCGCCTCGCGCCAGGAACGCTGGTAAGCGGCAAGGGGATGGTTGGGAGGGCATGGCCCTCCCGGTTGGGACATGGGGCAATCGGGTTTCCCCAGGCCCCTCTGGTGGTGGAAGGGCGTTCTCGAGAGGGCGCGGCCCTCCCCACCCCTCCCGTGTGGCGCCTGGTTCCACCCTGGAGAGAGATCTATGCCCAGGATCACATTCGCTACCGTCTGGTTTGGAGGTTGTTCGGGCTGCCATATGTCGCTGCTCGACCTCGACGCCTGGCTGCTCGACCTGGCAAGTATGGTCGAGTTGGTATACGGCCCGCTCGCCGATCGAAAGACCTTTCCCGACGGGGTGGGTCTGACCCTGGTGGAGGGCGCGATTGCCAACCAGGAGCACCTGGAACTGGCGCGTGAGATCCGGAGGAAAACCCGTGTTCTCGTGGCCCTGGGCGACTGCGCGGTGACCGGCAATGTTACCGCCCTGCGCAACCTGGCGGGCGATCCGTCGGGTCTGCTCCAGCAGATCTATCTCGAGCGGGGCGACCCGCCGCTCGCCGTGCCGGGGGCGCCGGGCATCGTGCCGCGCCTGATCGAACGGGTGACGCCGCTGCACGCGGTAGTGCCGGTGGACCATTTTCTCCCCGGTTGTCCACCCTCCGCGCCGCGCATCCGGGCCATGCTCGAAGCCTTGCTCGGCGGCGCCGAACCACCCGAGATCGGGCGCTTTGGATAACCGCCTGGCAAGACCTGGCCCTCCCAGGATCGGCGGCCGGTGGGAGGTGGACGGGGAACCCGGCCTTCCTCACGCCCCTGCCCGTGGGCGGGCGGCGACGCCCCGGGCCGCCCGGAGGAGGCGGAAAACCGGGTTTCCCCGCGCCCCTGCCGAAGGGGAGGGGTTGGGAGGGCACGGCCCTCCCAGGAACGACCTTTCATGGGGGTGGAGGAGGGTGGGGAAACCGGGTTTTCCCACGCCCCTGCTGAAGGGGAGCGAATCTAGAATGTCAGGCCAATGAGCAAGACCATTGTCATCGACCCGGTCACCCGGATCGAAGGACACGCCAAAATAAGCATTTACCTCGACGAGGCCGGCGAGGTCGCCGGTGCGCGTTTTCACGTCACCGAGTTTCGCGGCTTCGAGCGCTTCTGCCTCGGGCGGCCCTTCTGGGAAATGCCCGCGATAACCGCGCGCATCTGCGGGATCTGCCCGGTCAGCCACATCCTTGCTTCCGCTAAGGCCGGCGACGCCATTCTCTCCGTCCGGGTGCCGCCCGCCGCCGAGAAACTGCGCCGGCTGATGAACCTGGCCCAGATCATCCAGTCGCACGCCCTGAGCGTCTTTCACCTCAGCGGTCCCGATCTGTTCCTGGGCTTTGAGAGTGATCCGGCGCAACGCAACCTCTTTGGCCTGATCGCCGCCGAGCCGGAGCTGGCCCGCAAGGGCATCGAGCTGCGCCAGTTTGGCCAGGAGGTGATCGAACGCCTGGGCGGGCGCAAGATCCACCCGGCCTGGGCCGTCCCAGGCGGCGTGCGCCATGGCCTTGAGGAGGCCGACCGGGTGGCCATCGCCGCCGGCCTGCCCGCCGCGCGTGCTACCGTTCTCGAGACCCTGGCGCGTTTCAAGGGCATGCTCGACCGCTTCGCCGATGAAGTCGCCTCCTACGGGCGCTTCGCCAGCCTGTTCCTTGCCCTTACCAACGAACGCGGCACCTGGGAGCACTACGACGGCCAGTTGCGTGTCATGGATTCGCAGGGCCACATCCTGAGCGACCGCGTGCCGCCGGAGGAGTATGCCGAGGTGATCGGTGAAGCCGCGCAGGACTGGAGCTACCTGAAGTTCCCCTACTACCGGCCCTACGGTTTCCCCGAGGGCATGTACCGCGTCGGCCCGCTCGCCCGCCTGAACATCTGCCGCAGCTTCGGCACGCCCCTCGCCGACGCCGAACTGGTGGAGATGCGTCGCCGTGCCGGCGGTGGCCCGGTGACGTCCAGCTTCTACTACCACTACGCGCGCCTGATCGAGATCCTGGGCAGCCTGGAGTTGATCGAACGCCTGCTCGATGATCCCGACCTGCGCGCCCGTCGCCTCCGCGCCGAGGCCGATGTCAACCAGCTCGACGCCGTGGGTTGCAGCGAGGCGCCCCGTGGCGTCCTCTTTCACCACTACCGCGTTGATGAATACGGCCTGCTCACCTACGTCAACCTCATCATCGCCACCGGGCAGAACAACCTGGCCATGAACCGCACGGTGACCCAGATCGCCGAGCGTTACCTGCGCGGCGGGCGTCTCGACGAGGGCCTGCTCAACCGCATCGAGGGCGGCATTCGCGCCTTCGACCCCTGCCTCAGTTGTTCGACCCACGCCGTCGGCATGCCCGCCCTGACCGTGCGCCTCCACGGCCCCGATGGGCGCATCCGCGATGAGGTGACGCGCTGAGTCAACGTTCCTCATCCTCCCTCTCTACCGCAGGCGGAAGGGGCGCCGAGTGCAGCGAGGCGGGGGAGGGTGAGGAGGGGCGTGGGCCTCCCACGCCCTTTCCTCCAGGTATGTTACAATACCAACGTTCTCAAACCACTTTCTGTTGAACACGGTCCATGCGCATCATCGCCCTGTCTCATTGGGACGCCGGATACGGCAATCCAAAATCCAAAATCCGAAATGATCTCTCGCCCCCCAGCCAGACGAGGTGGACCGTGACCCAGCAAGGCCGCGATCGCCCGGTGGTGCTTGAAGCCCGCGCGATCACCAGGCGTTTTCCCGGCGTCGTCGCCAACGATAATGTGTCGCTCCGGCTCCACCAGGGCGAGATCCTGGCCCTCCTCGGCGAAAACGGCGCCGGCAAGTCCACCTTGATGAACATCCTCTACGGCCTCTACCACCAGGACGAGGGCGAGATCTTCGTCAGGGGCGAGCCGCTGCGGGTTTCCAGCCCGCACGAGTCTATCCAGCGCGGCATCGGCATGGTCCACCAGCATTTCCAGCTCGTGCCGGTGATGACGGTTGCCGAGAACGTGATCCTGGGCAATGAGGTTACCCGTGGCCCTGGCTGGCTCGACCGCCGGCGCGCCGGCGAGCAGATCCGCGCCATCTCGCGCCAGTATGGCCTTGAGGTTGACCCCGACGCGCTTATCGCCGATCTCGACGTGGGCGCCCGGCAACGAGTCGAGATCATCAAGGCCCTCTACCGCAACGCCGACATCCTCATCCTCGACGAACCGACCGCCGTGCTTACCCCCCAGGAAGCCGATGACCTGATGCAGATGATGCGCAAACTGGCCCGCCAGGGCAAGTCGATCATCTTCATCACCCACAAGCTCCGCGAGGTGCTGGCCGTCGCCGACCGGATCATGGTCCTGCGCGCGGGGCGCGTGGTGGGCGAAACCACCCCCGCCGAGGCGACCGAGGCCAGCCTGGCGGCGATGATGGTGGGCCGCAGCGTCATGCTCCAGGTTGAACGGGGCGAGATGCATCCGGGCGCGGTGGTGCTGGAGGTGGCCAACCTCCACGTTCGCGATGATCGCCAGTTCCTGGCGGTACGCGGGGTGAACCTGCAGGTGCGGGCCGGAGAGATCCTCGGCATTGCGGGCGTGCAGGGCAACGGACAGACAGAGCTGGTCCAGGCCCTCACCGGACTGCGCCTGCCCGAAAGCGGGAGCGTGCGCATCGCCGGCCACGATGTTACCGGCGCGCCCCCACGCCGGGTCAGCGAACTGGGGGTTGCCCACATCCCCGAGGACCGCCAGCGCGACGGGTTGGTGTCGAGCTACCCGCTGACCGACAATGCGGTGCTTGAACTGTACTACCTCGCGCCCTTCGCCCGCGGCCTGGTGCGTGACGACGCGGCCGTGCGCGGCCACGCCGAGCGCCTGGTGCAGGAATTCGACGTGCGCACGCCAGCGGTGACGGTGCCGGCCAGTTCGCTCTCGGGCGGGAACCAGCAGAAACTGATCGTCGCCCGCGAGTTTACGCGCGAGTTGCGGCTGCTGATCGCCGCGCAGCCCACCCGCGGCATCGACGTCGGCTCGATCGAGTTCATCCACAACCAGATCGTGAAGAAACGCGACGAGGGCGTAGCCGTCCTGCTGGTCTCCGCCGAACTGGACGAGATTCTCTCGCTCTCCGATCGGATTGCGGTGATGTACCACGGTGCGATCGTGGCGACGGTGAACAATGGCGAACTCAGCCGGGAGCAACTGGGTTTGTTGATGGCCGGCGCGAGCCTGAGCGAAACGGCGGCGATGAGCCCCTCGCTGGCCCCTTCGTGAGGATTGTCTTAGAGCACAGCCCGGAACGATTGATTGATCCGCTGAGAACCCTTCGAGCGTGTGCCGGATGCACCATGTCGTGCCAGGCGTTTCAGCTCGACCGTCGCTCCACGTCCCTCCGGAGATAGCATGGCTGAGGCAGTTGAAGGACGCGCCCCCTCCCCTGGTCCGGCAGGTTTTCGCGAGTACTACGCCCGCTACGCGCCGTACCTGGTACCCGTCTTCGCCGTATTTACCGCGCTGGTCGTGGGCGCGCTCATGATCGGCCTGACCGGCGGCGACTGGCTGGCGGCCTATATCGGCCTCTGGGAGGGATCGTTCGGCACCCCGATCGCGATTGCCAACACCGTGGTGCGGGCAACGCCCTTCATCATCGCCGGTCTGGCGGTGGCGGTGGCCTTCAAGGCGGGGCTGTTCAACATCGGGGCCGAAGGACAGCTCTACGCCGGGTCGGTCTGTGTGGTGCTCGTGGGCACGCTGCTCCAACTCCCGCCGGTGCTCCACATCCCCGTGGGGATCATCGCCGGGGCGATAGGCGGCGCCGCCTGGGCCTCGATCGCCGGGTTCCTCAAGGCGCGCACGGGGGCGCATGAGGTGATCAATACGATCATGCTCAACTATATCGCCATTCGCCTGACGGACTGGCTGATCAGGAGCAAGGATCCCTATCTCCTCGGTGACCCCGCCGATCCCAGCTCCGCCCGTACCATGTATATCGCGGGGACCATGCGCCTGCCCGGTTTTCGCGTATCGGATACGATCATCTTACACCTGGGTATTCCGATCGCGATCGGTCTGGTCTTTCTGGTGGCCTGGCTCCTCAACCGCACCACCGTCGGGTTTGAACTCCGCACCGTGGGCAGCAACCCCAATGCCGCGCGCTACGCCGGCATGAGCGTGCCAAAGACGATCATTCTGGCGATGGCCCTTGCCGGGGCGCTGGCCGGCATCGGCGGCGCCGGCGAGGTTATGGGCGTGCGCTATGCCCTGAGCACCGATTTCTTCTCCGGGCTAGGGTTCGATGCCATCGCGGTGGCGCTCCTCGCCCGCGCCAACCCGATCGGGATCATCTTCTCCGGGTTGCTCTGGGGTGGGTTGCTCACCGGCGCGCGCCTGATGCAGGTGCGCGCCGGGCTGTCCATTGACGTGATCAAGATCGTCCAGGCCCTGATCATCATGTTCGTCGCCGCCGACCAGATCGTGCGCTTCATCTACCGCATCCCCCGGCACCCACCTGGCGAAGAGACGATGATCTCGAAAGGCTGGGGCGGAGGATAGTCGCGGAACCCCTGCTGGCAAGGCGTGAAGAAACCCGGTTTCCCCGTCCGCCTCCAATCGGCGCCGGGGCGGCCAGAGCCCGCGGGCCGGGGCGCGGGGAAAGCGGGTTTTCCCTATTTTCAATTGAAGATCTAAAGAACACTATGAACAACCACCAGGAACAGAGCGACTACCGGCCACGGAAAATCGCCGCCGAGGAACGCATGGCCGACATCATCCTGCCTGGCCAGACCAATGGCTATGGTACGATGTTCGGCGGCGATGTTATGGCGATGATGGACAAAGCGGCGGGTATCGCGGCGATGCGCTTTTGCCGCCAGCCCGTCGTCACGGCCTCGAGCGAGCGGATCGATTTTCGCACCCCCATCGGCCAGGGTGAGATTATCGAGGCCTATTCCCGGGTGATCTATGTGGGCCGGACCTCGCTGGTTGTGCGGGTGCATGTGTTCGCCGAGCATCCGCTCAAGGGCGAGCGGCGCATCTGCACTACCGGCTACTTCAGCATGGTCGCCATCAGCGTCGATGGCGCCCCGGTCCAGCCGGTGCCGGAACTCATTTTGCCCGACGACGTGGCCCGCGCCGAACATGCCCTCGGCGCGGAGATCCACGCCAGTATTGTCGCCAGAAAGAATAACCGCGCGACGGGCCTGCCGCCCGTCGCGCCTGGATCGGGCCATCCTGGATGATCGATGAGTCGCTCTTTCGTCAGGTGATGAGCCGCTTCGCCTCGGGTGTCACCGTGGTCACCACGGCCCACGAAGCGCGCCTGGCCGGTTTGACGGTCAGTTCGTTCGCCTCGTTGTCGCTGCAACCCACCCTGGTGCTGATCTGCATCGACCGGCGCGCCGGCAGCCACGATGTGATCGCCGCGGCCGGCCAGTTTGCCGTGAACATTCTCAGCGAGGGCCAGGAGTACCTCTCGCGGCGCTTCGCCAGCGACGAGGCGACCAAGTTCACCGAGGGCACGTTCTTCCTCTCGGAGCGTGGCCTGCCCCTGCTGCACGGCGCGCTGGCGCATGTCGAATGCGCGCTCCATGGCGCCTTCCCCGGCGGCGACCACACGATCTACGTCGGTGAAGTGATGGCGGCCCGCTGCTTCGATGCGCGCCCGTTGCTGTACTATCGCTCGGGCTACCATACGTTGACGTGAACGGCCAGGGTTGTGGAAGGGCTGCACCCGTAAGGGGGAAGCGGGTTGCCCCATACCCCTGCTCGCAGGGGCAGCGGTGACGCAACCCGGAGGGTTGCGCGGGTGAAGGGGCCATATGTGGCGCATCTGTCAGGCTCGAACCCTGCCTCCTGACCCATGCCCGGTGGAAAACGCGCCCTCTCGGAGCGCCCGGTCCCTACCCCCCGGTTTCCTCGGCGCCATCCTCTGGCTCCTGGCCGCGTTCATCGGCGCATGCGGCGCGACTGGCGGGGTGGCGTCAGGTGGTTCCACCGGCGCGCCTGTCCCCACCCTGATGGCGACTGCCACCGGCATACCCCCGCCCACCCTGGCTGCCACGGCGCCGCCCGCCGATACCGGCTGGCTGCTCGCGGCGCCCGGCATCGAGACGCGCCGCCTGCGCGCCGCCGTCGCTGGCCGCGAAACGGCGATCAGCGTTGTCCGGCTCGATCCGCGGCAGGTGCGCTTCCGCGTGGGCTATGCCCCGGAGGCGCCCCTGCCCCTGGCGAGCTGGGCCGAACGCGCCGGCGCGCGGGTCGCCATCAACGGCGGCTTCTTCGACGCCGATGGGCGCAGCGTGGCCCTGCTGGTCCACGATGGCCAGATCGAAGGGAGCAGCTACGTCGGGCAAGGGGGCATGTTTGCCGTGTCACCGGAGGGCGCGGTCTGGCTGCAGAGCCTCGCCGATCGACCTTTCGACCCCAACGTGCCGCTGGCCCAGGCGCTCCAGGGCTGGCCGATGCTGGTTAAACCGGGCATTGGCGCCAGTTATCACGCCGAGGATCATGACCGGGCCCGCCGCAGCGCCCTGGGTCTCGACCACGGCGGACGGGTGGTGCTCATTGTCGTCTCCGCGCCAGTGTTCACCCTGGGCGAGTTCTCGGCCTGGCTGGCAGCCTCCGATCTGGAACTCGATTCGGCGGTCAATCTCGACGGCGGCTCCTCCAGCGGTCTGATCGTGCGGAGCGAGAGCGCCCCCGAACGCATCGAGCCGTTCGTGCCCTTGCCGATCGTGCTCCTCGCGCTGCCGGCGTAGGCCGAGGGCCGATATGCGCTCAGATGGGGTGTCCATGGTACGATAATCTGGTTGTGATCTGTGCGGGGAGGGCTTTGCCCTTCCACGCCCCCTCCTGCCACATCCAGCACAACCATCGTGACAGCCCACGCTTGTGGCGTCGCAGGTTGCGCCGCGCCGCAACCTGCGCTACCATATCACCCTAACACGAAGTTCCTTTCATACCAGTTCCCGTTGAACGGTCTGTATGAGCGGTATCGCCTCGTCTCACTACAGATACAGAAATCCAAAATCCAAAATCTAAAATCGCACGAGGTGCTCGACGATGAGCAGCGATCCTTCCCGCGAACCGTCCGCCCAGGACGCCGGGGGACCGCGCCGCCTGCGTGGCGAGCGCGCCCTGGCAACCCTGTCGCGCCTGCTGGCCGACGATGGCTGGAGGCCGCGTTCTGGCGGCCCCGGCCGCTTTGTGATGACCTATCGCTCCAACGGGGCGGTCTTCGAGGTGTGGGCGGAGATCATCGTTCTCTCCGAGCAACTGGTGGTGAACGCGGTGGCCCCGTTGACCGTGCCTCCCGATCGGCGGGCCGCCGCCGCCGAGTACGTGCTGCGCGCCACCTGGGGCCTCTACGTCGGCAGCCTGGATCTGGATCTCGACACGGGCCAGGTGCGCGCCCGCTGCGGCCTGGACTTCGAGGGTGAGCCGCTCACCCCCCGCCTCATCCGCAACGCGCTGACCATCGCCGTGCGGATCATGGAGACGTACCTGTCCGGGTTGGAGCGGGTGATCGGCGGCGCCGCGCCGCTGGAGGCCATCCGCGCGGTGGAAGGGGCCTGAGGCGCAAACCGGCCAGAGATGCGCGGGTCCGGGAGGCCGGGGTTCTCCCGGGAAACCCTTGCGCCGGCCCGTGGGAGGGTCTAGGCGGGTGCGACTCTCCCCGCAAGACTTCGTTTCATCCCTTGTTGTACGGCGCAGCCGTTTATAGCGTTTCTCGAAATGATTGACCTGTCATGACGGTGGCGCGAGTGCAGCGAGCCACACCGCTCAGTGACCTTAGAGCCTATCCGGATAACCTGGTTTCCGATCCCTTTTCTGGGAGGCGTAGCCCTCCCAGCTCCTCCCCTCAGGGAGGGGCGTGGGGAA
>DAOUDA010000196.1:0-9509 GCA_034431835.1 Chloroflexaceae bacterium | reverse complement strand
CGGCCCGGCGACGCGGTCGAGACGCTCCGCCGGGGCGTCTCGACCGCATGCCCCGGTGGGCGGGGGCGGCGGATGGATCAACGCCGGTTGGGAGATTCGGGCAACCGGGTTGCGTCGGGCCGGGGCAGGCGTCTCTATACCCGGCCCGGCGGGACTCAGGCGGCGGCGCGCCCTCCCCGGCCGCCGCGCAGCCGCAGCCAGCCCCAGCGGGCCAGCAACAGCAGTGGCAACCAGACTGGCGACCAGATCAGCAAGATAATGCCGAGGTTCACCAGTTCCTGCCCGAAGGCGATCAGGCCGCGCAGGGCCTCGCGGGCCACGTTGAGCGGCTTCCATCCATCTTCCTCGATGATCGCCGGCGGGGGCGGCACCGGATGGACCTCGACCGTGATGGTCGAGAAGGCCGCGCTCTGTTGCAGGTACTTCATGCGCCCCTGGATCTGCTCGATCTCCCCCTGCACCTCGGTGAGGGCCTGGTTGACCTGCAGGGCGTCCTCCACCTCGTCGGCCCGCCCCAGGAGTTCAAGCAGACGGTCGCGGGTGGCTTCGAGGTTACGCAATCGCGATTCGAGATCGACGAACTCTTCGGTCACGTCATCACCGCTGATCGTCCGCGAGAAGACCTTGCGCGCCAGCCCTTCGACGCCGCTGAGGGCTTCGTCAAAACGCCGGGCCGGCACGCGGATAGTGATCACCGCCGTGCGCCCCGCCTCGGTTCCATCGGTCTGCAAGGAGACGACATAGCCGCCGAGTTCCTGCGCGCGGGCGCTGATGCGCGTTTCGGCTTCGGCTACGTTCTCGACTTCAATGCTGAGGGTGGCCGTTTTGATCACCAGGCGCGGGAAGCCTGGTTGGGCCGATGCGTCAGGCGCGCCTGACGCGCTGCCCGCCGCTTCGTTGCCATACGCCGGCTCAATGGCCGCTGGCCCCGCCGTGGGCATCGGCGCGCGCGCCTCGGACGAGTCGCTCGCCGAGACGCCTCCGACCGCCGGGCCCGGGGCGCTTTCGGGTCGAGCCATGACGCCGCATCCGGCCAGGAACAGAGCCGCCAGGAGGAGGAGAAGTCGCAGGTGTCGCATGGGTGGCTCCTTTGGTGAGTGTCTGTAACCGTTTAATTGATAAACGCTCTGGAGCGCCGAAATGTTCCCAGACTTTTCTCCCGGGTTTGCGGGGCGAGGTAGGGGCGGTTCGCGAACTGCCCTCCGAATCTCCTCGCAGCGGGAGCCGCAGCAAGTGACAACGTAGAGCCAGGAACAGAGATCTTCAGGTCATTCCGCCCGGGGTGGGCGTGCACCCTGGCGGGCAGGACAAGTCTGCCGCCACGGGCGGAAAAGGAGGTGGTTACGGGGAGGCGGAGCCTCCCCGTGCCCCTTCAGGAGGTAATGTCGGCGCCAACTCCAGTGGGCCGGCGCCCGTGGCGTCAGGGCGCGTTGTTCAGCGCGCTGATGCCGCGCTCGCCACGGAGCAACTCGCCGCGCTCGCCGCCGGAAATGTCCCACGCCCAGAGGCTGGACGGGCCACGCGGAAGGCGAGCCTGGGGGCCACGGGCGCCGGGGGGCGCCGTGTCGGTGAGGACGTAGAGGAGTCGCTGGCCGTCCATCGTCGCTGCGCCAATGCCACCGAGGCTGCTCCCGGTCAGGATCATCTCACTGCGGCGCGCGCCGGCCCAGCGGTACACCTGGTATTCCTGCACGACCTGGCTCGCGCACAGGGTGGTGAGGTAAATCAGGCGTCCCTGCCCGTCCCATGCGAGGGGGCGGGTCCAGTACGGGCCTTCGCGACGTGGTTCGGCCGGGGGTTCAGGTTCCAGCGTGGGCGATGGCGACGGGCTTGCCGCAGGTGTGCCGCCCTGCTCCGGGGTGGCGCTGGTGGTCGGCGTACCCGTAGCGGTGACCGTCGCTCTCGCCGTCGCCGTTCCGGTGGCCGCGGGTGAAGCGGTCACATTCCCCGGTGCGGTGGGGCTTCCCGTGGCGGCGGGCGCGGCCGTGCCGGCGGTGGCGGCCACGGTGGGGCTGCCGGAGGCGGCGCGGGCGGTCGGGGTGGCGGCGGGCGCGGTCGCGGTGCCGGCGGTGGCGGTTGGACCGCCTTCAGCCGCGCCGCTGGCCGGGGTACCCGTATTTGCCGGTTCGGTGGTGGCGGCGGTCGTCGGAGTTGCCGAGGGCGTTGGCGTGGGTGTGGGCGGCACTTCTCTGGCCGCGCCGATCACCTCGAGGATGCCGCCACCGGCGTCAAACACGACCAGATCCGCCCCCAGGCCGTCATTGCGCAGGGCCTCAACGGCGAAGCGGCTGCCGTCGGGGGCGGCGAGGGGCCGGCCCAGGGCGCGGTAGGTCACGTCGCCATTATCGTTTACCAGCACCCTGGCGCCCACGTCGCGGATCTCCCCGCGCGGATTCCGCAAAAAGAGGGTGCTGCGCCCATCCTGGGACGCGGCGGCGAAGATCAACGCTCCTCCTTCGAGCCACTGGGGCGCGAAGCGACTCCACTCATCACTGCCCTCGATCAGGCGCTGTGCGCGGCCGCCTTCGACCGATACGGCATAGAGGGTGCGCTGGATGGGCGCGACACCGGTCTCGTCAACCGCGAAGGCGACGCGGGCGCCATCGGGGCTGAAGGCCGGGTCGGCGCAGCCGACCCCCACCTGGGCCAGGGGGCGCGCATCGGAACCGTCGGCGTTCATGATCCAGAGCACCCCCGGCACGGGCAGATCGGCGTCGGCGGGATCAAGGCCGGGCGCGGAGCGACAGAAGGCCACCCGCGTCCCATCCGGGCTGACGGCCAGGGCGGTCTCAGTGTCCGGCGAAGCGGTGAGATTGGTCGCCCCGGCCGCGACGGGAGCAAGCCCCGGGCCGGCGTCCGCCTGTCCCGCCTCGACGCGCCAGATGTCGCCGTCGAAGAGAATGAAGGCGGGGCCCTCAAGGTCGGGTGGGCCGCCGCTGGTGGGCGCCCGCAACTGGTCGCTGGCGGCGACGATCGACGAGGTGCGGGCGACGGCCAGCGTCAGGCGGGTGGGGTTGCGCTCAAGGGTCAGGCGGAACGGCAGGGGGTCGGGCAGGCCGATGAGCAGATCGACGCCGGCATCGGGGTCGGTGGCGGGAAGCAGGCGCGCGCCGGTGAGCACGCGCGTCCCGCTGAAGGTCAGGGTCGAGGTGATGGGCGAGGAGCGAAAGGCCTCATCGCGGAGCCAGCCGGGCAGGCGCACCCGCAGGGCATAGGCGCCATCGAGATCGGTTGCGACGGCCGCGTCGAGATCGGTGGCCGGGGCGCAGACTGCCACGGCGCCGAGGGGCGCCGAACCAGGGGCCAGTTCAAAGCGCAGCACGACCTGTTCGAAGGCGGGGGTGCCGCTGGCGTCGGCGGCAAGCAGGCGAGCGGAGAAGCGCCCATCGAGCGTCCCGACGCGCTGGTCGCAGAAGCCGAACCCGACCAGGGCCAGATTGGGCGTGGGTGTGGGCGGCAGCGGCGTAGGGGTAGGCGTCGCCGTGGGGCCGACGGTCGGGGTTGCCGTGGCGGTGGGCGTGGGGGTCAGGGTGGCCGTTGGCGTAGCGGTAGGCGAGGGCGTGCCGGCGCGGATGGTCTCAATATTGGCGATCTGCTCAGTCTCGCCGACGGTGGTCAGATCGCAGGCGGAGAGGGTCAGGAGCAGGGCGAGCGGGAGAACGAGCAGGGTGCGGGAGAGTCTCTGCGAAAACGGCTTCACGGGTCGGTAGCCTTCTCCCCCTGGCGGCGCCTCGACCGGGCGAGGCGTGGGGGCATCGGGCGGCGCGCGTCCGCCCAGAGAGAGCCGCGGACGCGCTCACTCGCCGGGCAGCACCACTTTGATCCAGCCGCGGCGCATGGCGTAGACCACGGCCTGGGTACGGTCGTTCACGGCCAGTTTGCGCAAGATTGACGACACGTGGTTCTTCACCGTCTGGTTGCTGATGTCGAGCTGCTGGGCAATCTCTTTATTGGTGCGGCCGGCCGCCACCAGTTCGAGCACCTCGAGTTCGCGCGGCGAGAGGGGCGAATAAATGCTCTGGACATCCTCATCAACGACCATCTGGCGGAAGGCGGCCAGCACCTGGCTGGCCACATCGGGCAGGGAGAGCACCAGGTCGTTGATCGGGTAACTACCGCGGCGCACCTCGTGCAGCGTGGCGAGCAGGGTGGCCCAATCGACATTGCGAGGGAGATAGGCCGCCACGCCCGCGCGAATGGCCTTGACCACGTGGTCGCCGTCCATCTCCGAACTAAACAGAATGATCCCGATGTGCGGGTGGGTGCGCTTGATCGCCCGTGAAACCTCCAGGCCATTGACACCGGGCAGATCCACTTCCATCAGTACAATATCAGGATCGCCGTAATCAACCAGCTGGATCGCCTGCTGCCCATTACTGGCCTCACCCACGATCCGGAACTCCGGATGGGCGAGGAGGTGCTGCCGCAATCCTTCGCGGAACAGCGTATGGGCATGCACAAGGACAACTGAGGTTACACTCACGACCAGAATTCCTCGATCGGCCCGACGCCACGCGACTGGACACGCGGAGAGCCATGGGGTATGAACGGATGCGCAAATTGACGGCTTCGCCCATTATAGCCGATCGCGTCATGTTCTACAAGGATGAGCGAAAAGCGGGCCCCACAGGGAAGGGTCCGGGAGGGCCGCGCCCTCCCGGAAACAGCGTTCTCGTCTCGTTGAGGTGAACGTTCAGCTCAACGAATACTCATCGGCATAATAATGTGCAGGTACCCCTCCTGCCCCACCGGCTTGAACACGCCGGGGCTTTGCGGGGACTGGATTTCGATCGCCAGTTGGGCGGTTTTCACCACCCCCAGCAGATCGCTCAGATAGCGCACGTTCAGCGCGATCTGGCCGCCCTCGCCATGCACCATACAGTCCAGTTCACCGCGGTTATCGCCCACGTCTGCCGCGTTGGCGCTGATCACCAGGCGCCCCGGACCCGGCTCGCCGCCCGGTTCCATCGTCAGCTTGATCGCGTTCTGGCTGGCGGTCGCGAAATACGAGGCCAGTTTGACCGCCTTGGCCAGTTCCGCCGTGTCCACAATCACTCGTGTGGCGTATTGTTGGGGAATGACCCGCTCGATGTCCGGGAACTTGCCGTCAATCAGGCTGGAGACGAACTCGGTGGTCGGGGTATGGAAGAGCACCTGGCCGCCGCCAGGCGTCACAATCATGCCGACGTTGCTTTCGGCTTCCCCGGCGATGCGTGCCAGTTCCAGCAGGGCGCGGGCCGGCACGATAAACTCCACCGGTTTACTGACCACCTCGGCGAGCGGCACCTGCCGGGTCGCCAGCCGGAAGCCGTCAGCGGCGGCCATGAACATGGTCTGCTCGCGGAGGCGCACCAGCACGCCCACCAGCACGGGGCGCGACTCGTCGGTGGCGGCGGCGAAGGCCACCTGTTCGATCGCCTGGCGCAGCACATCGGCGGGCAGACTGGTCGTCGCCTCGCGATCGGCGATCGAGGGGATGGTCGGAAAATCATCGGCGTCGGCGCCTTTGATGTTGCTGACGAAGCGCCCGCACTCCACCCGCAGCGTCTGCGTGCGCGCGTCGAGGGTGAGCGTCACGCGGTCGTTCGGCAGGCCCCCCACCACATCGGCGAGGAGTCGGGCCGGCACGGTGATCGCCCCCTCTTCCTGCACCTGGGCCCCGATCCAGTGGGTGATGCCAATCTCCAGGTTCGTTGCGGCGAGTTTGAGCCGGCCGCCGTCGGTGGCCAGCAGCACGTTTGCGAGGATCGGGAGCGTGCTCTTGCCGGCTACGGCGTGACTTACGGTGGCGAGGCCGCGCTTCAGGTTCTCTTGCAGACAGGTCAGCTTCATCGGCGTAACTCCTCTGCCGCCCCTGGGAGGGCCTGGAAAGGTGTCGAGATTATAGCATACCTGAACTGCCCGCCGGGAGGGAAGGTCGAAACCCTCCCGGCAACCGGCGCCTAGCGGAGCAACCGGCTTTCCTCGGGCTCCTCAGGCCCTGGCAGGGCCACAATCGCCATCCCCAACCCCAGCGTTCCCCAGAGCAGGGCGCTCATATGGCTGAACTCGATATTGAAGAAGTAGTGGTCGGCCAGACCGACGGCCAGGGCGGCCACCATGCCGGCCTGGCAGCCGAGGATCCAGTTGACCCGTTCATCATCGAGGGCGGGCAGGCTGGCGATGGTACGCGCAAACCAGGCGGCGACGATGCCCAGGAACGCTGCCAGGCCCACCAGGCCCATCCGCTGGGCGATCGCCAGGTAGATGCTGCTGACCCCGGCGGTCAGGTCGAGGTCGGGCGCCTGGCCAAACCCGATGCCGAAAAACGGGTAGCGTTGAATAATGGCGATGGCGTTGCGAAACTCGGCCAGGCGCATCTGCTGGGCCTGGTCGCGGAACTGCAACCCGCTGACCAGCCGCTCGATGAAGGCCCCGGCGTAGCCCAGGCCGAAGAGCAGCGCGCCGCCCACCAGAGCCGCGGCGATCATGACCCACCAGAGGCGGCGGTAGCGCAAGGTGGCCAGGTAGGCCGCCGCGATGATCAGCCCGAGCAGCGCCGCCCGCGAGAAGGTGAGCAGCAGGGTCAGGAGCATCACGCCGACGATGGCGCCCAGCAGCCAGCGGCGCATCACCGGCTGGCGGGCCACCAGTTGGGCCGCGGCCAGGGCCAGCACCAGGGCCAGCATCCCGCCGAAGCTGTTCGGGTCCACCGCGAAGCCAATCGCCCGCTCCAGCCCGGCGGGGTCGTCCTCAACGAAGCGCAGGACGCGCCCGCTGGTGGGGTAGCCCAGCGGCCCGAGGCCAAGCAAGATACGGAGCGTCAGGTCGGCGTTCAGCATCCAGAGGATCAGGCCGATCAGGGCGGCGACCCCGCCGCTGAGGATCAGACCGCGCAGGATGAGGCGGGCCTCGGCGCGGGTGCGCACGCAGTTGATCACGCTGACGTAGAGTAGCACACCCAGCACATACTTGGCGTAGTTGTGCAGCGTCGCCGGATCGGGCAGGCCGCGGGCGCCCAGGTAGAGCGAGAAGAAGGTCAGGCCGATGAAGGCCAGGATGGGCAGGCCCAGGGGGCCGAGCCGCAGTTCGTACTCGGCGGGCCGGGCCAGCATGCGCAGCACCCACACCCCGAGTAGCGCGACCAGGGCCAGGGTCAGGAAGTTGGGGGTGATGATCGCCTTGAATGGCAGGGTGGCAAAAGGCAGAACGGCGCTGATGGCGAAGACGCTGAGCAGGCCGGCCGAGGTAGATACGAGCATGGCATAACCGGCTAGCAGCGCGAGGACGCCAGCCAGAACATAGAGCGGCCCGAAGGCCGCCGCTCCGCCGATGATCCCGCCCAGCGCCAGGGCCAGCGCGGCGACAAGTCCCGGCGATTGTGCCGGGTTCAGGCGCCGGCGCGCCGCAGTCTCAACCCGCACACCCATCATCCATAGGGCATGTTCGAGATGCGCATGAGCTTATCCCAGCGATGGGTAGCGTCAATGTAGCGCACCGTGCCGGAGCGGGAGCGCATCACCACGCTGTGGGTGCGGGCGCCGCCGCCGAAGTACTCCGTGCCGCGCAGGAACTCGCCGGGGGTGATGCCGGTCGCGGCAACGTAGACATTTTCGCCTTTAACCAGGTCGTTGGTGGTGTAGACCTTGTTGATATCAATGCCCAGTTCGGCGACCCTGGCGCGCTCCTCGTCGTTACGGGGCCAGACCCTGCACTGGATCTCGCCGCCCATGCACTTGAGCGCCGCCGCGGTGATCACCGCCTCGGGCGCGCCGCCGATTCCCATAAGGATGTCGGCCGGCGGGTTCTCGATGGCGGTCATGATCCCGGCGCTCACGTCGCCGTGGAGGATCAGCTTGATCCGCGCTCCCGTCTCGCGGATCTCTTTGATCAACTCCTTGTGCCGGGGACGATCCAGCACCACCACGGTCACATCTTCAAGTTGCTTGCCGAGGGTGCGGGCGACGGCGCGCACGTTGTAGGCCACCGGCGCGTTGATATCGATCACCCCGCGGGCGCGCTCGCCAACGGCCAGTTTGTCCATGTAGGCGATGCCCTGCCAGTTGTAGAACGACCCGCGTTCGGCAATGGCCACGATGGCGATGGCGCCAGGCATACCTTCGGCCAGCAGCGTCGTACCCTCGACCGGATCGACGGCCACGTCCATCTCGGGACCTTCGCCGCTGCCCAGGCGTTCGCCGATGTACAGCATCGGTGCCTCGTCTTTTTCCCCTTCGCCGATCACCACCACGCCGTTCATCGGCACGCTGTCGAGCGTGTAGCGCATCGCATCGACGGCGGCCTGGTCGGCGCGGTTCTTGTCGCCGCGTCCCATCCAGCGGCCGCTACGCAGCGCTGCGGCCTCCGTGGCACGCACCAGGTCCATGCCCAGATTACGCTCGATCCGCATGGGTCCCTCCAGTTGCGGTTGATGGCGTCATGGCTCCAGATTGTAGCACAGGGCCTGGTTACTGTCGAACTGCACAGAGGTCCGGGGAGGGTTTCGCTCTCCCCGGACCGTCCCCAGAGGCGTTGAGCGAGGAGGCGGGGAAGGGCATGGCTCTGCCGAGCCTCCTCGCATGCCGTGGAACCGGGCGTGGGCCTACTTGTCGCGTCTGGCTTCGCCGAGGGCGGCCTGGGCCGCCGCCAGGCGGGCGATGGGCACGCGGAAGGGCGAGCAACTCACGTAGTTGAGGCCCACCTTGTGGAAGAACTCCACCGAGGCCGGGTCGCCGCCGTGCTCGCCACAGACGCCCACCTTGAGATTGGGGCGGGTCTTGCGGCCCCGTTCGGTGCCGATCCGTACCAACTCACCCACGCCGCGCTGGTCAATGGTCTGGAAGGGATCGTCGCGCAGGATCTTGCGCTCGATGTAGAGCGGCAGGAAGCGCCCCGAGTCGTCGCGGGAGAGACCGAGGGTAGTCTGGGTGAGGTCATTGGTGCCGAAACTGAAGAACTCGGCCACCTCGGCGATCTCGTCGGCGGTCAGAGCGGCGCGGGGCAACTCGATCATCGTGCCCACCAGGTAGGGGATCTCGATCCCCTCCTCGGCGAAGACCTCGCTGGCCACGCGGCGCACCACTTCTTCCTGGGGCTTCAACTCGGTGATGTGGCCGACGAGGGGGATCATCACCTCGGGGTGAACGTCAATGCCCTCCTTCTTGACCTTCACGGCGGCCTTGAAGATCGCCCGGGCCTGCATTTCGGTAATCTCGGGGTAGATCAGGCCCAGGCGGCAGCCGCGGAAGCCGAGCATCGGGTTGGCCTCGCGCAGGCCGTCCACCCGGCTCTTGACCTTCCTGGGGTCCACGCCGAGCTTGTGGGCCAGGGCCTCGATCTCGTGCTCCTCGTGGGGCAGGAACTCGTGCAGGGGCGGGTCGAGGGTGCGGATGGTAACGGGCAGGCCATTCATCACCCGGAAGAGGCCCTCGAAGTCGCCCTGCTGCAGCGGCTCGATCTTGGCCAGGGCGGCGCGGCGCTCCTCTTCGGTATCGGCGATGATCATCTCGCGCACGGCGTCGATGCGGTCG
>DAOUDA010000195.1:0-2672 GCA_034431835.1 Chloroflexaceae bacterium | reverse complement strand
ACGGGAGTTGCGGGGAGGCCACGCCTCCCCGCGCCCCTCCAAAGGGCGAAGGCCGGGGATCTACATCTCGCCGTAGAGTTCCAGCAACTCGCGCCACTCGCCGGTCAGTTCCTCCCGGCGGGCGGCGTAGTAGAAGTGGGGTTCGCCAAACTCGTCCACGTAGACCAGATCGACCTGGCTGCGCATGGGCCGCAGGTAGCCCAGGTTGCCCCACCAGCGGACCCTGTCCTCATCGAGGGGGATGTCCTGCTGGTACATACGGGCGGCGTACTCGCGCACGGTGCCCGGCTCAATATCCTGGAGGCGCCAGGGGACGCCGCTCACGTCGCCGGTGCGCAGGTTGCGAAAGACGTACTGCCACTCGCCGTCCTCGCCGCGGGTCGCGCTGACCACCTCGATGCCGGTGCGGGGGCGGGGCACGCGGATGAGGCTCAACCAGGCCTCGGTGAGCTTCTCGGCGGGCACGCCGGGGTACGACTGTTGCCCACTGCCGTCCTTATCCTTCATCACCAGATCGAAGCGCGCCTTACCCGCCGCGTCGCGGGTCACCGCCACCAGGCCGCCGCGGCCGCGCCAGCGGATGCGCCGCTCGCCCCAGGTTGCCGGCTCGGGCAGCGTGGCTTCGGTGGGGGTGTCGTCGGCGAGCGCCGGCAGGGCGGTCTCGTCGGCCTGTTCAAAGGCCTGCGGCTCCTGTTCCACCACATCGCCGCTGCGTTCGTTGAGCAGGGCTGCCCACGAATCGCTGAGACCCCAGTCGCTCACGCCGAAGAAAATGTGGTCGATCACCCCATTGGCGTCACGATGGACCAGATCGTACTTGGTGCGATTGCCCTGGCGGTAGGCGCGCCAGAGGCCCAGGCGCCCTTTCCAGCGCACCTGGCTCTGCAGGTCGATGCGACCATCGCGCAGATCCTCGTGGCGGCTGATGGCGTAGGCCCACAGGCCCTGGGCGCGGTCACGGGTGACCCCGGCGGTGGTGCGCAGATCGCGCACCTCGTAGAGCCAGACGCCGCCCCGTTTGACAGCGCCGACGATCTCGACGCCCGAGCGGGGCAGGTCGAGATCCTGTCCGTTGTCCAGGGGCGAGGAAGCGCCTTCGGCGAGGGCGCGCCGGCAGAGTTGAATGATCTCGCCCCGGTCGGCGAGGGAAGTCTCGCCATCACGGCGAACGTAGATCGCGCCGTTGGCGCCGACATACGGCGGGGTATCGGCGGCCTTCACCTCCACCCGCATGACATCCTGGCCCTCGTAGCTCATCAATTCGAAGGAGAGGTAGGGCTGGGGCGTGATCTGTTCGGCGACGCTCTTGCGTAGCGCCTCGCTGACCTGGTCGGGCCGCGTGACGCCGACGACCTTGCCGCCGGGCTCGCAGCCGATCACCAGCACCCCGCCGCCAGCGTTGGCCAGGGCGGCCACATCCTTCCACAGGTCGCCGACCTGGGCGTCATCGCCGGGGGCGCGCAGCACCTGCCGCTCAGAGGGCGCGCCGAAGCGCACCGCGTCCACCGCCCACTGCTTCTGGTCGCGCTTGGGTACCCGCACCCGGTCGAAGTCCTGGCTGGTAAAGAGCGCCTTGAGCGACTCGAAGCTCGGATCGGGCAGGAGCACCTCGAAGTAGCGATCGCCGATGCCATGGCGATGCAGGGCCTGCATGTCCTCGTCGGAAAGGCGCCGCAGGCGGTGGGCATCGGAGCCCTGGATGCAGAACATGCGCCGATCGTAGTGTTCGGTCTTGCCGTTGTAGAAGCCCGGCGAAGTGAACTTCTCGTGATCGGTGTAGAAGTTCACGAACTCCAGGGCGTGCAGATAGGGACTCTGGGTGACGGCGATACGCGCCTGGCCGCTGGTCCCCATGCGCAGGGTTTCGGTGATCACCCCGTTGGGGCCATTGACGTGGGGGGCGATCACCAGGCCGCCCGCGCGGGCGATGATCTCGTAGGCTTCGGTCACGTGGCGGGTATTGGCAATGCCACAGATCCCCGCCTTCAGATGTTCGGCGGGAACGCCCAGTTGCAGCAGCGTCGTCTCGATCAGACTGATCGGGCGGTTGGGCGGGAAAATGCCGAGGATATGGGCGCCAAAATGCGAGGTGAACTCGAACCCCGGCAGCACCGTAATACGCGCCAGCAGACGCCGGTACTCGATGAGGCGGGCCTGTTCCTCGGCCGTCAGCCGGCCGGCCTGCTCAAGCGCGCGCAAAAAGTCCAACTCGCGGTGAAACTGTTCGTAGCCGTGAACGGTGTTATGGTCAGTAAAGGCGATGATGTCAAGTTCGCGTCGTTCCGCTTCCTGGAGAATATCGAGATAGGTGATTTCCGGTTCGGCGTAATCCTCAGAAGCCGGCGTATGAATGTGCAGATCGGCACGAAACCAGCGCATTCCGTTGCGCACCTCGCCAGGTGTGCTCATAGGTTTTCAACTCCACAATTGCTTTCGATCTTTTACTCTCAGGTTTTTTTCTCGCCGCAACCCGGGTCGGCGGCGCGGACGGGGCCTCCTTTCTGTGCGCAGAGGACGTGATAAAATGGCCAGAGATGTTATGGACCACAACACAAACGCGCCGGGTGGGGCGATGCCCTTATGATACCCGAAACGCCCGCAAACGACAAATAACCGGCAGCGGATACACCTCTCACTGTGGCGTGGGGCAACCCGCCGGGTTGCCCCACGCC
>DAOUDA010000194.1:0-2564 GCA_034431835.1 Chloroflexaceae bacterium | reverse complement strand
GTGTTTCAGCATCAGCAACCCGTTGATCCGCGCAAAGCATCCTCGAAAGCGGCGCTTGCCGCTTGACACCCATGAGAGAATCTCTCCACCGACGGTGGAGAGGGAGGGGGCGCCGAGCGCAGCGAGGCGGGGGAGGGTGAGGAACGGCGCCCCAACGCCGGTTCCCAGGATCAGGGGAAACCCGGTTTCCCCTATTGCTGCCGCGCGGGCCGCCGGGTAGGGCAACCTCCAGAGTTGTCCTGCCGGGGGATCCAATTCCTCCCTCAGTGGTCTGTAAAGCTAAGAGCCTATCCGGATAACCTGGTTGTCCGATCCCTTTTCAGGGAGGGGCGTGGGGAAACCCGGTTTCCCCACCTTCCTACCGGAGTTATCCGGATAGGCACTAAGTTACCTTGCATTTCCGCCCTCCTCCCAGCCTCCTCCGTTGTGGGGGAAGCCCGGATCCCTCCCCCAACGGGGGAGGGTTGGGGAGGGGGTTAGCGAAAAAAACGATGTTTAAGCCTACTCAACGCCACAGGGCATCCCAGATGTCCTGCAGCGTGGTCTGCACACCGGCGATGGTCTGGCGGACGGGATCGGGTGAGAGGCGCGCATCGAGGCGCGTGCGGGCATCGTTGATCACCTCGTTGAGCAGCGCGTGGGCCTCGGCGGCGTGGAGCCGGGTGATCAGGTCGGCGTACACCTCGATCAGTTCGAAGCGATCGGCCTTGGGAGTTTCATTCAGCAGATTCTCAAGGATTTGCCGCGTACGGTCGCGGAAGGTTTCGATGGACATGGCGCGCTTCCCCTTCGCTGCGGAGTACTTCCTCCATTATACGCCGGTGGGCGGCGAAATGTTGGGTGTTGCGGGCAACGCGGGGAGCAAGCTCACTCCTCATCGGGCGCAGCGGCGCCGGGGGGCGGGTTGCCGGGCTTGAGCACCTCGCGCGAGCGCCCGCCCTCGGCGGGGCCGACGATGCCCTGTTGTTCGAGCAGATCGATCAACTGGGCGGCCTTGCTGTAGCCGATGCGCAGGCGGCGTTGCAGCAGCGAGGCCGAGGCGCGCTGGTGCTGGCGCACCAGGTCAATCGCCTGGGGCAGCAGGGCGTCCTGCTCGTCGGCGCTGAGGAACTCGGCGGGCGGCTTGAACGCCTCGTCGCTCGGGGTGGCGGAAGGCGCGGTGGGGGCCGTTCCCGGCGCGGCGGGGCGCGGGCCGGGCAGCGTGCCGCTGAAGGGCGGCCCGTTGACGCCGAGGCTGCCGCCGGGCTTCGTCGCCGCGGCCTCCTGGCCCGTCTCGGGGGGCGTGGCCTTGCGCCAGAACTCGACGATGCGCTCCACCTCGCGGTCGGACACATAGGTGCCCTGGATGCGCACCAGTTTGGCCGAGTCGGCGGCCATGTAGAGCATATCGCCGCGCCCGAGGAGCATATCGGCGCCGGGACCGTCGAGGATGACCCGGCTATCCACCTGCGAGGTCACCGCGAAGGCGATGCGCGAAGGGAAATTGGCCTTGATCAGGCCGGTGATCACGTCCACCGAGGGGCGCTGGGTAGCGATGATCAGGTGGATGCCGGTGGCGCGGGCCATCTGCGCCAGGCGGCAGATGTAGGTCTCGGCCTCATCAGGGGCGAGCATCATCAGGTCGGCCAGTTCGTCAATGACGATGAGAATGTAGGGCATCGGCTCCAGGTCGGAGCGTTTACGGGCCAGTTGCTTGAAGCCCTCCAGATTGCGCACCCCGTGGCGGGCGAAGATCTTGTAGCGGCGCTCCATCTCGCGGGTGGCCCACTTGAGGGTGGGCACCACCCGTTCCAGTTCCGTCACCACCGGGGCCAGCAGGTGGGGTATGTGGTTGTAGACGGTCAACTCGACCATCTTCGGGTCAACCAGGATCAGCTTCAACTCATCGGGGGTATGCTTGAGCAGCAGCCCGCAGAGGAAGGCGTTGATCGCCACCGACTTGCCCGAGCCGGTGGCGCCGGCCACCAGCAGGTGCGGCATTCTGGTCATATCGGCGACAACGGGGTTGCCGCTGATGTCCTTGCCCAGGGGCAGCTTCAAGCGCCCGCGGCTGGTTTCAAACTCCTCACTATCCACCACCTCGCGCAGGCGCACCACGGCGATCGAGGAGTTGGGGATCTCGATCCCCACCGCCGACTTGCCGGGGATAGGCGCCTCGATACGGATGGACGAGGCCGCCAGGGCCAGGGCCAGGTCCTTCTCCAGGGCGGTGATCTTGCTCACCTTCACCCCCACCGCTGGCTGTACCTCGAACTGGGTCACGGCGGGGCCGGGATTGACGTTGACCACCTGGGCCTCGACCTTGAAACTGGCGAGGGTGTCCTCGATGGTGCGCGAGAGGCGGCGGATCTCATTGTCGCCGATGCGGCTCTCGGGGGCGAGAGGGTCGAGCAGGTCGAGCCCGGGGAGGGGCCAGGCGCGGTAGACCGGGGCGACCTCGAAGCCCTCCAGGGCCTCCTGGACGATCTCGCGGGGCGGCGCGTCGCCGGCGGGAGGAGCGGGCGCGGCGGCAGGCTCGGGCGGGGGCGCCGGCGCGGTAGCGGGGGCCTGTGTCGCGGGAGGCG
>DAOUDA010000193.1:0-6812 GCA_034431835.1 Chloroflexaceae bacterium | reverse complement strand
ACCGGGCGGCGGCGCGCCCGAGCCGCGCCTCTGGGAACGCCGTCCGGACGACGATGACTTCCTCGACCTGCGGGTGGGCAGCGGCAATCTCCCCGCCGCAAGCCAGGCGCACGTGCCGCCTCCCACCCCGACCGGCCCTGTGGACCAGCGGCTGCTTCGCATTGCCGCCGAACACGCCACGTTGCGCCAGACGCCCATCAGTGCGCCCCTCGCCACGCTTGGCTCCCTCGGCCTCGCCGGGCCGCGCCCGGCGGTCCTGGCCCTGGCCCGCGCCCTGCTCTGGCAGGCAGCCGTGCTCCATGCCCCCGGCGATCTGCGCCTGGCCGCCCTCTACCCGCCCGCGAGCGCCGCCGAGTGGGAGTGGCTCCGCTGGCTTCCGCACACAACGCCGCTCAACAATGACCCTTCGCCGGGTCTGCGCATGCTCGCCGGTCACCCTGAAGTTGCCGAGCGCCTCACCAGCGACCTGCTCGACCAGCTCAGCCGGCGCAGGGAGCGGGCCGCGCGCCCCGACGTCGCCCCGCCCACCCCGCGCATTCTGGTGCTGGTTGACGGCGACGAGCTTCCACGAACCTGCACCGCCATCACCGAACTGCTGCGCCACGGCGGGCCGCTGGGCATCGCCACGCTGCTGCTGGTTCCCGCCTGGTCGTTGCTCCCCGAGTCCTGCGCGGCGATGCTCGAACTGGAAGCCCATGGCGCCCGCTGGACCCGCGCGGGTGATCAGTGGCCCCGCGAGCGGTTTTCGCCCGACCAGGCCGATCTCGCGGCCAGCGATCAACTCGCGCGCCACCTGGCCGGCGTGCGGCTGGTGGAGAGCGGCGGCGCGCAGGATGTGCCCCGCTCGGTCCGGCTCTTCGACCTGCTCGGGGTAAGCACGGCCGGGGACCTGACGCCGCCGCGCTGGTGGAACGAACCGCCCGCCACTGCCTGGCGCACCGATGTGCCCATCGGGGCCGGGGCCGATGGGCAACCCATCTGCCTGGACCTGAACGAGAGCCGCCACGGCCCTCACGGGATCATCGCCGGGGCGACCGGCGCGGGCAAGAGCGTGCTGCTGCAGAGCATCATCGCCGCCCTGGCCACGACCCATCCCCCCGAGCGTCTGCAACTGCTGCTGATTGACTTCAAGGGAGGCGCCGCCCTCATGCCCTTCGCTGCTCTGCCCCACTGCGCGGGGCTGGTCACCGACCTGGAAGGGCGCCTGGCCGAACGGGCCATGACGGCAATCAAGAGCGAACTGCGCCGGCGCAAGGAGTTGCTCAAGAGCGTGGCAACCATCCACGGCGCCCGCGTCGAGAACATCGGCGACTATCGCGCCCTGGCCGCCCGTGCCGGGCTGCCGCCCCTGCCCAACCTGCTGATCGTTGTGGACGAGTTCGACGAACTGGCCCGCACCTACCCCGGCTTTGTGGCTGAGTTGATCCGCGTCGTGAAGCAGGGCCGGTCGCTGGGGGTGCACCTGCTCCTGGCAACCCAGCAACCCGCGCGGGCCGTCTCCGACGAAATCCGCAGCCAGCTCACCTTCTTCATCGCCCTGCGTCTCGGCAGCGCCGAAGATAGCCGCGAGATGCTGCTCAAACCCGACGCCGCCTTCCTCCCCACCGATCTGCCGGGGCGCGCCTTCTTCCGCGTCGGCGCCGAGACGCGGCTGATCCAGGTGGCCCAGGTCACCACCCCGCACCGCGCCAGCGGCGCCGCTCGGGCCGCGGGGCCGCGGGTGAGCTTCCTG
Organism: Chloroflexaceae bacterium; assembly: GCA_034431835.1. Lineage (GTDB taxonomy): Bacteria > Chloroflexota > Chloroflexia > Chloroflexales > Chloroflexaceae > JACAEO01. Next base: position 5,080 of record DAOUDA010000193.1, on the reverse strand, counting down.
CGCGACGGGCGCGAGCAGCCCGTTACCGTCGCTCACGATCCGCTTCCCGACCGGCACGAGACCGATCTCGACGTTCTGGTGCGCGCCCTGCGCGAGTCCGCCGAGGCTCGCGCCCCCACTCTGGCCGGCTGGCAGCCGCCCCGGATCTGGCAGCCGCCGCTCCCCGCGCGGCTGCCCCTCGCCGCCCTTGGTGAGCGCGCGACCGAGGGATGGAGCAAACCTCCCACCGGGCCGGCCTGGCTCCGCCAGGCCATCGGCCTGCTCGATCTGCCCCAGGAGAGCCGGCGCGAGCCCTTTGCCGTCAGTCTGGCCGATGGTCACCTGGTGGCGATTGGCGCGCCCGGCAGCGGCAAGACCACCCTGCTACGCGCCCTGGTGTTCGGCCTGGCCCTGTCGCACGCGCCCGACGACCTCTGGTGCTACTTGATTGACGCCGGCGGGCAGGGCCTCGGTCCCCTGGCCGGCCTGCCGCACGTCGGGGCGCACATCCAGGCCCGCGAACGCGAACGGGTGCGCCGCCTGATGCGTATGCTCGACGCGACCATCCGCGAACGGCAAGAGGCGCTGCGGGCCGCCGACGCCGCCGATCTGCCGGCCCTGCGCGCCAGCGGCAGGCGCCTTCCGGCCATTCTGGTGGTGATTGATAAAATCGCCGTGCTGCGGGAAGAGTTCCGCGATGGTCACGGCGGCGACGAGATCATTGACGCCCTGATCCGCGTCGCGCGCCTGGGCCGGCCCTTTGGCGTGCATCTTGCGCTCAGCGCCGACCGCGCGCCCGATCTCACCTACCGGCTGCTTTCGCTGATGGAGACCCGTATCGCCCTGCGCCTGCCGGAGTTGCACGACTACGCCGATCTGCTCGGCGCGCGGGTGAGTGCGCCAATCCCGCAGCATCTGCCGGGGCGGGCCCTCGTGGCGCACCCTGACTATGGCCCGCTCGACCTGCACATCGCCCTGCCGGGCCTCGAGAGTGAGGGCGCCGCGAGCGATATGGGCGAGGAACGTCCTGGCGCGTTGGATGCCGAACTGGCGGTCGAACTGCGCCAGCAGGCGGCGCGGTTGAGCGCCGTCTGGCGGGAACGGGGCGCCAGCAGCGGCGCGGGGCCGGCGCCGATCGAACTGCTGCCCGAACGTCTGAGCCTCGCGTCGTTGAAGGACGCACCGGCGGCCCCCCCGTCCGGCGACTCGCTGACCGCGCCGATCGGGCGCGAGAGTCTGACCCTGGGCCCGGCCTGGCTGCACCTGAGCCAGGAAACGTCTAACGCGCTGATCGTCGGCCCGCGCCGCAGCGGTAAGACGGGCGCCCTGCTCTGCGCGGCGCGCGCCCTCATCAACCGCTACGGCCCCGGGGAACTGCGCCTGTTCGTGCTCGACGGGCCGCGCGGGGGGCTACGGCCACTGCGCGCGCTGCCCCACACGCTGCTCTACGCCGACGACGAGGCCGGCGCCGCCACGCTCCGCGCCAGCCTCCTGGCCGCCCGTGCCGGCGCGTCCGCCCTCCGCCGGGTCGTGCTGATCGACGACTACACCCTCTGCCGTGAGCGCATGCGCGCCCAGTTGACCCAGAGCTTCGGCGGCGAGCCCAACCTGCACGAACTCCTCTGCGAGATCGCTCAGGTCGGCGGGCAGCACGGCGAGCACCTGCTGGTTGCTGCTGGCGTCACCTACGCCGACGACAACCTGCTGCGCGCCCTCGACGCCGGCCGCGCTGGTCTGTTGCTCTGGCCCGGACGCTACGATCCCGGCACGCGCCTGCTGGGGGTCGCCCTGCCCCTGGCCGACCAGCGCGACAGCGACCAGCCGCCTGGCCGAGCACTGCTGGTGCGCGACGAAGAGCGCGAGTTGGTGCAACTCGCCCAGTCCGATGCCGCATGGCCCTCCTGGGACGGCGTAGCCCTCCCGGAGCCTCACGGGCAGGAGGAGGTGGAACCCCGGGTTCCGCCTTCCTCGCCAACCGTCCATGCCTGCAACGAACCTTCTCTCTGAAGGCGAGGCTCGTAGGTGCTGCGGCCCCCGCACAGGAATGATGCAAGGTCCGCCTCTGGCGGTGGGGTTTGGGGCGGCTACGCCGCCCGGCAGGATCATTGTGCGATGGTGGTGGCAGCGTAGCCGCCACCACCATCGCACAAAACCTGGAGTCTGGGGCTTGATCCCAAAGCCTTCGCATCAGCCCTGAGAACCCACAACCCCGCCAGGACAAAGACCCGTCGTACTATTCTCAAGGCAACAGAATCATGCCCCGACAACAACAGGAGATGCTGACCGTAACCCTGCACTGGCTCATCGGTGACAGGGAGCAAACCACAACCATCGTCTGCGAGGACAGCCCTCCCGAAACGCTGCTCCCGCTCCTGATTGACGGCTGCGGCCTGCCGGTTCGGAACGAGCGGGGCGACCCGATCGCCTACACCCTGCGGCTGGCCTCACCGGCGGGCCGGTTACTACGCCCGGCGGAAAGGGCCAGCGCGCAGGGCGTGCGTTCAGGCAGCCATCTGTGGTTGACCGAGCGCAGCCTTGCTACGCCACGCCGCTGCCTGCTCGGGCTTCCCGATGGCAGTGAAGTGGCCCTTCCTCCACGTGGCGCCACACTGAGCCGGGCCTGGCTGCTGCAGGCCCTGGCGCTGCTGAACCCCGACACGTACCACCGCGAACTGGCCCTGCTGGAACAGCGCCGCTCCGCCTATCGCTACGTATCCAATCGCCCCCACTGCCTCATCGCTCCAACCGAGACCGGCCCGTGGAGCGTCTCGACCGAGCGCGCCGACGTGGCAACGCTGCTCAACGCTATGCGCCTCGCTCCCGGCGCACCCGAACCCCTGCGTGACGGCGACATCCTGACGCTCGGCGAGGAGGGGTTGAGCCTGTCCATCACCCTGATCGGCGACTGACCTCCAAAATCCAAAATCCAAAATCCAAAATCCAAAATCGCATTATCCCTACCGCGCCCGGAACACCACCGCGGCGCGCTGATCCGGCGCGCCGTTCAGATACACGGTGGTGGTTGCGCCGGCAACATTGCCTGTCTGGGGCGTCCAGAAGAGCACGATGCTCCAGGTCGAGGCCCCCAGGCCACAGCGCCCGGCGTAACCGCTGGCATCGGTCTGGTTCTGGTAACTGTGATCGCCGTTGTTGATGCCAAGGACGGCCCCGGCGATTGGTCCACCAGGACCAAGGACCTGAACGTCAATGCACGAGGCGAACTGACCACTGTTACCACTGCCATCAAAGCTTTTGCGTTGCACGACGCCGAAGGCGGCACCAGCGGATCGCGTCGGGGGACGGGGGGCAACGGTTGGACGTTGCGAAGGGAGGGCCGCCGGCGTGACGGGAGCGGTGGTTGCGACCGGGGGGGGCAGCTTGCTTGCCAGGCGCTCCACACAAGACCGCGCCGCGTCACTCGCCTGAAGCGCCATCGCCTGCTCGCAGAACTGGTGCGCTTCCTGCCAGATGGTTGCAGCGCGGGCGCTATCGCCGGCCTGCTCGAACACACCCGCCGCGGCGAGCAAGCCAGTCGCCGCGATCCGCTCCGCGCCGGGCAGGCGCGGCTCGGTGGCAGCGGCCGCGCTGGCCCGCCCGGCCAGCACGCGGGCCATGTCGAGCGCAGAGGGGTCCTCGGCGACCGGCTGGCGTGCCAGGAGGGCCAGTCGCAGATCCTCCACGGCCAGGAGCGTAACGAGCGCCTGCTCCAGACCAAGCAACTCGTCGCGCAGCGCCGGCTCGTCCAGGCGGAGGGCCAGGGCCAGGCCCACCTGGTCAAGGGCCGCGCGCAGCGCCCGCGCCTCACCAGGGGCGCGGGCGATGGCCTCGCGGGCCAGACCAATCCGCGCGCGCGCCAGCAGCTCCACGCGCGCCGGATCCAGCGGAGCGCCGAGCATCTCCACGACGGCAGCGTGGTCGCCGCGCTCCAGGGCGGCCCGAGCATCGCTGAGCACGGCAGCCTCCACCGGTGTAGCCGGATCGTTCGGAGAAGGAGTGACAACCGGCGCTGCCGGCCCTGTGCAGGCTGCCAGGGCGACGGCCAGCAGAACCGAGGCGATCAGCTTGCATACGCGCAGCATAGGAGCCCCTTTCGTAGCTGGCAGGGGTGCGGGGAAACCTGATTCCTCCGCACCCCTGCCAGTTACACGATCAGCACGGTAGGCCCTGCGGCGAAGCCGCACAACAACAGGATGGAAAAGAATGCTCCTGGGAGGGCCGCGCCCTCCCAGCCCCTCCCTGCTGGAACTCTTTTCGAAACGGGTCATGGCGCGGCGCCGTCATCTGCCGGGGCCGCGACCTGCACCCAGAAGCGCACCTGGGGGCCGACGCGCACAATCTCACCCGGTTCGAGCGGCTCGGGCGCGCCCGGCGTCAATCGCCGCCCTGGATCGCCAACCAGGGTGCCATTGGTGCTCTCCATGTCGGTGATCTCCACCTGATCGCCGATCAGCGAGAGGCGCGCGTGCAGGCCCGAAACCCAGCTACTGGCAATGCAGACATCGCAGCCGGGATCGCGCCCCACGGTGATCTGGCGGCTTCGCACCGGCCACACCCGGCGCTCACGGCCATCCCAGACCACTACCTCCAGAGCCGGCAGGGCGCCGGTCACGCGCCGCGCGGTCGTCACCGCGTCCGGGGCGCGGTAGCGTCTGGTGCTGTCCGTCGAGCGTTCGGGAGCGCCGGAGCCGAGCCTGCGCCGCCGGATGACCAGCACGCCCCCCACGACCAGCGGCAGGGCGCCCAGTCCCACCCACCAGACGGGGAAGGGTTGGGTGGGGGCCGGGAGGTCAAACGTAGCCGTGGCGGGCGTGCCGCAGCCGGTCAGGGTGAGTTCGTGTTTGCCAGGGGCCAGGCGCTCCAGGTCCACCCGCACCTGGAGCGGCGCGGTCGTCTCCAACCAGCCGGCGAGGCGCCGGTCAACGGCCATGCTCCGCGCGGGGAGCGCCGCGCTATCGGCGGCGGCGTAGCTCAGGTAGAGCGCGTCCAGGTTGGCCGCCAGGGGCGCGAGGGGCCCGCGCGCCTCCGCGTCGCTGGCGCCCAGGTCGACAACGGCCGCCGCCAGGCCGGCTGGCAGCGGCGTCGCGGCGGCATCGGGGGCGCT
>DAOUDA010000192.1:0-82357 GCA_034431835.1 Chloroflexaceae bacterium | reverse complement strand
CGCTGGCTTGAGCAACCTTGCCGCCTTTCAGCGGTCGATGGCCGCTGCCAGTGATCGGCTCCTCTTCCGGAACTGACTTTGCATCAGCCCTGAGCACCTGGTTGCGCCAATGCTTCGTCCTGCCTCACGCCATCCATGCAGCGGCCAGTGTGCTACAATCTGCGTAGGGGCTGCGGTTCTTCCGCCACGGCGGCGAGAACCCGCCGGCCATGGGCCGTGACGGCGTCAGGGTGGCGCCGGTGTCGCGGCAGGGGAGACAGAGATGTTCTTGACCATCACTCTGGCGGTGGGGATTGGCTTGCTCGGCCTTATCGGGTTGATGCGCGGCGTGCGCGCGGGGTTAGTAGCGATCGCCGGAACGTTGCTTGCCGCCGTGCTCATCGACCTGTGGAACCAGCGCCTGGGAGCGTGGATCCGCGAGACGCTGCGACCCGAATTGCCGGCGCTGCCCACCTTCCTGCTGGTCGCGGCCGTTTTTCTGTTGACAGTGGCGATTATCGGCTACGGTGGGAGCGCACTGCTGCCCCGGGCGCCGGCGCAGAGCCGTTCGCGGCAGGCGCTGGATCGGGTGGTGGGGGGCCTGCTGGGGGCGCTGAACGGCGCCCTGATCGCCAGTTACCTGCTGCGCTTCGCCGACGCGGCCTGGGCCAGCGGCGCCGTGGCCGATCTGCTGGCAACCTCCCCCCTGGCCCGGGTGCTGCTGCTCTGGTTGCCGTGGTTCATGCTGGCGCTGGTCGTCACCACTGGCGCGATGGTGGTGATCCGGGGCGTGGCCGGGTTCGTGCGCGCCCGGCGCGCGGCGCACCCTCCGCCTGCTCCTGCCCCATCCCCACAGCCGGCCGTGGCGCCTGCGGTTACCACTCTCCCCTCACGCAACGAGCCGGAGCGCAAGCCAGGCGAAGCGACGATTGACCAGGCGTTGGGCAAGAAGTAAGCGACGCCTGCGACAGGTCACCCAGATGCCCCGCAATGCCAAAGCACCGGCTGCGCCGGTGCTTTGGCATTGGAGCCTATCCGAACAACTCCTGTAGGTAAGGTGGGGAAGCCGGGTTTCCCCCCGCCCCTCCCCTGAAGGGCGGGGCGGGAAGGGCGTAGCCCTCCCAGAAAAAGGGTCGGACAACCAGGTTATCCGGATAGGCTCTTCCGAGCGCAACCGCTCAAAAACGTTCGGACGGCGTACTGCGCCTTCCCAGGCGGGTTGCGCACCACGCTCAGAACGAAATCGCGCGGTCGCCCAGTTCCGTGTTCGGCCAGATGCGGATGCCACGCTCCAGGCGGTTATCCGCTCCCAGGCTGCAGCCATCGCTCACAATCGCCCCCTCGGTGATGTGGGAGCGTTCCCCGATCACATTCTTGTTGCCGAGCACACAGTTCCGGAGGACCACGCCCTCATCGAGCACATTATCGTCCCACAACACGGCGCCTTCGATGTTGCACTCCGGACCGATCACACAGCGCGCGCCGATCACCGTAGGGCCAATCACCCGCGCGCCGCGCCTGATCACCGTCCCCGGTCCAATCACCACCGGACCAACCACCTGGGCGCCGGGGTGGATCTCCGCGTCACCTTCCAGCCAGACCCGATCGGCGATCTGCCGGCCCCGGAAGTTGTAGGCCACCTTGCCGATCAGAATATCGTGATGAACATCAAGGTACGTTTGCGGCTTGCCGATATCGGTCCAGTACGCGCGCGACGGGAAGCCAAACATCGGGTCGCCCGTTTGCAGCATGACCGGGAAGAGGCCGCGCTCGAACATGTAGAACTGTTTCGGCGGCACGTAGCGAAACACTTCCGGCTCAATAATGTAGGTGCCAGCGTTGATCAGGTCGGTGGTGATATCCTCAGGACCGGGCTTTTCCAGGAAGCGTTGCACCCGGTTCTGGCGATCCATCTCGACGAGACCGAACTGGGTGGGATCCTCCACCGGCGTGAGCGAGATGGTCACCTTGCTTTGCTTCTCGCGGTGGAAGGCCAGCATGGCCCGCAGGTCGAGATCGGTCATCACGTCGCCGTTAAAGACGAAGGTGGGGCCATCGAGGAGATGTTCGACGTTCTTCACGGCCCCCGCGGTACCAAGCGGTTCGGTCTCTTCGACGATGTGGAGCTTCAGTTCCAGGCGCGAGCCATCACCGAGACTCTCGCGAAAGCGACTGGCAAGGTACTGCACCGCCAGGATCACCTCGGTGATGCCCTGGTCACGGAGCCGCAGCAGCATCCATTCAATGAAGGGTTGGTTGACCAGGGGGATCATCGGTTTAGGGGTGTTACAGGTCAGTGGACGCAACCGCGTTCCGAGACCTCCAACCAGGATCACAGCTTTCATAGATGGCACCTCGATAGCGTGAACCGTGCGCGCATACTGCGACACAACCGGCCTGATCTTACGCCGCAACCCCTGCGGTGAGTTGAACAGGCGGGAGGCCAGCGATGACAGTATTGTTACGATTCGGGTCCGGCAAGCTCACGCCGTACAGTTTCACGCCAGTAAGCCAGAATATCGTGCAACGTTTGCGGTAAGGGAATAAGTGGCTCCCAGCCGGTCCGGGCCTGGATGCGCCGTGGATCACATACTACCACGGGAATGTCAATCGGGCGCATCAGTTCGGGGTTCACCTGCACCTCAACGCTGGCGGTGCTGGCCTGCAGCATCATCTCGAGCAGATCGCCAACCATCACTGCCCGTCCCGAGCCAACGTTGTAGACGGCGCCCCGTTCGCCGCGCTCGGCGGCGAGGGCATAGGCGCGCACGATATCGCGCACATCAGTGAAATCGCGCCGGGCGCCGAGATTGCCAACCTGCATCACCGGCGGCTGCAGGCCGAACTCGATGCGGGCGATCTGCCGGGCGAACGCGGCCGTGACAAAGCGCTCATTCTGGCGGGGGCCGATGTGGGTGAACGGGCGCACGCGGACGATGTCGAGGCCGTGGCTCAAGACGTACTGCTGCGCCAGCAGGCTCTGCGCCGCCTTGCTCACCCCGTAGGGATTGGCGGGCCGCAGCGGCGTGTCTTCGTCGACTGGCAGATCGTCGGGCGTAATGGCGCCGTACTCCTCGTTGGTGCCCACCACCAGCACCCGGACGGGCAGACGGTGCTCGATGATGGGCAAAAACAGGTGCAGCGCCCCCAGGATGTTGGTGTTGAGCGTGCCGGCCGGGTCACGAAAGGACTCGGGAACGAAGGGTTGCCCGGCAAGATGAAAGACCAGCGCTGGCTGAACCGTCAGGAGGGCCTGCGCGGTTGACTCCGCATCGTTGAGATCGGCGTAGACCAGCCCGATGCGCCCCGACAGCGCCGCAGGCGTCCGCTCTGGGGCGCGGGCCAATCCCCACACCTCGTAGCGCCCCTCGCTGATCAGGTAATCGGCCAGATACCCGCCGACGAAGCCATTAATGCCGGTGATGAGCGCGCGCATAGCCTGTACTATAGCCGATCTTGCCGATGTCGCAAGTCCTGTGTTACGCTCCCGCGGGCCTGCATGAGGTCCACCCTCGACGATGGGCCTGGGGGCGCCCAGGCTGCCCGAAAAGGTGTGTTTCGTTGGTTGTGGCGGTAGCCGCCACAACCAGCGCCCCCCGGGGTCGGGGGCTTGCCCCGAACACGTTGCATTGGCCCCGCCCACGCCCAGACGCACGGCGCGCCACGGTCGGCGAGAACGCCAATGTTTACTGTGCATTTCATTGACGGGTTTTGTGCAGCGTGATACAATGTAATTGCAGAATTAGCGGTCCTCCACGCACAGATCGCGCATGTGCGTGCTACAATATGTGCCTCTGTTCACGAGGCAACGCGCCGCGTGAAAGGCTGTCGGCTATGGCACAACAACATTTCCTGTTCCAGTTCTCGGACAAGCCGCGCTACAACACCAAGGCTGTCGCCCAGGAGACCGGCGTTCCTGCGGACACCTTCCGGGCATGGGAGCGACGCTACGGCATTCCACGGCCGCAGCGCACCGATGGCGGGCACCGCCTGTACTCCGAGCGCGACATCGCCACCATCCGCTGGTTACGTGACCGCACCGCCGAGGGGCTGACGATCAGCCAGGCCATCGCCCTCATGAACGATGGCAATGAGTCAAATCTCTCCTGGCTGACGACTGCCGTGGATACGGAGCCCCATACCTGGGAGCGGCTGAACAGCCGCCTGGTCGCCGCCCTTACCGACTACGACTCGACCCGCGCCGAGCAGATCCTGGGTGAGGCGTTCGCCCTCTATCCCCTGGAAGATGTCTTTCTGAAACTGGTGCAGCCGGCCATGGTGGAGATCGGCGAGCAGTGGCACGCCGGGAAGATCACCGTGACGGCCGAACACTTCGCGACCCAGTTCATTCGCCGCAAGCTGTCAGGGCTCTTCAATACCTACAACATCACCGACGGACGCGGCCTGGTGCTGGTGGCCTGCGCCCCCAGCGAACAGCACGACCTCGGCGCGCTGATGCTCGCGGTCTTCCTGGTGCGCCATGGCTGGCAGGTGATCTACCTCGGTCCCGAGGTGCCCCTGCGCGACCTGCTCGAAACCGTGCGCAAGCTCCAGCCTGACCTGGTGGCGATGTCGGCCTCAACCACCGAAACGGCCACCCAACTCCTGGAGACCGGTCGCGCCATCCTTGCCCTCCCCCCGCCAACCCCCCACTTCGGCTATGGCGGGCGGGCCTTCAACCTCAACCCGGTGCTGACACAGAAAATGCCCGGCGCCTTCCTTGGCCGCGACGCCCTTGAAGCCGTGGACAATGTGGCCGAGATCCTCGGTGTCGGACGGTAGATGCCAGAACCTCACAGGTTGGACCTGTGAGGTTCTGACGTTCGAGTATGGTTCACACCTGCGTTACCGTCGGGGCGGCCCGCCCACGACGGTAGGCTGGTTCTGGCGTTGCCAGGCCGCGCCCCCGCCGGCAGCGGAACGGTACGGACCGTGGAGGGCCGCACCTTCCGCGCCTCCCCCTCATGGGCACAAAACGCGCCGCGCGGCGAAGCCACGACCCCGTGCGGCTCCGCCGCACAACCAGCGCATAGCGTTTTCTTCCAGGGAGGGCTTCTCCCGTCCCTACGGGCCCTCTCCCGTGTCGCCCTCCCCCTTTTTCTTTCAGGTTCACAACTATTACATTTCATAAGCACAGGTTCCTTGTGCACCGAGGAACTTCGTTGGACCAGCGCGCCCCGATTCGCCGGCAACCGGGAGACTTTTCTGGCTCTGGAAAGCCGGAAACTTGCTGCACGGGACTTGCACAGTGAAAAGTTGCCTCAATCTCCCAATTCACGTATTATGAAAGGGAAGCGATTTCTTTCACAACAACGCGGACCAGTGCTCAACGGCGCGGCGGCCCTGGCAATGGCCAACCGCGTTGGGTGAGCGTAGCGGTCCTCAGCCTGGCGCGCTGGCATACCGAACCCTGGTCGATGCCCGGGGGCTGAGACGAAGGAGAAGCCGTGTGTCGCTGAATCCTGGTTCCTCACTGGCGCTTGGCGCCTCCGGAAAGCTAATCTCCCAGCCGCTGCCGGCCGAAGAGCAATTGGCGTTGCTCTTTCATCTAACTGAGTCTTCACCTCACGCTGGCAGCGAGGAGCGCCCGCCGCGCCCTCCACACTCCCTGGCCGAGGCGTACGCCGAGTGCGAGCGCATCATTCGCCGCCACTCCAAGAGTTTCTACTTCAGCTCACAGTTCCTCTCGCCGGATGTCCGGCGGGCCGTGCGCGCCCTGTATGCCTTCTGCCGCGCTACCGACGATACGGTGGATATGGCCGTTGATGACCCGGCCCGCGCCCTGGCTGCCTGGGTGCAACAGGCCCGCGCACCCCGCCCCGCCCTCCACGACCCGGTACTGGTGGCCTGGCACGACACCCGCACGCGCTACAATCTCTCGGCGGCCCTGGTTGATGAACTGCTCGCCGGCGTAGCGATGGATCTGACCATTTCGCGCTACGCGAACTTCGCCGATCTCTGGCTGTACTGCTACCGCGTCGCCTCGGTTGTGGGCTTGCTGGTGATGGGCATAACGGGCTATGTGCCCGGCGCCGAGCCCTACGCGATCAAACTGGGCGTGGCGCTGCAACTCACGAACATTTTGCGCGATGTGGGCGAAGATGCCCGTCGCGGACGCGTCTATCTCCCCGAGACGGATCTGGCGCGCTTCGGGCTGACCGCCGAAGATGTTCTGGCCGGGGTGTACGATGAGCGGTTTCGCGCGCTGATGCGCTTTGAAGTCGAACGCACGCGACGGCTCTACGCCGAGAGCTGGCCGGGAATCGCCCTGCTCCCTCCGCAGAGCCGCCTGGCGATCGGCGCCGCCGCACGGATCTACTGCGGCATCCTTGACAAGCTCGAAGCCAACGACTACGATGCCTATACCCACCGGGCGCACCTCAAGCTACGCGAGAAGGTGGTCCGCCTGCCCCGTATCTGGTGGGATGTGCGGTGCCTCAAGTGAGGAGCGAGCCTGGGAGAGCTGCGCTCTCCCTGACCTTCCCATCCCGGCCCATTTTTTGAAAGACTATGACCACTAGCCTGCTTCACCACCTCGCACCCGCGCCCCGCCGCTGGCCCGCATGGGCCTTCGACGCCATCCTCTGGATCCTTTTTCTGGGGCCGATTATTTCGCCGCTCTTCCGCGCCTCGGGTGTGCCGCTGGTGGCCGAGAGCGGTCAACTCGCCCGCGATCTGCTCGCCACCTTCGTTTGCCCGACGCCGGAACGCTCCTACCTGCTCTTCGGGCTGCCCATGGCCGTGTGCGCGCGCTGCTGGGGCGCGACGATCGGTCTCTGGGCAGCAAGGGTATTGGTGGGCGGGCGGCGCGCGGAGCGGCTTCCGGGCGCGATCCGGCTGCTCGACAGCTTCCGCGCCATGCCCTGGTGGGCGCGGCTGGCGCTCTGCGCCACGCCGTTCCTGCTCTGGCCACTGGAAATCGTCGGCCATTACCACGGCGCCTGGTACGCTCCCCTCTGGCTGCTGCTGATCAACGGCGCACAGGCGGGCTTCTTCGCCGGGTTGTTCTTCTGCTCGATCTGGCCGGGGCTCTGGCCCGCCGCTGGTCGCGGGTCCTCCGTCCCCGTTGCTGCGATGACACGATAAAGTGGGAGGGCCGCGCCCTCCCACACCCTCCCGTGAAGCCTGGTTTCTATATCAGGTTCGGACGGCTGGAACATTCTCCTTATGCTCAAGTTCCTTTTGCCACTGCTGCTCGGGCTGGCACTTGCGGCCTGTAGTCTGCCCCCGTTGCCTCTGGGGCGGCAGGCCGAACCCACGGCGCAGAGCGTGCCGCCCCTGTCCATGGCCACCCCCGAGGCCGCGGCGCCCGTCGCCGCTCCACGCCCGACCAACCCGCCTTTACCCACCATCCCGCCACAGCCAACCCTGGAGCCGGCGGTCAGCGCGGCCCTGGCCGACCAGGAACGGCTGCTGGTCGAGTTGTACCGCCGCGCCAACCCCGCCGTGGTGAGCATTGACGTGTTCGGCGTCCCGCTCCCCGAGAACCACCCGGTAGTGCCGGGGCTGCCCGAACGCTCGCGCGGGCAGGGATCGGGCTTTCTGTACGATGACCAGGGCCACATCGTCACCAATCACCACGTGGTCAATGGCGCCGAACGCTTCCAGGTGCGCTGGTACGACGGTACGACGGCGCTGGCCGATCTGGTGGGCAGCGACCCGGACAGCGACCTGGCCGTGCTCAGGGTGCGCGCCCTGCCCCCGGGCGTCGCGCCGTTGCCGATCGGCGATTCGCGTGAGGTTGAGGTGGGACAGACGGCCGTGGCGATCGGCAGCCCCTTCGGCGAGCAAAACACCCTGACCGTCGGCGTCGTCAGCGGCCTGGGGCGCACCCTGCGCGGCCCAACCCGGACCTTCGGGAGCTTCAGCATCCCGAACATCATCCAGACCGACGCGGCGATCAACCCCGGCAATTCCGGGGGGCCGCTGCTCAACGCGCGGGGTGAGGTAATCGGCGTCAACACGGCCATCGCCGTGAGCCAGGGCGGCGGGTCGTTCGAAGGGGTTGGCTACGCCGTCCCCACGAGCACGCTGCTCAAGGTGGTTCCGGCGCTGATCAGCGAGGGGCGCTACGAACACCCCTGGATGGGCATACGCATGTTCTCGCTCGACGCCCTGAGCGCCGAGCGCCTGGGGTTGCCCGTCTCGCGGGGCGTGCTGATCACCGATGTGCAGGCAAACAGCCCTGCCGCGCGGGCAGGGCTGCGGGGCGGCTCGCGGGACGCGACGCTCAATGGCGTGCCTCTGCGGGTCGGCGGGGACATCGTGCTCGGCCTCAACGGTCGCCCGATAGCCGATGGCGATCAGTTGATCGGCTTACTCGACCTGGAGCACCGCGTCGGCGACACGATCACGTTGAGCGTGCTCCGCGATGGCGACCAGGCGCCGACCGATATCCCCTTGCTGCTCGAAGCGCGACCGTAGGGCCGAAGCACCGGTTGCGCCAGTGCTTCGGCCCTGCTGCGGTCGCGCCGTTCACCGGACGAGCCGGAACGCCGCCACGGTCACGCGCCCGCTGCGGAGGCCCTGACCGACGATGCTGTAGTTGCCGGGCGGATCGGTGGCCAGGGTGCGGAAACCGACCAGCACCACGCCATCGGCGTCGGCGATGGCGCGGTAGGGAACGGCGCGCACGCCGCCAGGGGCCAGGTTGATCCACATCGCCACTTCCTCACCGCCAGCGTAGCCGCGGGCCTCGAAGCCCAGGGTCGTACCGGGCGCGCTGGCCTCGGGAAACACGCGCGCGGCAAAACCTGGAATAACAAAGCAGGACTCGGAACTCCCCTCGGGAACGGGGCCGGGTGGTGGGGCGTTGGGGGGAAAGCCGGGCCGCAACTGGCAGGGCACCAGGGCACTGCCGAGGAGACCGAGCCGCACCCGATTGCCAACCAGTTCAAAGCGAGCGCGTTCGAAGTACTGGACGATGTAGTTGCGCCCATCGTCGAGTTGCTGGACGAACTCTTCGGAGATCGGATACCCGAAGATGCGCAGGCCGCCGCGGCGTTCCCAGAAATTGCGGAACTCGCCACGCAAGGTATGGCCGGTCTCGGGGAAAAAGCGCAAGCCTGGAGCGCGCACCGGCGCGACGGGCGGGAAGCCCAACCCGCGGGCGGCCGTATACTCGCGCCCGATCAACCCCAGGCTGATCACGGCCTGGTTGTTCACCACATCGAGTTCGAAGCGGGCGCGTTCGAAATACTGGGCCACCCGGCCATCACGGTTCTGCACAAACTCCGGCGACACCGGATAGCCGAAGATCTCGACGCCGCCGTTGCGCTCCCAGAACGAGCGAAAGGCCCCGCCGAGAAAATGGCCCGTCTGCGGGAAGTAGATCTTCCCCTGGGCCCGAGCGTTGCCAACCGGCAGCGCGGCGAGCAGCATCGCCGCCACCAGCAGCATCAGCGCCCCTGCCCGTCGTCCTCGTAGCTGGCTCATAGCTACTCCATATGCTTGCGTAAAGCGAATCTTGGCCACCTGGGAAGGAGATAAGCGCAGCGGATACCGGATGCGCCCGGGCGCATCCGGACTTTATGATTTACACTCTGTCTGGTTCATCATACGCGATAGCATGGAGACTGTCAAGCGTTGATCGCTATGAAACCGCGCTGTGGCGCGGATTCGGCGGCAATTAAGCGCGACGATCCGCCCGCTGCGCCCATGGCGCCGCGGAGGTGCAGAGGGGGGTTCCTGGGAGGGCCAGGCCCCTCCCCGCCGGCAGGGGCGCGGGGAAACCCGGTTTCCCCCTACGTGCTTTTCGCGCCTTCGGGGTATAATGAGGGGGCGCGCCGCGCCTGACTGAGCGAAAGGTATGGACCATGCCAATCCCGATCATCGCCGACCTGGCGGTGGCCCGCGCCACCGTGCTGCGCCGCAGCCCCCTCGACGAAGATGCCGCGACCACGGCGGCGGTGGCGGCGATTATCGCCGAGGTGCGGTCCGGCGGCGACGCGGCCCTGCGGGCATGCAGCGAGCGTTTTGACGGCGTGGCCCCGGCAACGCTGGAGACGCCCCGCGAGCGCTGGCGCGCGGCGGCCGAGGCCCTGCCCGCCGATCTGTATGAGGCCCTGAGCCTGGCCGTAGCCGAACTTCGCCGCTTTCACGAGCGTCAGACGCGCAACTCCTGGATCGATTTCAGCGTCGAAGGAGCGCGAGGTCAACTCGTGGTTCCGCTGCAACGGGTCGGCGTGTACGTGCCGGGCGGCGCGGCGCCGTTGCCCTCGTCGTTGATCCACGCCGCCGTGCCGGCGCGCGTCGCCGGGGTCAGCGAGATCGTGGTGTGTTCGCCGCCCCAACGGGACACGGGCGAACCAGCCGGCGTGGTGCTTGCCGCGGCCTGGATCGCCGGAGTGGACCGGGTCTTCGCCGTAGGTGGCGCGCAGGCCATCGCCGCGCTGGCGTATGGCACGGAGAGCGTGCCACGGGTGGATAAAATCGTCGGGCCGGGTAATCGCTACGTTATTCAGGCCAAGCGCCTCGTCTTCGGCACGGTGGGGATCGAGAGCCTGCCCGGACCAACCGAGACCCTGGTCATCGCCGACGGCACGGCCGATCCGCGCTACGTCGCCGCCGATCTCCTGGCCCAGGCCGAGCACGTCGAGGCCAGCGCCATCCTGCTGACCGACGCGCCCGAACTGGCGCGGGCCGTGCAGGCCGAGGTGGGCCGGCAGCTTGAGGCGCTACCGGCGGCAAATGCCCGCGCCGCCGCCGAGGCCGTCAGCCGGCGCGGCGGCGTCGTGATCACCCCCGATCTGGACACGGCCTTCGAACTGGCCAACGCCTATGGCCCTGAGCATCTCTGCCTGTTGCTGGCCGATCCGTGGGCCTATGTCGGCAAGGTGCGCAACGCCGGCGGCGTCTTTCTTGGGGAGCAGTCCTTCGAGGTGCTCGGCGACTACTGCGCCGGCCCCTCCCACATCATGCCCACGGAGGGCACGGCGCGCTACGCCTCGCCAGTGAACGTTGATGACTTTCGCAAAGTGATTTCGCTCGTTGGCGTAAATCAGATGGCCCTTGCGCGGATCGGGCCGGCGGCGCGCCGGATCGCCGAGGCCGAGGGGCTCTTCGCCCACGCCGCCGCCGTGCAGGCCCGTCTGGAGGATCGTATATAGCCCTTCCAGACCGTACCCGGCGGCCAGGGGTGTGGGGAACCCGGCGTTCCCGGCATCCGGCTTTGTTCACTGATTGTCACCGTGTCAGCGCCCGCTTGCGGGCTCTCACAGAAAGGTTTTGACGTATGTCGGGCTTTCTCGTAACGTTTATCAGCCTGCTGTTTCAAGTGCTCCTGTTCGCCATCCTCGGCCGGGTGCTGGTCTCGTGGATCGACCCCCTGGGCAACATGCGGGTGACGCAGATCCTCCGCGACATCACCGAGCCGATCCTGGCGCCCATTCGCAGCGTGCTGCCCACCATCGGCATGATTGACCTCTCGCCACTGGTGGCGATCCTGCTGATACAGTTGCTGCAGAGATTGATTCTGAACGCAATCGGCTGAGAACCTATCTCCAGACGATTGATAACCGGTTGGAAGAGAACGGGGAGACCAGACTTCCGAATTGCCCCTGCCGAAAGGGAGGTTCGAAGAGGGTTGCGCCCCTCCAGGAAAACGAGGGGCCGAAGCGGCAACGGTTATGACCGGTCCACGCACCGATAGGTTCCTGCTGAGCGTCGTCTTTCTCGCCGGGGTGGGCACCCTGGGCGTGGAAATGGTGATGCCGCGCCTGCTGGCGCCGTTCTTCGGGACCTCGCAGCCGATCTGGGCGGTGGTGATCGGCATGACCCTGGTCTACCTCGCCGCGGGGTACTGGCTCGGCGGGCGCCTGGCCGACCGGCGGCCCGAGCGCCGGCTGCTCTTCTGGCTGATCGCCTGGGCCGGGCTGCTCACCGCGATCGTGCCCCTGGTGGCGCGCCCGTTCCTGCAACTGGCCCAGGCCTCGCTGCGCGGTGTCGCCGCGAGCGGCTTTCTGGGCGCCCTGGTCGGGGTCATTCTGCTCTTCGCCGCCCCGGTGATCCTGATGGCCACGGTCGGGCCGTTTGCCGTGCGCCTGCAGTTACACGAGGCCCGGCAGGGCGTGGCCGAGGCAGGGCGAGCCGCAGGCACGATTTCGGCCCTCTCCACGATCGGCTCGATTGTCGGCACCTTTCTCACCGTGCTGGTGCTGATACCCCTCATTGGCACCAGCGCGACGATCTTTCTCTTCGCCGGCTTCCTGGTGGCGCTCGGCGCGATCGGGCTGCGCGACTGGCGCGCCCTGCTCATGCTCGCGGGCGTGGCCGGGCTGGCGCTGTTCCACTACACCCTCGTTCCGACCATCAAGACGGCCGACTGCCGCGGCTGCACCCTGATCGCCGAACGCGAGTCGAGCCACAACTACATCCAGGTGGCCGAGCAAACGATCAGCTACGCTTCGGGCACGGTGGATCGGCGGCGGGTCCTGATTTTGAACGAAGGCCAGGCCATCCATTCGGTCTACCGCCTGAAGTACCGCCAGACCGGCGACCCGCTCGACCTGTTGACCGACGGCGGACCGTGGGACTATTTCACCGTGGCGCCCTACGTCTACCCTGGCATGCGCCCCGCCGAGGTGCGCAGCCTGGCCCTGCTCGGCTCGGCGGCGGGCAGCATCCCCAAGCAGTTCCTGGCCATTTACGGGCCGGAAACGCTGATTGACGCCGTGGAAATTGACCCGGCGATCATCGAGATGGGCCGGCGCTACTTCGATATGGAGGACCAGGACCCCGCGTACCCGGGCTACACAACCTATGCTCAGGACGCCCGCGCCTGGCTGGCGAACACTGCCCGGCGCTACGACGTGATCGGAATGGACGCCTACCAGCAACCCTACGTGCCGTTTCACCTGACCACGGTGGAGTTTTTCCGTGAAGTGCGGGCGCGCCTCAACCCGCGTGGCGTGGCCGTGGTCAACGCCGGGCGGCCCGCCAGCGGCGATGACCGCCTGGTCAATGCCCTGGCCTCGACCATGCTGGCGGTCTTCCCCGAGGTCTACGTGATCGACACGCGCTTCTCGAATGCCATCCTGGTGGGCGTCAACACGCCGGTGGGAGATGGCGCGGCGCACTTCATCGAAAACGCGGCAGCGATGGCGACCCTGGCCGAGGGCGAGCCACGCTACCGCGCCCTGCAACTGGTGATGTACTGGGCGCTCAACGAAGGGCGTTTTGGACCGGTACGGCCCTTCACCCCGGCCCAGGCCCGCTACGCGCCCTTTACCGACGACCGGGCCCCCGTCGAGCGGCTGATTGACGACCTCATTCTCAACGAAGCGGCCCGGCGGCAGACACGCTGACCGCCCCCCAGGGGGGGCCGAAAGTGAACGATTACAAATTGACAAGTCGCGCCCATCTATGTTACTGTTATATTGACACCACCATCGGCGGGCGCTTCGGAAAACACCGGAGCGGCATTGCAGGACACTGGCGCAGTATGGCCCACGCATGGCACCGAACACATCTACCCGGTCGTGATGACGCCCTCGATCAGGCGTTAACGCGGCTTTGCCCTGCCCGGTTCGACGACCGCTGCGGCGGCGTTGGGGGCAGCGTTGTGTTGCGGGCCATCCGTGCGGTTTCCTCCGCCAGCCGGGCCAGAGGCCTGGCGCTCTAGCCGGGGGACACCCTGACCCCCGCGCGAAGAGCCCTTGTACACGTACAACGGTTCTTAAGGGGGTGGGTGCCTTGGGACAACGAGTACTTGTGCTCAATGCCAGCTACGAGCCGCTGCAACTGATCTCGGTTCGGCGAGCCCTCGTCTTGCTGCTTCAGGAAAAGGCGGAGTTGGTTGAAGCCGCCACACAGCAACTCCGCGCGCGGTCGATCAGTTTCGACGTGCCCCTCGTTATCCGCCTCGTGCGCTACATTCGCATTCCACGCCGCATGAAATTGCCCTGCTCGCGGCGGGGCGTGTTCGCGCGTGACCGCGAAACCTGCCAGTACTGCGGGGCGCAGCCCGGGCGAGCCAACCTGACGATGGATCACGTGGTCCCTCGCTCGCAGGGCGGCGCGACCACATGGGACAATGTGGTGACGGCGTGCCGCGAATGCAACCATCGCAAGGGCGGGCGCACGCCCGAACAGGCGAACATGCACCTGCTGACCACGCCGCGACAGCCGCAGTACGTGGCCTTCGCCCTGCTGGGCGAGATCGAACGCCACGACGTCTGGCGCAAGTATGCCTTCGGCTAAGGCGAAGCTGGGCCGCTTCGGGGAACTGGCCGCCGCAACGCACCTCCAGCGCAACGGTTTCGCGATCATCGCCCGCAACTGGCGCTGCTCCGCCGGTGAAATTGACCTGGTTGCCACCAAGGGCGACCAGGTCGTTTTTGTGGAGGTACGCACCCGACGGGCGCGTGGGGCGGTCCCCGTATTCCCTGAGTTTAGCGTGGGAACGCGCAAGGCGCGACGTCTCGCGGACCTCGCCCAGGCATACCTGGCGGAGAGCGGGGCCGGCAACGATCGCCCCTGGCGCATTGACGTGATTGCGGTTGAAGTGGACGCCACCGGGCGCGTCGCCCGGCTCGAGCACATCGAGCACGCGGTAGAATGGGGGCGCTGATCGCTTCTGCGGCAACGTCACTTCCGACTCCCAGATCTGACAGGTCTGGTAAACCCGTCAGGTCTGGAGCATTGAAGTTAATGCATTATCCTGACTCACCCTCCGAAAACCGCGTTCTGGTACGGGGCGGCCAGGCCGCCCTGCATCGGAACGTATGCTGTTGCAGAGGCCTGCGGCCACCGCAACCCCCGCCGAGACAGCACAGGGCGGAAAACCCGGCTTCTCCCCACCCCTGCGGGAGGGAACGTCACCCGTTGCGCGGCTCCCAGACCTCGGTCAGCACACAATCCCAGGGAAACTTGAACTCATCTGCGGCATCATAGACGTGGGATTGCAAGTTGACAACAATGACCTCTGGCTGCGAGAGGGCCTTCCAGCCGTGCATAATCATCGGCGGAATCTTGATCAGGCGCGGTTTCTGGCTGCCAAGAAAGATCGGATTCACGTGGCCAAAGGTGGGCGAGTCGGGCCGAATATCTACCAGCGTGACCTGCAATTTGCCGCGCGTCACCGTGAACTGGTCAGTATGTTCATTGTGCAGGTGCCAGCACTTCGTCACGCCATAATCCGTAGCGCTCTGGTAGACATGCGCGGGCATCAGCAGGCCCTCATTGTCCACCCACGGCCGGCTCCAGAGTTCAATGACATCGCCGCGGCCATCGAGATGCACCGTCAGATCTTTGACCATAACCCCGGCAATCGTGGGTGGGCAATAGGGCGACTGGATAACATAGGGAATGCTCCGCAACCACTCTACCGTCACCTCGCGGGCGTGGGTCGGTCCTGCGCGTTCGATCAGTGCCATCGACTGAATACCTCCTGGGTTAGGACGCTGGAAGATCCATGCCGATGGGCAGTATACCATACTGAAAATGACATTTCATTGACTATAAGGGCGTCCGTCTGTTATACTTGAAGTCTCAAAGATTATTTGAACCTGGTGGCTCGATACGTTAATCATGGATGGATTGTTGCAGGGAAGGCCGGCCCCTCCCACTGACCTTTCGGGAGTGTTGAGCGTGGTTTAGGATTTTCCGGACAGGGCGCCCCGACGGCGCCAGCCTCCTGTGGTATAACCGACCCCGAGTCGTGCAGCCCAGGAGGAGCCTTATGACCAGCCCACAGATCGAACGGGTCGATGCCATCCCGATTCTGGTGACCTGGTTGACGCATATGGCCGTTGCCGAGCACATCGATAGCCACTGGACCCCGCACCGTGAATGGGAGGGGCTGAGCTACGGCCAGCTCGCCGTGCTCTTCCTCACCTTTGTGCTTCACGAGCGCGATCATCGCCTCTCGGTTCTGGCTGATTGGGTCGCCGCCCATCACGCCACCCTCAGTGCCCTGACCGGCTGGACGATCACCTCCGCCGATGTGACTGATGACCGGCTCGGGCGGCTCTTGGAGGTGTTGGGCCAGGATACCAGCCAGATCACTACGGTTCAGCAGGCGCTCGGACGCCATCTCATTCGGGTCTATGCCCTGCCGACCAAGGTCGCCCGCATCGACACCACCTCCTTTAACGTCACCCATGCACCCAGCGAAGGTGGCCAACCAGAACGCGCAGTGCTCCAGTTTGGCTACAGCAAAGACCAACACCCCGATCTGCTCCAGTTCAAGCAGACCCTGGCCACCCTGGATCCGGGCGGGATGCCGCTGCTGAGCGCGACGGTCGCCGGCAATGCGGCGGATGACCTCTTGTACGTGCCAACCTGGCAGGATCTGGTCGCCTTGCTGGGCCACGCCGACTTCCTGCTGGTGGCCGACAGCAAGGCGGCGGCGCTGAGCACGCGCGCCACCATCGCGGGCGGCGGTGGCCACTACCTGATCCCGATGCCCTTGACGGGTGAGGTTCCCGCGCTGCTGCGCGAGTGGGTGCTGACCCCGCCAGTCGCACCGCTTCCGGTCGTGCTGCCCCCGACGCAGGATGAGCCCGCCAAGCCCCGTGAGGTCGGCCTCGGATTTGAAGTCGTTCGGTGTATCGATGGGCAGACCACCACGGGACAGGCTGTGCAGTGGGAAGAGCGCTGGCTGGTCGCGCAGAGCACGGCCTATGCCAAGCGTCAGCAGCAAGCCCTCACCGCGCGGGTGCAGCGTGCAGAGCACGAGTTGGCCCGCTTCCGCGTCAAAAAAGGCGAGCGGGCGGACGTGGTTCAGGAGCGGGTAGAGGCGCTGCTGAAGCGCCACGATGCAGCGGCGTGGCTGACGGTCACGGTGAGGGAAACGGCCATCGTGACGCGGCGACAGGGGCGCCGAGGCCGCCCGAGTGCCACCACTCCCGTCGAGGAGGTGACCACGTATCAGGTGCAACTGAGCGTCCAGCGCAACGAGGAGGCCCTTGCCGAGGCCCAGGGTCTGGCCGGCTGGCGCATCTACGTGACCAATAGCGCCGTCGAGGACCTGTCGCTGGTGAACGCGATGGCGCTGTACCGGGAGGAGTGGACGGTGGAGCACGGGTATCACCGCTGGAAAGGCGGCTGGCTGCCGGCGTTGCCGCTGTTCCTGCACATCGAGCAGCGCATCCGCGGCCTGATGCTGCTGTTGCTGATCGCCTTGCAGGTGCTGAGCCTGATCGAGTGGCAGGCCCGACGCACCCTTGCTGCCGCACAGGCTACCCTTGTCGGGCTGGTGCCGGGCAACCCAAAGATGGCGACCGCCCAACCCACGGCTGAACGCTTGTTGCGGATGTTCATCAATCTGCATCTGCTCATCCATCAGGTGGGCGACGAACGGCTCGGCCAGGTACTCGAAGCCTTAACGCCACTCCAACAACGCATCCTTCATCTCCTACAGTTACCAGCCACGCTCTATAGCTTTCAAGCTCGATTGAGCGCCACGACCACAGCGGCGGGAGGGTGAAAGCGGAAAATGCCAAACCTACGCCAGCACTATCGAAAGGTCAGCTCCCACGCCCCATCCCGCCGTAGCCAGCAGGAGCCCGTATCAGCCCTGAACAGCGCAGTTCCGATTTCCCTGACCGTCCACCCGCGGTGGACCAGGGCGGGACGTTCGGAGAGGCGCCTAGAATGTGAGTGGACGTTCTTTGGTCACCCCACACATTATCGTTGGCCACCTGGCACCCGATCTGGACTGCCTGGCGGCGATCTGGATTCTGGTGCGTTTTGGGGGCGCCGCTGACGCGGAACTCGCCTTTGTTCCTGCCGGGCGCACCTTGAATGACACCGCGGCCGATGCCGATCCACTGATCGTGCACGTGGATACGGGGGGCGGGCGCTTCGATCATCACCACAGCGCCGACCCGACCTTGAGCGCCGCCGAACTCGTGCGCCGGGCCCTCGCGCCAGACGATGAGGCGCTGCGTCGTCTGGTGGAACAGGTGACGCGCATCGACAACGCCGAGGCGTTCACGGAACGGCAGCCGGTGTTCTTCAATATTAACGACCTGATCGCCGGCTACAACGCCCTGTTCCCCAACCGGCCGCACCATGTGGCGCAGGCCATGCTGCCGAACCTGGATGCCTGGTACGAGCACGAGTTGCGCCAGGTGCGGTTGGAACAGGCGTTCAAGCGGCGACGAGAGTTCCAGACGCGCTGGGGGCTGGGGATCGCCATGCAGAGCGACGATGGGGGATCGAGTCGCCTGGCGTACAGTCACGGGGCGGTGCTCTACGCCTACCGCGACCGGCAAGGTTACATGGGCGTCGCGGCGCAGCGCCGTTCGAGCGTGGATCTCAAGCCGGTGTATCTCACGCTTAAGCGGATCGACGCTGACGCCGACTGGTACCTCCATCCGAACCGGCGCCTGCTGCTGTGCGGCACGCCCAAAGCCCCGCCTCGGCGCCTCTCAACGCTCTCACTGGACGACCTGGTGAGTGTGTTGAAGGAACGTTGACGTCCATGAGCATTTCAGGGGAGGGTATGGGAGGGCCAGGTCCGCCCATACCCTCCTCTCAAGCGGGGCGCTTCCCCATTACTCTGCCTCGCCCAGATCCTCCAGCACCAGGCGGCGCAGGTTCTCGATGGCGCGGTGCTGCAGCGACTTAATCGCACCGACACTGCGGCCCATCTGGCGCGCCGTCTCGTCCAGGCTCAGGCCGTAGACGTAGCGCAACATCAACACCCTGCGCTGATTGGGACAGAGCCGCGGAAAGGCGCGTCGCAGAGCGGCGCGGTTGAGTTGCTCGTCGAACGCCGTGTCAGGTCCATCGCCAGAGAGATCCCACGGTTCCAGGTTGACCTGCGTGTGGCGCTCCTTCCGCCGCAGCGCATCAATGGTGCGCGCATAGGCAATGCGGTAGAGCCAGGCGCTGATCGACCACCCGCGATCCTCATAGCGGTCAATGCCCTCCAGCATCCGCACGAAGACTTCACTGTGCAGGTCGCGGGCCAGTTCCGCATCTCCCACCCGGAAGTAAATGTAGCGATAGATAGCCGGGCCGTAGTGCTCGTAAATGGCGCTGAGGGCTTCAGGATCGGCGGCCCGGGCGCGACGGATCAGATCGTTGTGCAGCGATGGCGCGGTCACGATGGCCTCCTGTTTACTACACTACCGTGTACGGCAGGAGTATAGGATGCTGGCCCCTTCCACGGGGTAACTGCGGTGTAACCCTTCAGTGACGGGCCGATGCAAGGTCCGCTCCCCACGGTGGGGTTTGGGGCGGCCTGGCCGCCCAATACGGGCATGTTTCGTTGGTTGTGGCGGCTTGCCCTATGGACCATGCTCAACCGCGCCTTCAGTAACGCGCCTCGCGCCTCTTCGCGCTGCGATATGCTACAATGCACGGCAATGAGCGTTGGCAGCGATCTGGAGAGGGAGAAGGGCAGCGCGTGCGAGATATTTTCACCCCTCCGGCCGATGACATCGGCCTGCGAGGCAAGAACGAGCCGCTTGAGTTGTTGAAGGCGTGGAGCGGCACGTCCCTGGCATTTGCCATCTATCTTATGGGCGGGCAGGTGCTCAACCGGGCCTTCTGGTTCGTGCTGCTTGCCGCGGCCCTGACCTGCGGCGTGGGTTTCGTGGCGCACGAACTGGCGCACCGTATGGTAGCGCGACGTTTCGGCGCGACGGCCCATTTCGTGGCCAATAATCCCTGGTTGCTGATCTCGATTGCCGTGGCATTTCTGCGGGTCTTCATCGCCGCGCCCGGGGCGGTGTGGCACCAGGGCTACCTCACCCCGCGCCAGAGCGGCCTGATCGCCCTGGCAGGCCCCGCGAGCAACCTGGCGCTGGCCGTCCTCGCTCTGGTCGCGTTGTGGCTCATCCCACCGGGGATCGCGGTGCTGGGGCTGCCCCTCGAGGTGATCCTGCGGATTGGGTACAGCATCAACGCCTGGATTGGCCTGTTCAACATGATCCCCGCCGGCCCCTTCGACGGCGCCAAGGTGCTGGCCTGGGACTGGCGGGTGTTCGGGGTGACCGTGGCCATCGGCTTGCTGTTGACCTTCGTGATTCGGGTGTAATCCTTGGGCAGCTAGGAGGGTGCAACCATGCGGACACCGATCATCGCCGGAAACTGGAAGATGTACAGGACCGTGGGTGAGGCCGTCGAACTGGTGAAGGCGCTGCTCGGCGGGCTCAACGTCGGAAACGATCGCGAGGTGGTGGTGTGTCCGCCCTTTACGGCGCTCTACGCCGTGCGCCCGCTGCTGGTGGGCACAAGCGTGGCCCTGGGGGCGCAGAACGTGTACCACGAACGTGAAGGGGCCTACACCGGCGAAATCGCTCCTGGCATGCTGCTCGACGTGGGGTGCACCTATGTGATTATTGGTCACAGCGAGCGCCGGCAGTACTTCGGTGAAAGCGATGCCGGCGTCAACCGCAAGCTGCACGCCGCCCGGGCCGCCGGGTTGCGCCCGATCGTCTGCGTGGGCGAGAGCAAGCCGCAGCGCGATGCGGGCGACGCCGAGCCAATCGTGACGGGACAGGTGCGCGCCGCGCTGGAGGGGGTCAGCGCCGAGCAGATGGCCGATGTGGTGATTGCCTATGAGCCGATCTGGGCCATCGGCACCGGCGACACCGCCACCCCCGCCGACGCGCAGGCGATGCATCTGGCTATTCGCCGCACCCTTGCCGAGTTGTACGGGGACGCCGTCGCCCAGACGGTGCGCATCCAGTACGGCGGCAGCGTCAAACCGGACAACATCGACGATCTCATGGCTCAACCGGATATTGATGGCGCGCTGGTTGGCGGGGCCTCGCTCAAGGCTGAGAGCTTCCTGCGCATCGTGCACTATCGGTAGCAGGATGGCTGGTTGGCGCGGCGCCTTCGCTGCGCGCAGCCCTTTCGCGCAATCGCGTCCCCTGGCAGGCTGAGGAATGAGGCGGTCGCCCCAGTTCGGGCAAGAGGGTTTTTCGCCCCGACTGAGGGCGCTGCATACCTGCGCCGCGCAACAACGGCATGCAACAGCGTTGTCCTGGGAGGGCGGCGCCCTCCCAGACCCTCCCGTGTGGGGCCCATTTCCACCCCAGAGCACTTGTAAGGAAGGAGCATTCTCAGCGCAGCGGCGTGGCCGCGCGGCGCTGGGCACACCATGGTATCCGAGATCGCGATCATTCTGGCGCTGATCTTCGCCAACGGCGTCTTCGCGGGTATGGAACTTGCCATCCTTGGAGCGAAGCGTGGCCGACTCGAGCAAAAGGCTGAAGATGGCAGCCGGGGCGCCATGGCCGCGCTTCAACTCCAGGATGATCCCAACCGGTTCCTCTCGGCCGTGCAGATCGGGATCACCCTGATCGGCATTCTGACCGGCGCGTTCGGGGGCGCCCGCATCGCGGGACAGATTGCTCCGTTTATTCGAGAGTGGCCGTGGCTTGGCGCGTATGCCGATCAGGTGGCCTTTTTCGGCGTGGTGTTGCTGATCACCTATCTCACCCTGGTCTTTGGCGAACTGGTGCCCAAACGGGTGGCTCTGCTCAAGTCCGAATTGTACGCTACCCTGGCGGCGCGGCCGATGATCCTGATCGCCCGCCTGACCGGCCCGATTGTGGCCCTGCTCTCGGCGTCAACCCAGCTGGTCCTGCGGATCATCGGCCTGGGCAATGCGCCGGAGGCCCAGGTGACGGAGGAGGACATCCGCGCCCTGGTGCGCGAGGGGGCCGAGGAGGGAACGGTTGAACCTCAGGAGCGCGAGTTCATCGAGAGCATCTTCAAGTTCAGCGACCGCGCCGTGCGCCATATTATGACCCCTCGACGCGATGTGGAGATGGTCGAGGCCGACGCCACCCTGGGCGAGGTGCTCGATCGGGTGCTGGAAAGCGGCTACTCGCGCTTCCCCGTCTACCAGGACTCGCCCGACCAGATCGTCGGCGTGGTCCACGTGCGGGATCTGCTGATGCTCTACCGGCGCAAGGGTGAGGGCGCGCGCGTGCGCGAAGTGGTCTCACCGCCACTCTACGTGCCAGAGAACAGCCGCGCCTTCGCGCTCCTGGCCACCTTCCGCAAGAGTCGCCGCCATATGGCGCTGGTGGTGGGCGAACTGGGCGGGATCGAGGGTGTCGTCACCCTGGAGGATGTGCTTGAAGAGATCGTCGGTGAGATCGCCGACGAGTTCGATGAAGCCACAAGCCCGCCAGTGGTCCGCCGGGAAGACGGCTCGCTGCTGGTGGAAGGTACGCTGGCGATTGACGAGGTCAAGACGCTCCTCGACGTAGAGGAACTGCCGGAAGAGGAGACCTATCGCTTCGACACGCTCGCCGGCTTTGTCATCAGCCTGCTGGGGAAGATCCCCAGTACCGGCGAGGTCGTACACTGGGACAGGTGGCGCTTTGAAGTGGTGGACATGGACGGGCTGCGGGTGGATAAGGTGTTGATCTCCGAGTCGCAACAGCCATCGCGGGACGCTGAGTAGCACCGCGTCCGAACTTCCTTGCCGGGTTGCGCCCGATGGGCCGAAACAGTGGCCGCGCCACTTCAAGGGGTTGTTTGTTGGCGGTTCTGCCGGCGCAGCCAGAACCACCGGAAAACCGGGGTCCGGGGCTTGCCCCAGGAACTTTGCACAAGCCCTGCCATATGTCATCAGGCAGCGAGGAGCGCGCAACGAACATGCTATACTGTAGTGTCGGAGCCGCGCCATCGCGGGGGCGAAGCGCGGCTCTGGCGGGGCAACACCAGCGGATCACGGCTCCGCCAGCGCGGGGTAGCGCGAGCGGAGAGGAGCGCATATGGCCGGTGAAGTAACTTTACGCGCAACCCTCGCGCGCCCGTACCTCCCAGCGCAGACCGCGCAGGTCGCCTATGTGTTGATCGAAGTGCAACCGACGCAGGTCGTTGCGCAGGTGCGGATGCCGGTGAATGTCGGGTTCGTGCTCGACCGTTCGGGCTCGATGAAGGGCGAGAAGATCGAACGCGTGCGCCAGGCGGTCAGTATGGCGATTGACCTGCTGGACGCGCAGGATATCGCGTCGATCGTGATCTTCGACCACCGCACCGAGGTGCTGGTACCCGCCGCGCCGGTGACCGACCGGCGAGGGATCAAGGAGCGCGTGGCGCGCATCCGCGACGCTGGCGGCACCAAGATCGCCCCGGCGGTTGATCGGGCGCTCCGCGAGATCAACCGCGACCGTTCAGGGGCCATCCGGCGCCTGGTACTGTTGACCGATGGCCAGACCGAAAACGAAAACGAGTGCCTCCTGCGCGCCGATGACGCGGGGCGCCTCGGCGTGCCGATTACCGCCCTTGGCGTCGGCCAGGACTGGAACGAGGACCTGCTGATCGAAATGGCCAATCGCTCGGGCGGCACCGCTGACTACATCGCGCGCCCCGATGAGATCACCGAGTACTTCCGCAACACGGTGCAGAAGGCCCAGAGCGTCGCCGTGCAGAACGCCACCCTGAATCTGCGGCTGGTCCAGGGCATTACCCCCCGGGCGGTGTGGCAGGTGCTCCCGCTCATCAGCAACCTGGGGTACCGGCCCCTCTCCGATCGCGAGGTCAGCGTGCCCCTCGGTGAGCTTGAAACCGGCGCGGGACGGACCCTGCTGGTCGAACTGCTGGTGGACCAGCGCCCCGCGGGCACCTATCGCATTGGTCAGGCCGAGGTAAGCTACGACGTGCCGGCGCTGGGGCGCAGCGGCGAAAAGAACCGCGTGGATGTGCTGCTCACCTTTACCGATGATCCCCAACAACTCCAGCAGGTCCATCCCGGCGTCATGAACGTGGTTGAGAAGGTGAGCGCCTTCAAGCTGCAGACGCGGGCGCTGCAGGATCTGGCGCAGGGCGACGTGGCCGGCGCCACCCAGAAGCTCAAGAGCGCCGTGACGCGCCTGCTGAACCAGGGCGAACTCGAACTGGCCCAGACGATGCAGCAGGAGATCAAGAACCTTGAGCAGAGCGGGCAACTCTCCAGCGAGGGCCAGAAGACCATCAAGTTCCAGGGCCGTAAGACGGTGCGCCTGAGCGACATGGATCTCCCGAAAGAGTGATCCCTGGCGGGTAGACCGGTTTCGAGGAGGGGCATGGGGAAACCAGGTTTCCCCATGCCCCTCCAGGTGGCTGTCTTCACCTCAGGCCCCAGGCGGGTTTCCCGCACAACGACGGAATGGAAAACGGATGTTCCCGGGAGGGCTTCGCCCTCCCAGACCCTCTCACTCGGGGGATTGCCGTTGGGCCCCGCTCTAACGGCAGGAAAAGGGGCTGAGAGGGCTGCGTCCTCCCATGCACGGTCCATTTTCACCTCAGCCGTCCATGCAATGCGTACCCACCGCCCGATGAAAACCGGCCCGCGTCCGGCCGCCGCGTGCTGCGACCCTGTCGGCTATCGGCTATCGGATTTTCACGTTAGTATGTACATTCTTATCACAAACGACGACGGCTATCAAAGCGAAGGGTTGGTGGCCCTGCGCGCGGCGTTGAGCCAGGTGGGGGAGGTGGCCGTGGTGGCCCCTGAGCGTAACTGGAGCGCGGCGGGCCACTATCGGAAGTTGTTCGACCCGCTGCGGGCCTGGGAAGGCGCGCTCCCCGACGGCAGCCCCGCCCTGATCTGCGACGGCACGCCGGCCGATTGCGTGGCGCTGGCGATTATGGGCCTGTTGCCGCGCAAGCCCGACCTGGTGGTCTCGGGGATCAACCTCGGCGCTAACCTGGGGACCGACCTGCTCTACTCGGGCACGGTTGCCGCGGCAATGGAAGGGATCATGTTCGGAGTTCCGGGCGTCGCAGTGTCGCAACTCCAGGCCAGAAACGCCCCCTGGGACTTCCGGGCGGCTCAGGCGGCGCTGGTGCGGCTGGTGCAGCACGTGCGTGAGCGGGGTCTGCCTCAAGGCGTGTTGCTGAACCTCAACGTGCCGCCGCGCCCGCCGGAGGAAGTGCGCGGCATTCGCATCGCACGCCTGGGTCGCCGTTCGTACCGCGATGAACTGGTGGTGCGCCACGATCCCCGGGGCCGGCCGTATTACTGGATCGATGGCTCGGAGCCCGAGGATCACGCCGACGATGGCACCGATGTCGCGGCTGTGGCCGAGGGCCATGTGAGCCTGACACCGGTACACATGGATCTGACCAGCCATCACTGGCTGGAAGTGTTGCGTGAATGGGGCCTGGAAGAGGGTTCCTGACCACTGCGCTGCCCGTTACACCCCCCCCTTGCCTATAGCGGCAGCGTTGGCTATACTACTAGTTGTATCCGCAAAAAACCCGTGAACCGCGATAGCGCAGCTTGCCACGCAATAGACCGTGGCCTGAACCGCCGCGCCTCACAGTGGCTTGACAACCTGGTCGTGATGGGCTCTTGCGGCCATGCCTCCTCCCGCCGCATCTGCCAGGACTACCGCGCCAGACGATAAGCCCGTTCACTGCCATTGCACCACTCTAGAGCGCGCCATTCTGCGCTACGTTCTCGAAACACACACCTCGCACCCCTGGAAATCAGGTCCGAGCTTGCTCTCCCGCGGGAGGGGTGAGCATTGGCGCCGAACGCGAAAAAGCGCCCCGAGGAGAAGCGCCGTATGACCATAGACGAACAACAGGTTGACACCGTAACGCTGGCACCCGTGGAGCGTTCCTACCTGAACCGTGAGTTGAGCTGGATCGAGTTCAACCGGCGCGTTTTTGAGGAGGCGCGTGACCCGCGCAACCCGCTCCTTGAGCGGGTCAAGTTTCTGGCGATCTTCTCGTCGAACCTCGACGAGTTTTTCATGATCCGTGTCAGCGGGATCAAGCAGCAAATCAGCGCAGGGGTGCGAAAGCAGTCGCCCGATGGGCTGACGCCGACGGAGCAACTCATGGCGATCCGCCGGGAACTGCTGCCTTTGCTGGAGGAAGAACGCAAGCTCTTGCTGGAAGATCTGCTGCCGAACCTGCGTGCGCACGGGATTTTCATCTACGAATACAGCGAACTCAACTCGGGCCAGCGTGAATGGGTAGACACGTATTTCCATCGGCATGTCTTTCCGGTGCTCACACCGCTGGCCTTCGACAGCAGCCGGCCCTTCCCGTTCATCTCGAATCTGAGCCTCAACCTGGCGGTCGTGATCCAGGATCGCGAGAAGGGCGAATTGTTCGCCCGGGTCAAGGTGCCGGAAGTGCTACCGCGCCTGGTGCAGTTGCCTCCTGATCTGTGCGACGCGCCTGGCGACCTGCCCGCCGGGCGCCAGGCGTGCTTTATCTGGCTGGAACAGGTCATCGCCGCGCACCTCAACGCCCTGTTCCCCGGCGTCGCGGTGCGGGCGAGCTATCCATTTCGGGTGATTCGCAACGCCGATATGGAGATTGAGGAGGACGAGGCCGACGACCTGCTGGCCACCATCGAGCAGGGAGTGCGACGACGGCGCTTCGGCGAGGTGGTGCGGCTGAAGGTGGATCACTCGATGCCCGAGCGCATCGTGCAGTTGCTGGTAACAAACCTGAAGATCAGCCCGACCGATGTTTACACGGTGCGCGGTCCCCTGGGTCTGGCCGACCTGATGAGCCTGCTGCGTCTGGACCGCCCGGATCTGAAGGATGCGCCCCACGTGCCGGTGCTGCCGCACGCCCTGCGCGATGACGTTGACATCTTCGAGGCCATCCAGCATGGCGATATTCTGCTGCATCATCCCTATCACTCCTTTTCGCCGATCATCGACTTCATTCAGGCCGCCGCTGATGACCCCGACGTGCTGGCGATCAAACAGACCCTCTACCGCGTGGGCAGCAACTCGCCGATCGTCAAGGCGCTGATGCACGCCCGTGAGCAAGGCAAGCAGGTGACGGCGGTTGTAGAACTGAAGGCCCGCTTCGATGAGGAAAACAACATCATCTGGGCGCGCCAGATGGAGCGGGCCGGCGTGCATGTGGTCTACGGGTTGCTGGGGTTGAAGGTGCATGCCAAACTGGCCCTGGTGGTGCGCAAGGAGCAGGATGGCATTCGCTGCTATGCCCATCTGGGGACCGGGAACTATAACGCCTCTACCGCGCGCATTTATACCGACCTGGGCATGCTTACCTGCCGGCCCGAACTGACGGCCGATGTGGTGGATCTGTTCAACTTTCTGACCGCCTACAGCCGCCAGGATACCTACCGTAAGTTGTTCGTCGCCCCGGTCACCCTCCGCGCCAACCTGAAACAGTTGATCAAGCGCGAAATCGAACGGCAACGCGCCTTCGGCGATGGACGGCTGATCTTCAAGATGAACGCTCTGGTCGATACGTCGATGATCAACGCCCTGTACCGCGCCTCACAGGCCGGTGTGCGAGTGGATCTGATCGTGCGCGGGATGTGCAGCCTCCGCCCCGGTGTTCCCGGGCTCAGCGAGAACATCAGCGTGCGGAGCATCGTGGGGCCGTTCCTCGAGCACCACCGCATCTACTACTTCCACAATGGCGGGCAGCCCGAACTGTACCTGGGCAGCGCCGATTTGATGGAGCGCAATCTCGATCGGCGGGTCGAAGCCGTCTTCCCGGTCGAGGATCCGACCTTGATGCGCTATGTGCACGATATGCTGCAGACCTATCTGGCCGACAACTACCGGGCGCGCGTCCTCAATCCCGACGGAACCTATACGCGCCTGACCCCCACCAGTGAACTGGTTGACAGTCAGGATCCGGCGCGCATGGTCGGCGACAGATAATACGATTTCCTGTTGAACACCGTGCATGCGCATCATCGCCCGGTCTCATTGGGACGCCATTTACGGCAATCTATAGCAGTCCTACGCCATCTCGAAACAGCGACCGTGCGTAAGGACGCAGCGCGCTTACGGGTACGTCTGATACTCCGGGCTTCAGAACCTGAAGAGGACTGCTATAACATCCGCAATCCACAATTCGAAATGGTATCAGCGATGCGGCTCTTCATCGCCCTCCCCCTGCCCGAGGAGGCGCGTGCGGCGCTTGCCGCGGCGCAGGAGCGGCTGCGCCGCGGCAAGCCCCCGGTGCGCTGGACCGACGCGACGCGCATGCACCTGACCCTGCAGTTCCTCGGCGAGACCGACGCGGCCCTGACGCCCACATTGATCGCCGGTCTCGCTGCACTGGACGTGCCGCCTATCCACCTGGCCCTCAGCGGTCTTGGCGCCTTCCCCGGGCTTCAGCGGCCGCGGGTGATCTGGGCCGGCGTGGCGGGTGACATCGGCGCCCTTGACCGGTTACGGACCGCTGTCTTCGCGATAACAACGCCGCTGGGCTTCGCGCCCGAAGCGCGCCCCTTTACGCCCCACCTCACCCTCGGGCGCCTGCGCGACGACGCGCGCCCCGAAGAGATCCGCGCCCTGGCCGCGACCCTCCGCGCCGCCGAACCGCTGCCCGCGCTGGCCTGGGAAGCCGGCCGGCCCATCCTCTACCAGAGCACGCTCAGACCGGACGGGGCGGTGTATACCGCCCTCGGGCCGGGAGAGGTGTAGGGGTGTGGAGGTGTGGAGGTGTGGAGGTGTGGAGGTGTGGGGGTGTGGAGGTGTAAAACACCTCCACAGACCGGTAATGAGAAACCGCGGATCAACCATCAAGCTGGAGCGGCTCCTCAGGTCTGCAACGCGCCTTACTGGTCTGTAAAGCACGTTTCGTGGCATTTCCGCCCCCCTCTCAGCCTCCCCCCGTTGGGGGGTGGGTGAGCCGGCCTGCCTCCCCCAGCGGGAGGGGGTTGGGGAGGGGACGGGGGTGTAGCGAAAGACGTTGTTTACAGACTACTTTATGTGGAGACCTCATGATGCACCCAACTTCTACCCCTTCAACCGTCGATCAGATGGGGCTGGTCGGCCTGCCCATGCCGGTGCGGGAACTGGCACGCCGCCAGTGGGACGTAGTCGTGGTCGGCGCGGGACACAACGGCCTGACCTGCGCGGCCTACCTGGCGCGGGCGGGCCGGCGCGTACTGGTGCTGGAGGCCCGCGAGCGCGTCGGGGGCGCCTGCACGCTCGAAGAGGTCTGGCCAGGGGTGCGGATGTCGCCCTGCGCCTATCTCGCGGGCCTGGTGCACCCGCGGGTGATTGATGAACTCGACCTCCCGCGGCGGGGCTTTGTGTGGACGCTGGCGCGCAACGGCCTGTTTGTTCCCTTCGAGGACGGCAGCAGCGTACAACTCTACGAGGACGACGCGCGTTGCGAGGTTGAGATCCGCCGCTTCGCGCCCGGCGATCTGGCCGGGTGGCGCGAGATGACCCGGCTGATGAGCCGCCTGCGAGACGCCTTGCGGCCCCCCGGCGACGGCGACCTGTGGCTGGGCCGCCGTCCTGAGCGCGAGGAGGTCGAGGCCCGGCTCGGCAATGACGAGGAACTGCGGGGCCTGCTCTTCGAGTGGAGCATGGTCGAATACGTCGAACGCTACCTGCGCGACGAACGGCTGCAACTGGCCTATCTCGGCCAGGGGGTGATCGGCACGAACGCCAGCCCCTTCGATCCCGGCACGGCCTCGATCCACTTTCACCACTCCAGCGGGCGCCAGGGCGGCCACCCCGGCGCCTGGGGCTACGTGCGGGGCGGGATGGGCGTGGTCAGCTTCATGCTGTGTGACGCGGCGCGCGAGGCGGGCGCGATGGTGGCGGCCGGCGTGCCGGTGGCGCGCATCGTGCCCGGCGAAGGGGTGGAACTGGAGAGCGGCGACCGCATCACCGCGCCGGTGGTGGTGTCGAATGCTGACCCCGTGGCGACCCTGCAGCTGCTCGGCGCCGCTGCCGACCCCGCCTGGCGCGCGCGGGTCGAGGCCCTGCCAATCGAGGGCTGCACGCTGAAGTTGAACGTGTTGCTGCGCGAACTGCCGAACTTCCGTGCTCGCCCAGGGACCTTTGAGGCGCACCATCAGGCGCAGATCAACACGCCGCTGACGAAGGCCGAGTGGCGCGCCGGCTACGAGGCGGCGCGGCGCGGCGACCTGCCCGCGCGCCTGTGGACCGAACTGTACTTCCAGACCGTCCACGACCCGACGGTAGCGCCGAATGGCATGCACACGATGAGCGTGTTCGCCCAGTACGTGCCGTACCGCTTTGCCACGGGCGACTGGACCACGCGGCGCGACGAGGCCCGAGACCTGGCCCTGGCCTCCATCGCCCGTTTTACCAGCAACCTGCCCGAGGCGGTCGTTGCGGTCGAGGCCCTGGGGCCGCCAGACATCGAGCGGAAAGTGGGCCTGACCGGGGGGCACATCTTTCAGGGAGAGTGCCTGCCGGCCCATATGTGGCACAACCGGCTCGACTACCGCACACCGATGCCGGGATTCTACCTCTGCGGCGCCTGCACCTTCCCTGGCGGCAGCGTGATCGCCGTGAATGGCCGCAACGCGGCGATGGCGATCCTTGGGGACGCATACGGGAAGATATAGCGACGGCCCGCCCGCGGGGCCGGGGGTAACAGGCGCCCCACCACCGGTTGGAAGGTAGGAAAACCAGGTTTCCCCATGCCCCTGCCCGCCAGTGTCCGGCAGGGCTTGAGCAAAGTCCATGGGGCAAGCCCCAAACCCCGGCTTTTTCGGTGGTTTTGGCGGCATGCCGCCAAAACCACCGAAAAACGATCCCCGGGACGGCCAGGCCACCCCACCCCCCGCCGGGGGAGACGGACCCCGCTCAAGTCCTGCGGGGGCGGCCCCCGCTGCAACGGATTTTTGCTTTTATGCTACACTATACCCTGTTCAGATTGTCACGAGAGCGGAATTACATGGAGGTGCCCAGATGAGCTGGAGAGCTCCGCAGGGTGGCGGGCCGCGGATTCCCGGGTTTGACTCGACCGACAACGTGTTCTCTGGCGGTAGTGCCGGCGGTCCTCCGCTGTTGTCGCTGATCATCGCGGCCCTGGCGGTGGGTCTGGTGGGTCTGTTCCTGGCGATAGCGTTTGGAGGCAGCATGGGTCAGGGTACGGCCGCCATGCAGCAACCCACGCGACCACCGGCCGTGCTGCCAACGGCGCCCCCGGCCGTCCAGCCAACCGCTGCCCCTGCGGCGACAACGGCGCCGGCTCAGGCAACCTCCACGCCTGCCCGCGGGGCCGCAGGCATCCCCACCGAACCGCTGGGGCCGGCGCTGGTCTCCGGCACGGGAACGCCGATCGAGATCGGCACCGATGTCGCCTTGCTGATCTTTGACAAGGATCGAGTGAGTGTGCCCAACGGTCCGGTGACGCTGACCTTCAAGAACCTGGCGGCCGCGGTGCAGCACAACTGGGTGCTGGTGCAGGGCGGCGACGACGTGGCGTCGGCGGTCAACGACGCGGCGCAGGCCCAGGTGCGGATAACTCGTGACGCGGCTGGCTCCGTCCCCCCGGCTGACACGCCTGGCCTGCTCGTCGCCTCGCCGATGCTCGACCCGGGTGAGGAAGTGACCTTCACCTTCCAGCCGCCCGGTCCGGGCACGTATGAGTTTATCTGCACCTTCCCGGGGCACTATGTTGCCGGTATGAAGGGCGTTCTGGTGGTGGAGTAGAGGTAGGGGAAACCTGGTTTCCCCGCGCCCCTGGCCGTGGAAAAGGGTTGGCGGGAGCTTGCCCGCCCCGAAAGTGGCGAGAGTCGCGCAGGGGGACGAACCAACGTTCGTCCCCCTGCTTTGCTCCTACACCCCTACGGCGACGTAGGCGCGCTGTTCGCGCAGGGGCGCGCGCCGGTGGAGGTAGTTCCGCGCCTCGGCGCAGATGATGTCCCAGGTCATACGGAGCTGGGCGAACCAGGGCGCCGGGGCCATCTGCTTGTGCATATAGCTATCGAAGGTGAGGCGTTGCACATCGGGGTTGCGGCACATTTCGGTAAAGACCTCCATCTGCCGCTCATTGCCGTAGCCCCATTTTTGCAGCCAGCGCAAGAAGGCGTACATCGAGCCATACTGATCCCACCAGAGCTTCTCGTAGGCCCGCAGATGGGCCGCGCTGGGAACATCGAGGTGCTGGGCGAGCACCTGCGCGGCGATCTGGCCGCTCTTCATGGCCCAGTAGATCCCCTCGCCGGAGGTATGCACAACGAGGCCAGCGGCGTCGCCGATCAGCATGGCGCGGTCGAAGGCCATATGCTTGCGGGGCTCCATGGGCAGGGCATGGGCCTCGCGCAACAGCACGCGGCCCCCTTCAAGGGCCGGGCCGAGGCGCGCCTTGAGATTGGCGAGCAGGGTGCGAGCCTGCGCGGTATGCCCTGGCCCGGCGCCAACCCCGACGGCGATATGGTCGCGTTTGGGAAAGGCCCAGGCGTAGAGATCGGGGCTGACATCGTGGCCGAGGTAGAGATCGGCGGTGCGTTCCCAGCGGGCCATCTGGCGATCGGGCAGGGCGATGCGTTCCTGTAGTGCAATCGCCCGAGGCAGATTGGGCAGGCCGAGGAACTTCGCGGTAGGGGAGTAGGCCCCATCGGCGCCGATCACCGCGTCGGCGGTGATGGTCCCTTCGCTGCCATCGCGCACACGCCGGTAGGAGACGGTAACCCCGTGGCGTTCGACGCGCAGGCCGGTAAGCTGGGCGTGGAGCAACTCGGCGCCGCGCTGCTGGGCGCGGGAGCGCAGGAAGCCATCGAAGACCTCACGGCGCACCATGGCCACATAATCGTCGGCGCTGGGCACGGTGCCGGCGACATCAATGTGGGTCTCCTGGCCGGAGGGTGACACCACCAGGCAGTGGGTAACCTTGCGGTCAATCAGCGTAGAGGGCAGATCAAACTCCTTAAAAGCGGCGGGGGGCACCGCGCCGCCGCAGGGCTTGGCCCTGACCAGCTCGCGCTCGATCAGCACCGTCTCGATCCCCAGGCCGCGGAGCGTGATAGCCGCCGTGGCGCCACCCACCGAGGCGCCAACGATCACGACACGTTGCGTCATAATTCCCCCAGTTTTCGCTCCAAGAAAGGGGCGCCTGCCGGAGGCGGAGCGCCCGTTCGCCGCGGTCGCGCAGCGACCCTCAGGAAGCCAGGCCGATCGCAGCAGCCAGCATCCCCCAGACGTAGAGCATGATCGCGGTGGCGTTGAAGAACACCTCGTTATGCTCCGGGTCGCGGATGAAGCGCACGTTGGGAACACTCTGAGCGGCGAGGAGCAGGAACACCACACCCGCGGCGATCGGATGGCCCCAGGCGAAGAGCAGCACGATCACGCCAATCTGGGCCAGGCCCATAATTGTCACCACCATGCGCGCGGCGGCCACCTTGCCATACTGCACCGGAATGGAGCGAATGCCCATCACGGCGTCGCCCTTCATACTCTTAAAATCATTGACGGTCATAATGCCGTGGGCGCCGAAGGAGTAGAGCAGGGCAATGGCGACGCTCTGGGTCGTGAGGGGAGCAAAGGCCACGTGGCCGGCCATCCAGGCCAGACCCTCGTAGGAGATGGCCACCAGCGCATTGCCGATCCAGCCATTGCGCTTGGCGCGCACGGGCTTCAGGCTGTAGGCCAGCGCGGCGATGAGGCCAAGACCGACGAAGAGGGCCACCTGGCCTCCAAGGACGAAGGCCATACTGGTGCCGAGCCAGGTGAGGATAATCGCCAGAATGTGGACGTGGCGCAAACTGACCTGTCCTGAGGGAATGAGGCGATGGGGTTCATTAATGGCATCAACGTCGCGATCGCAGTAATCATTGACCACCTGCGACAGGCCGCAGAGGATGGGGCCGGCCATCAGAATGCCGAGGGCCAGGCGGCTGACAGGCTCAAGCTGCCACGCCAGGGCGCCGCTGGCGACCGCGCCGCAGAGGAAGGCCCAGGCGGGCGCGAACCAGGTCACCGGCTTCATCAGGGTGATGGAGCGGGAGAGAGTGCCGCGCAGACCGGGAACGGGCGAAGCGAGCGGCGAGGAGGCCGGTGCGGGCGCGGGAGCGAGACCTGAGCCTTTGTGGATGTCACTCATTGACGGCTCGATTCTAGGCAGGGGGTTGAAGCGCGGGGCGCCGAAAGTGGCGCCCCGCGCCGCCACCTACGGCGTTCCACGCAGGATGGGCGGCAGGACCACTATTCCGGCATCGCCCTGGGGGATGGCCGTCTGGTTAATGGCCGCTCTGGGAATAGCTGCCCGCTGGTGGCAGGTATAGCAACCCGGCAGGTTATAGAACTGCCCATCGATCTGCTGGTAGGAGAAGCGGCTCGCGCCACCTTCCAGTTCGGAGGGAATGGCGTCTTTGGGGATGGCCCCGTAGGTCGTCCAGTTCTCCTTCAGCCAGGTGGTGAGTTGCAACATGCGCTGGGCCTTGAGCTTGTTGTAGCCGTACTGCGGATTGGAGATATTGCTGGCCGTCTCCAGCTCATAGCCGACGAAGTTGCGCGAGTTATGGCAGTAGGTGCAGCCGACGCCCAGCGACCAGGACTGGTAGTTCATCACGTTCTGGTTGATGGTCACCTGCTCCTGGGTGCGTCCGCCGTCGTAGGTCAGCGCCAGGGCGCCACGGCCGCTTTCGGGAACATTGGGGTCGAACGGTTTCCAGACGAAGTAGTTATAGACGTAGAAGAGCACCGAGTCCTGGAGGCTGATCGGCTGTTGCAGGGCTTCGGGCTTGAGCGCCGGATCGGTAATCGCCACGCCGTTCTCATCGAGCGGATCGACCGTCACCAGAATATCGGGGACGCTCTTGATGAACTGGACGCCGAAGCTCTCCAGGTTGTTGGGCGCGTTGTTATGGCAGGTGGCGCACTGCACATAGTTCCCGCGCCAGTTGGGCAGGTTCACAATAAACTCGGCGTTGACATCGCTCACCAGGTAGAGCATGTTGCGGGCGGCGATCTTCTGGGGGTACTCGTCGCTGGCGAAGTTCTGGATGTTATGGCAGTACTGGCATCCAACGCCGAGGGCGCCCGAAACGTACTGTTGCATGTACGTCCAGATCTGCGCCGAGGTCATGCCGGCGAGCACCTGCACGTTGACCGTGTTCGGATTGGCCTGCACCCACGCCTGGCCGGCCTGAACCCCTTCGGTCCATGCCTGTTCGCCGAGCCATGGTTGACGGCCATCGGTGGGCGTATTCGGTTGCGCGCTGGTGATTACCTTAATGCCATCGCTCGGGCTCCAGGGGGTCGCGGCGGCGATAGCTGCGGCGGCGCGTTCGGGGGCGAGCACCAGGCTATACACCCACCAGAACACTGCCGTCGTCACCACGGCAACAACGATGCCAACGGCCACCGAGATGAAGATCGCAGCCTGTCGATCACTGGGCCGGGTTGGCGCTTGCATAGAGGTCTCCTCGAGCTCCAGGTCAGCAGCCCGGCGCCACCGCACCAGGGGCAGCCGGCTCCGACATATACGTCAGGGTGTCAGGAGGGCGGTCGCGCTGCACAGCCTGCCTCGGGGGAGTGCGGAACGCGGATAAAACGCCAAGGAAAGCGAGAGTGGTTGACCCTGACCATGCACCTGTCAGTATACACCCGATGCTTTGGAAGGTCAAATAATGTTCTATGTGCAAAAACCGGAATAATCCTGGGCCGTAAGATGGCAACAACCGCCAGCACCCCCTGCTGGCGGTTGTTGCCAACCCCGTGGTGCTCCAGCCGCCGTCGGGCGCCGGGCGCCACGGGCCTCAGCCGAGCAGGGCGCCCAGGTAGTGCAGTATCAATACGCCGGCGGGCGTTCCTGCTGGAGTCAGGTTGTCGAGCCAGTTGTAGCGAACCGAACTGAGCACGATGAAGTGGATCAGCAGCGCGACAACAAAACCCAGGATCGTAAAAAGGACGATGTTGGTGCGCACTGGACTGCGTGGAGGCATAGGCCGCTCCTTACGTTGGAAGGCAAACCATTAAAACGACACCACCTGCTCGACCGGCATCAAAGACCGGCGCTCAACCACGGACGCCACAGCCACACCAGCAGGTGCGCGATCGCGGCGATCACGCCAAAGGCCCAGAACGACTTCACGACGATGTCGTGCATCAGCCAGTCCTGGTTGTTGAACAGCGACCGCCATTTCGGGGGGACCAGATTGTCTTCTTCGCGCATGGATGAACCTCCAGCTACTACAGCGGGACCACTGACCGGGCGCCAGGCACACCTCGCGATCCTGGCGTTGCATGCCTCTCCCTTCACCCTCACGGCGGGAGTTGCACAGCGGGAAAGGTATAGGATGTAAATACCTTATACTGCCCTAAATTATATAGAAGGCAAGAAAAATTGTCAATCGTTGCTTTTAAGCAAAAAGTAGCGATCCGGCTACAAACCGAGCATCTTTGCTCAACATCCGTCGCGTGACTGACCCCTCCGCCCCGCGCCGGTGCTATACTCCCTACGATGCCGCCGCGCGCGCTCTCGCGCGCCGTTCCGCGCCCGTCGCTCGCCCCGAGGTTCGCGCCATGACCCATCTCCGTCACCTGCTGCCCTTCGTCGCCCGCTACCGCTGGCGCCTGCTCGCCGGCGCCCTCTGCGCGGGCATCGCCGCCGCCGTTAGCGCCCTGGGCCCCTTCGTGCTGCGTCTGGCCGTGGACGCCTTCGCCGCCGGGCAGTTCGCCGCCGCCAGCCTGCTGCGCTACAGCAGCCTGCTGATCATTGTGGCCCTCGCCGAGGGATGCTTCCGCTTCCTGCAGCGTATGTTCTTCTCCGGTACGGCCTTCCATATCGAGTTTGACATGCGCGCCGCGCTCTTCGCCCACTATCTGCGGATGGACCAGGCGTTCTTCGGCCGCAACCACACCGGCGACCTGATGGCCCGCGCTACGAACGATCTCAGCGCGGTGCGCCAGGTCCTTGGTCCTGGCCTGAATGGCTCGGCGACCGCGGTGTTCACCTTTGTCGCCGCGGCTGCCTTTATGCTGGCGATCGACCGGGCGCTGGCTCTGATCGTGTTGCTCCTGCTGCCGGTGACCACGCTGATCTTCGTGCTCCTCGGCGGACGCATGCGCGCGGCTTTTACCCGCGTGCAGGATCAGTTCGGGGCGCTCTCCACCCGCGCCCAGGAGCATTTTTCGGGCATCCGCACAATCAAGGCCTACGCCCAGGAAGAGGCCGAACTGGCCGTGTTCGCCGAGGATAACCGCCGCTACCGCGAGTTGAACCTGCGCTACGTGCTGCTCAGCGGCCTGCTCTGGCCCAGTATGACCCTCTGCCTGGGCGTGGTGGCCGCGCTGGTGCTGTTCGTTGGCGGGCGCAAGGTGGCCGCCGGCGCGATGAGCGTGGGGGAACTGGTGCAGTTCAACGCCTACCTCGGGCTGCTGGCCTTCCCGATGATCATCCTGGGTTGGATGCTCTCCCTGTACCAGCAGGCTGCCGCATCCATGGGCCGCCTGGTTGAGGTGCTGCACCAGCCCCCGGCCATCGCCTCGCCGCGTGGGGCGCTGCCCCTGCCCGCCCCACGTGGCGCCGTCGAGTATCGCGGGGTGGGGGTGCGCTTCGCCGACGATCCTGGCCCCGAGGCGCCGCGCCGCGCCGTGCCCTGGATGCTCCAGGACGTCTCCTTCTCCATTCCGCCTGGCGGTTCCCTGGCGATCGTGGGCGCCACCGGCGCCGGAAAGACGACCCTGGTCGGCCTGCTGGCCCGCGTGCGCGACCCCGACACCGGCGCCGTGTTCCTCGACGGTCTGGATGTGCGCCAGATTGACCTGGCCGATCTGCGGCGGGCGATCGCCTATGTGCCCCAGGAAACCTTCCTCTTCAGCCTGCCGCTGCGGGAGAACGTGGCCTTTGGCATCGAAGACGCCGACGCGCCCGACCTTGAGGCCCGCCTGGGCCGCGCGGTCGAGGTTTCGCGCCTGATCAACGATCTGCACCAGTTCCCGGATGG
Source organism: Chloroflexaceae bacterium (assembly GCA_034431835.1). Taxonomy (GTDB): domain Bacteria; phylum Chloroflexota; class Chloroflexia; order Chloroflexales; family Chloroflexaceae; genus JACAEO01. Next base: position 44,793 of record DAOUDA010000192.1, on the reverse strand, counting down.
CCTGGATACGCTGGTCGGCGAACGGGGCGTGACGCTCTCGGGCGGGCAGAAGCAGCGCGTCGCCATCGCCCGCGCCGTGCTGCGCGATCCTGCCGTGCTGGTGCTCGACGATGCCCTGAGCAGCGTGGACGCCCACACCGCCGCCCAGATCCTCGCCGGGTTGCGTGAGGTGATGCGCGACCGCACCAGTATTGTCATCGCCCAGCGTATCGCCACCGCGCGCGAGGCCGACCAGATCATTCTGCTCCACGAGGGACGGATCGTCGAACGGGGCACGCACGCCGAACTGCTGCGCCTGGGCGGGCACTACGCCGCGATGTACCGCCGGGAGTTGCTCACGGCGGAGATGGAAGGGTAATGCGATGTTGGATTTTGGATTTTGGATCTGGGATTGGTGATACGGTGTCTGATAGGACCGCGCGACGATGCGCGCGCGCCATTGTCTTGTGCCGGCCCACCCCCTCCCTGACCCTCCCCGGGCGGGGTGAGGCTGGGAGGGGGAGAACGCCGCGAATGGCAACGTACCCGCGAACCTTGCCCTGGAGGAGGCACTATGTCGCACGGCTTCGATGAGGATACGATCCTCGGCAAGGCCTACGACGCGCGCCTGGTGCGGCGGCTGAGCGTCTTCGTGGCGCCACACTGGCGCCCGCTGCTCGTGGCGGCGCTCCTGCTGGTGGGCGCGATGCTCACCGAGATTGTGCCGCCGCTGCTGGTGCAACGGGCCATTGACGGGCCGATCAGCGCCGGGCGCCTGGAGGGTCTCGCGCCGATTTTCGCCCTCTACCTGGGGGTGCTGCTGGCGACCTTCGCCCTGCGCTACGCCCACACCTACCTGATCAATCGCGTGGGCCAGACGGTGATGCAGGATCTGCGCGTCACCCTCTTCCGGCACATCCAGCGCCTCAGCCTGAGCTTCTTTGACCGCAACCCGGTGGGGCGCCTGCTCACCCGCATCACCAACGACGTGGACGCCCTCAATGAGTTCCTCACCGAGGGCCTGATCTTGATCCTGGCCGACCTGGTCACCCTGATCGGCATCGTGACGATCATGTTCGCGCTGAACTGGCGCCTGGCGTTGATCAGCCTGGCGACGCTGCCCGTTCTGGCGCTGATCGTTTCGATCTACCAGCGGTTGATGCGCGCGACCTATCGCCTGGTGCGGCAGCGGCTGGCGCAGATCAACGCCTATCTGAACGAGCAGATCGGCGGGGTGCTGGTGACCCAGCTCTCTGGCCGCGAGCGGGCCAGCCGGGCGCGCTTTCATACGTTGAACGACTCCTATGTCGAAGCGAACCTGCGCTCGGTGTTGATCTTCGCCCTCTTCATGCCCTCGGTGCAACTGATGGCCGCCATCGCCACGGCGGCCCTGCTCTACGGCGGGGGCCAGGGCGTGCTGGCAGGCTGGGCCACCCTCGGCACGCTGGCGGCCTTCATCCTCTACACCGAGCGCGCCTTCCAGCCCATCCGCAACCTTGCCGAACGCTACACCGTGCTCCAGGCGGCCATGGCTTCCGCCGAGCGCATCTTCGGCGTGCTCGATACCGAAGAAGAGGTGCGCGACCCCGCCTGCCCTGCCACGCTGCCTACCCCCGTCCGCGGCGAGATCGCCTTTCACAATGTAACCTTCGGCTACGATCCCGCCGAACCGGTGCTCAAAGGTATCTCCCTGACCATTCCCGCCGGGCAGGCCGTGGCGGTGGTTGGGGCCACCGGCGCGGGCAAAAGCAGCCTGGTCAGCCTGATTGCCCGTTTCTACGACGTGCAGGAGGGCGCGATCACCCTCGACGGGGTGGACATTCGCGACCTGCCGCAGCGCGAACTGCGCCGCCACGTGGCAGCGGTGCCCCAGGACCCCGTCTGCTTCTCGGGGACGATTGCCAGCAACATCCGCCTGCACAGCAACGCCATCACTGACGAGCAGGTGCGCCGGGCCGCCGAACTGGTCAACGCAGCGGCGTTCATCGAGCGGCTCCCGGGCGGCTACAACCACGAGGTGCGCGAGCGGGGCGCGAACCTGTCGGTTGGCCAGCGGCAGTTGCTGGCCTTCGCCCGCGCGCTGGCGTTTAACCCCGAGGTGTTGCTGGTGCTCGATGAGGCCACCAGCAGCGTTGACACTGAAACCGAGGCCCTGATCCAGACGGCGCTGGAACGCATGCTCAGGGGCCGCACCAGCATCATCATCGCCCATCGCCTCAGCACCATCCGGCACGTTGACCGGATCATCGTGCTGCATCAGGGCCGTGTGGTCGAGGACGGCAGCCACGAGGAGTTGCTGGCCCGGCATGGCTATTACTACCGGCTCTACCAGTTGCAGTTCGCCGGGCAGGGCCTGGCCCCCGCCGCCGGCATCCCCAAAGGGTAGGCGACAACCAGCTCGCAAGGGTATGGCGAAACCGGGTTTCGCCAGATGCTCAGCTCAGACAAGGCTCTCGGCTGTATTACAGTCTGCAGGGGCGCAGGGAGGCTACGCCTCCCCGCGGCCTCGTTCCGCCCGCGGCGGCAGACTCCTCGCGGCTGCGCCACTGTCCCTTTCTCATCAGCCGTCCATGAAAGGCGTACCCACCGCCCGATGAAAACCGGCCCGCGTCCGGCCGCCGCGTGCTGCGGCCCTATCGGCTATCGGCTTTTCACGTTAGGCAGGGGCGTGGGGAAACCAGGTTTCCCCGATTTGCACCTCAGGAACGGAAGGGCTGTGGTATGATACTGGTGAAGGATGGAACCCGCTACGTGGCGCATGCGCTAACCCTACGCACACGCGGAGCCGGGAGAAAAGGGTTTCCAGGAGGGTAGAAGCCTCCTGCGGTATGTGCCCGATGAACTACCAGGCAGTCTGTGAACGAAGTTTCCTTGCCTTTCCGCCCCCCTCCCAGCGCCGGACTCCATCCCCGGGCGGGGGAGGGTTGGGGAGGGGGTGGAGTTACCGAAAAACGTACTTCACAGAGTACCAAGAACCTATCCGGACACCTCCCTCGAACGATCTTTCCTCTGAGGGGAGGGGCTGGGAGGGTTTAGCCCTCCTGATCGGATGACCTGGTTATCTGGATTGGCCCTGAGGAGCGCCGTGTGACCCTGCTGCTACTGATCCGCCATGGAACCAACGACTGGGTGCACGGACGGCTGGCCGGCTGGACGCCGGGCGTGCATCTGAATGACGAAGGGCGCGCGCAGGCGGCCGCGCTGAGCGAGCGGCTGGGCGATCTGCCCATCGTGGCGATCTACACCAGCCCGCTGGAGCGTTGTGTCGAGACGGCTACCGCCATTGCGCGGCCCCGCGGGTTGCAGTTGCGCCTGATCGAACAGATCGGCGAGGTGCGCTATGGCGAGTGGCAGGGCGCCGAGTTGAAAGAACTCTACAAACACGAGTTGTGGCCGGGCGTCCAGCACTACCCGAGCGGCACCCGCTTTCCCAACGGCGAGACCCTTGGCGAGGCCCAGATGCGCATGGTGCAGGCCCTTGACCGCCTGCGGGCGCTCCACCCCGGGCAGATCATCGCCGTCGTGTCACATGCCGATATCATTAAGCTGGCGATTGCTTACTACGTGGGCATGCACATCGATCTGTTTCAACGGCTGGTGATCAATCCGGCTTCGCTGACCGCGATCGCGTTTGAGCGCATGGGACCGCGCCTGCTGGCGTTTAATGAAACCGGCTCCCTCGCCCATCTGCGCCCGAAGCCCGAGTCCCCTGCCCCAACCGGGCAACCCGCGGAGGGCGCCGAGGCCGCCACCCCGTCGCCCTCCGCCGAGAGCCCTGCCTCCGGCAATGGTGAAGGCCCATTGCCGGAGGCGGAGCACCTAGAGCAGGAGCATGTCTGAGTTTACCTACGATCTGGATGCGGTGCAGCGGATCACCGTGGGGGCCGTTGGTCCCAAGGGCCAGCGGGTCTTCTACATGCAGGCGCGCCGGGGATCGCGGCTGATCACCCTGCTCGCCGAGAAGGAGCAGGTTCGCGCCCTCGCGGAAGCGATCGGGCGCCTGCTTGATAGCCTGGCCGAGAAGAACCCGCGCCTCGCCACCTCCGATGACTTGCTCGTGACCGATATGAGTCTGGAAGAGCCGCTGGAACCGGAGTTCCGGGTTGGCCAGATGGGATTGGGTTACGATACCGAACGCGATCTGATCGTTTTGCTGATCCAGGGGATCAGCGACGATGAGAACGAACAGCCAACCGCGCGTTTCTCGGCGACCCGGCCCCAGATGCGCGCCCTGAGCAGCCACGCCGCCCAGGTGGTGGCCGCCGGTCGCGCCATCTGCGGCAACTGTGGCCGCCCGATCGATCCGTCGGGCCATTTCTGTCCCCAACGCAACGGCCATGGCCCGGTTAGCGGCGCACCCTGAACCTTGATGCCACCGGGTTGGGCCGCCAGGGGCGTGGAGAGAGCCTGCCCTTCCAGGCGCTCCCACTGGGCAGGGGCGTAGAGAAACCGGATTTCCCCTGCCCGCGCAACATTGCAAAGTTGCGCTACCATCTGTTCCCCATTGGGCAGGAGAGTGGGGAAACCTGGTGTCCCCACTCTCCTTCAGAACCCGGTTCCGCCCGCGGCGGGCGGAACCAGTAGAACGCGGAAGGCCGCGCCCCCGAAAGGGTGCGTAACGGGCCGCGCAGCGAGACCAGGTCTGACTGGAATACTGATCGAAGCAAATGCAGCTATGAACGAGCAGCAGCCTCAGACCATCGAGGTATCCCGGGTGTTGGAAGCGCTGGCGAAGGGTGATATGGCGATTGAAACCGCCCTGCCCTACAGCAGCAACTACACCCTGCTCGCAACCATTACCTATGAGGAACTCCAGGTGCTCGCGGTTTACAAACCGCGTCGCGGTGAGCGCCCGCTCTGGGATTTTACCCGTGGCACGCTGTACCGCCGCGAAGTGGCGGCGTACCTGGTGTCGGAGGCACTTGGCTTCGGGCTGGTGCCCCCTACCGTGCTCCGCGATGGCCCCTATGGCGTCGGCATGGTGCAGATGTTCATTGCCAACGATGAGGATTCGCACCTTTTCACCATGCTCAAGGAAGGGGGCTACGAATCAACCATCCGGCGTTTGTGCGCCTTCGACTGCCTGATCAACAACGCCGATCGTAAGAGCGGCCACGCCCTCAAGGGCCTCGATGGCCGGCTCTGGGCCATTGACCATGGGATCTGTTTTCACCATGAGCCGAAGCTGCGCACCGTGCTGTGGGATTTCGTCGGCGAGGCCTTGCCCTCCGAGGTGATCGCCGCCCTGGGCGCCTTCCGCGCCCGGCTCGATGCCGCCGACGCCGTCGCCCAGGCCCTTGGCGATTTGCTGGATAAAGTCGAGGTTCGCGCCCTGCGGCGCCGCCTCGACCACCTGCTCAATACCGGCGTCTTTCCGCCGCCTGGCCCGGGGCCCAACGTGCCCTGGCCGCCGGTATAGCCCGCCACGGGTTGCCGAATCCCTCCCAAACCTCTTCATACTCGCTTCACAATTCATCCGTACCGTATCCTCGGGCATGTTTCAAATCAGCTTGACAGTCTGCCCGTTCCACCGCGCAGTGGGGTGGTTGCGGAAGGGCCAGGCCCCTCCGCAAGCACCCCAAACCGTCAAGCCGAAACGCCCGATGCTGAGTTAGCGTTGGAGGGGCGCGGGGAGGCTCCGCCTGCCGGCAATCCCCGGTTCCACCCGCGGCGCGCGTCCTGGCGAAACGATGACCCGTCTGCCGTTTCTGGCGAAACCGGTGGATCGCGGAGGGCGCGGCCTTCCGCACCTCCCCCAGCGGTCACGCAAAAGTCCGCGCAGCGAAACCGTTGGATGTCGCAACAATTGATGGAGGTCTTTGGTAATGGAACGTACACGTACCTGGTTGGGACTGGCCGCCCTCGCGCTGGCGAGCCTGGCCCTGGTTATCAGCCTGGGCGCGCTGGTCGGCGCCTGGTTGCCCGGTCCGGCGGCGATGGGGGTCCAGCCGCCGCCAGGCGCGTTCGCGGCGCCCGGCCCTGGTGGGCGCTTCGAGGGCCGCGGCGCCGATGCCCCGCCGCCGTTTGCGCCACCGCGGTGGAAGCACCACGTCGAGGGCCACCGCTTCGACCGCCATCCTGGCGGCTTCTTCTGGCCCTGGCTCGGTTTTGGCTTCAAGCTGCTGCAGGCGCTGACCCAGCTGGCCGCGCTGGCCCTGCTGGCCTGGTTGCTGCTGCGCCTCTTCCAGCAGGGTCGCGGCAACCAGCCGCCACCCGCTCCACCCGCGCCGGCCGGCCCCACCACGCCCGCCGGGCACGATCCGCGCGTGGAGTAGGAGATAAGGGGAGCGGGGAACGCGGGTTCCCCGCTTCCCGCAAGCCGGGGGCCCAGGGCCTGAGGAGCCAGGGGTTCTCCGCGGCTCTCGAACCGGCGGGCCGGGGCATGGGGAACCTCGGTTCCCCATACTTCTCCAACCGGCCCTGGACCGCTAGCGCCACCGCCGGAGGCGGGGGAAACCCGGGTTTCTGTATACCCCGACCGGTGACCAATGGGAAGCGTATGACCCGCACCATTCTCGTAGTTGATGACGAGCCCGGCATCGTGCAGATCGCCCGCGATTACCTGGACCGGGCCGGGTTTCGCGTCATTACCGCCGGCGATGGGCCAACCGCGCTGCGCCTGGCCCGGCTCGAGCGCCCGGCGCTCATGGTGCTTGACCTCATGCTGCCGGGGATGGACGGCCTGGATGTCACTCGCGTGCTGCGGCAGGACCCGGCGACGCGCAAACTGCCGATCATTATGCTCACCGCGCGCGTCGAGGAGGCTGACCGGCTGATCGGCCTGGAACTGGGGGCCGACGACTACATCACCAAGCCCTTCAGTCCGCGTGAACTGGTGGCCCGCGTCCGTGCCGTGCTGCGTCGCAGCGAGGACGCGGGCGCGCCAGCCGGCATCATCCACTGCGGCGACCTGAGCATTGACCTCGAGCGCCGCAGCGTCCGTCGCGGCGGCGAGCTGATCGAGTTGACCGCCACGGAGTTCGACCTGCTGGCGGTCCTCGCGCGCGAACCGGGCCGCCCCTTCACCCGCGCCCAGTTGCTCGAACGGGTCTACGACACCCACTACACCGGCTATGACCGCACGATTGACGCGCATATCAAAAACCTGCGCCGTAAAATCGAGCCTGACCCCGCCGCCCCGCGTTACATTTTGACGGTCTATGGGGTAGGCTACAAGTTTGCCGAGACCCCGGCGTAGCGAGGTGGGGAAACCAGGTTTCCCCATCCCCCTGCCTGCCAGGAGGGTCCGGGAGAGCAAGACCCTCCCAATCAATACCCTCAGTGGATCAAGCAATCCGGTCATTGCTCTAAAATCCAAAATCCAAAATCCAAAATACTATCATGCGTCCACGTATTTTTAGCCTGATGTTAACCGCCTTCACCCTGGTGATCGTGCTCGGGGTGGGCGGAATGTTGCTGCTCTTCTGGATGGCCGGGCAGAACGAGCAGCGCGCCCAGGCCGAGTGGCGCCTGCGCCCCGAAGTGCTGGCCCGCGCCGAGGCGCGCCGGCTGGCCCGCCTCTACGAGCGCAATGGTTCCTGGAACGGCGTTGACATCAGGCTGCGCGCGATCGAGCGCGAACTGCGGTCCGCCAATCTGGAAAGCGTGGCCCTGCTCGATGCCCAGGGCCGCATGGTCACGATGCGCCCGACATCTCCGGGCGAACCTCCGCCGCGCCAACCGCCGCTCACCGGCATCGTTTTGCCCGGTGACGTCCCGCTACCCATCAGCCGTGGCGATGGCCTGACGGTGCGCTCAGTGCCCATTACCCTCCGGGGCGACCAGGTCGGCGCGCTGGTGCTGATCTACCGCGGCGCGCCAGGCGACCAGCCGGGCGCCGGGACGCTTGCCCGCAGCATCCTGGGGGCCGGCGTGGGCCTGGCGGCCATCCTGATCGCCCTGGCAGCCTTCTTCTCGAGCCGTATCAGCACCCCCCTGCGCCAGCTTGACGCGGCGGCCCGCTCCATGGCCGCCGGCAATCTCCAGGTGCGCGTGCAACCGGGCGTGGTGCGCGAGGTGGCCGATCTGGCCCGCAGCTTCAACCAGATGGCCGATGCTCTGGAGGACTCCGACCGCCAGCGGCGCCAGCTTACCGCCGATGTGGCCCACGAGTTGCGCACCCCCCTCTCGATCATCAAGGGCCGCCTGGAAGGCATCCAGGACGGCGTGTATCGCGCCGAGGCCGAACAGATCGACGGCCTGCTGGATAAGGTGGCGCTGCTGGAGCGCCTGGTGGAGGACCTGCGCCTGCTGGCCCTCGCCGATGCCGGGCAACTGGCCCTGCACGTCGAGCCGGTCATCCCCGCGCGGCTGCTGGAGGACGCCCGCGCCTCCTTCGCCCACCAGGCCGCGGAGCGCAACATCACGATGCGCGTCGAGGCTGAACCGGTACCAGAACTGACGGCCGACCCCCAGCGGATCGCCCAGGTCCTTGGGAACCTGGTCAACAATGCCCTGCGCCACACGCCCCCGGGCGGCAGCGTGACCCTGGCGGTGCGGGCCGGCCCGTCCGAGGCCCTCTTCGAGGTGCGCGACACCGGAACCGGCATCGCGCCTGAGGATCTGCCACGGATCTTCGACCGCTTCTACCGGGCCGACCCTTCACGCGCGCGCGCCAGCGGCGGCGCGGGCCTGGGCCTCGCCATTGCCCGGCGCATTGTCGAAGCCCACGGCGGGCGCATCTGGGCCGAGAGTACGCCCGGTCAGGGCACTACAGTGCGCTTCACGCTCCCGTGGTAGAATAATGTGAGTAGTAGTGATGATGACGCCGGGGTCATCTTCGCCCTCTCCCGCCGTGCGGTCTGCCCCTAAACGTGCCCCCTGGAGTACGCTCATGCACGAGATGCCGCGTGAGTCGCCCTATCCGCTGGTGTCGATTGACGAGGCGCTGCGCCTGATCCTGTCCCACGCCGCGCCCCTCGACGTCGAGGAGGTTGACGCGCTCACCGCCGATGGGCGCGTGCTGGCCGAAACCGTTCGCTCGCCTGAAGCGGCGCCCGATGGCCCCCGGGCCGCGATGGACGGCTATGCCCTGCGGGCCGCCGATGGTCTGGCCGAGCGCGGCGTGGTGGCCGAGTTGACCGCCGGCGTTACCCCGGATCTGGTCATCGGCCCTGGTATGGCCGCGCGGATCATGACCGGCGCGCCTATGCCCGCCGGAGCCGATGCCATGATCCCCGTGGAGTTGACCGAGGAGCGTGACGGCGTGCTGCGTGTCCAACGCGCCGTGCGGCCGGGCGACTATGTGCACACGGCGGGGCACGACATTGAGCGCGGCGCGGTGGTGCTGGAGCAGGGCACGCTGCTCGGCCCGCCCGAGGTGGGATTGCTGGCCGCCCTGGGTCTCACTCGCGCGCGGGTGTACCGCCGGCCCCGTGTGGCGGTGCTCTCCACCGGCGACGAGATCGTTGAACCGGGCACGCCGCGCCCCCCCGGCGGCGTGCGCGACTCGAACCGCTACGCCCTGCTCGCCGCGGCCCGCGAGGCCGGCTGCGCGACGCGCTCGCTGGGCATCGCCCGTGACGATCTGGCCACGCAGCGGGAGGCCGTCCTCCGCGGTCTGGAGCAGGCCGATGTGCTGATCACCAGCGGCGGCGCGAGTATGGGGACGCGCGATCTGATCAAGACCATCCTGGCCGAGATTGGTACAATTCATTTTGGACGGGTGGCCTTCAAGCCGGGCAAACCCACGACCTTTGCCACTGTCGGCGACAAACTGATCTTCGGGCTGCCGGGCTACCCGGTCTCATCGCTGGTCTCGTTCGAGGTCTTCGTGCGCCCGGCGCTGCGCGCGCTGCAGGGGGACGCGCGGCCCATGCGCCCCCGTGTGCGCGTCACCCTCGACGCGCCGGTGCGCCCGGCGCCGGATCGCCCCGAGTATCAGCGCATCGTGGTGCGCTGGTCCGGTGGGCGCCTGCTCGCGACGACGACGGGCGCGCAGGGCAGTTCGCGCCTGCTCTCCCTCCGCGGGGCCAACGGGTTGCTGATCGTCCCCCCCGGCGACCGCGAGCACGCCGCCGGCGCCGAACTGGAAGCCATGCTGACCGGACCACTCTATGACACCTGAACTCACCGTCACCACTGCCTCCGGCGCCTACCCCGTGATCGTCGCCGCCGGCGCGCTGGAACAGTTGCCTGAACGGCTCGGCGCCCTCGGGCTGCGCGGCGCCCTCTGGCTGGTGAGCGACGCCGCGGTATCCGACGCCTACGGCGCCCCGCTCGCCGCCCGGCTGAGCCAGGCCGGTTATCAGGTACGATGCTACACCGTACCCTCCGGTGAGGCCAGCAAGAGCGAAGAACAACTCTGGCGGCTTTACGACTGGATGATCGGCAACGGCGTCGAACGGCGCGACACCGTGCTGGCCCTCGGCGGCGGCGTGGTGGGCGACCTGGCAGGCTACGCCGCCGCTACGGTGCTGCGCGGCATCGCCGTGGTGCAACTGCCCACCACGCTCCTCGCAATGGTGGACGCGGCCGTGGGCGGCAAGACCGGCATCAATCATCCCCTGGGCAAGAACCTCATCGGCGCCTTCCACCAACCCCGCCTGGTGCTCGCCGATACCGAGACCCTCGCCACCCTGCCCCGCCGCGAGTTGTGCGCCGGTTGGGCCGAGGTGATCAAACACGGCGTCATTCGCGAGGCCGGCCTCTTTGCCGAACTTGAGCGCTTCGCCGCCGAACGCGGCTGGACCGACGCGGGCTTCAGCGACCGGAACGCTGAAGATCCAGCACTGACCGGTCGCCTGACCACCCTCATCCGGCGCGCCGTGGCGGTGAAGGTCGAGGTGGTCAGCCGCGACGAGCGCGAGCAGGGGGAGCGCATCATCCTCAACTACGGGCACACCATCGGCCACGCTGTCGAGGCCCTGGTGGACGACTGGGCGCTGCTCCACGGCGAGGCGGTGGCCATTGGCATGCACGCCGAGGCGCGCATTGCCGCCGCCATGGGCCTGTGCGACCTGGCCCTCGTCGAGCGCCAGCGCCACCTGCTCGCGGCTTACGGCCTGAGCGTCACCCTTCCACCCAACCTCGATCCCGAAGCTGTACTCACCCTCACACTGCGTGACAAAAAGGTGCGCGCCGGACGCATCCGCTGGGTGCTGCCCACGACCATCGGCAGCGTCACGATCCGCGACGACGTCCCCGAAACGACCGTGCGCGCCGTGCTCAGTGAATGAGCCACCCCCAGAGGAGGCAGCCCGGTTTGCCCATCTCTCCCAGGATCGCCTGCCGCTCTGCCGGGCAGAAGGCCCGGTGTGACAGGCTCACCGCCTGTGGTGAGCCTGTCACACCGCAGGTGGGGAACCGGGTTGCCCCATCCAACCAGGGTTGGGAGCGCCTGCCCCCCCATAGACAGGGGTGGGGAAAGCAGGTTGCCCCTGATTCAACTTATAATCGAAAGTTAACTATTTCTTAACCACAAATAATATGCGACATGTTAGAATTGCAAGGACGTATCAAACACTCTTACGGCTACGCCGCACAGTAACATAACACGATGGACCTGGATTTTTCCTGAAGCACCCTTTTCCCGCTTCACCGGGCAGGGAAGGGAGGAAAACTGGTTTCCCCACCCTCTAATCGCTGTCGGAGTCGCTTGCTACCCCATAGACAGGGGCGCAGGGAAACGCAGTTTCTCCAACGTTCAGATCAGCCATCCACGCGGCTGCGCCGCACAACGCAAAGCGGAACATAGGCTCGGAGGGCGCAGTCTTTACAAACCCTCCCCCGGGCAGAGGCACAGGGAAATCTGGTTTTCCCACTGCCCCATGAGAGAGACGTAGGAGATCGCCACCCTCACGCAACCGGCCTATTTTCAGCTTCGTCTATGACATCGCTGATGACATGCATGTTGCAAAATACCTCGAACGCCTCAAAGCCACACTCCCACACACTGCGACTCTGTACGTATTCAGTCCGGACGGTGTAGTCTATGCTGTAAGCAGAGATTGCGTACGTCGCCTCGACCCGACCCGACGGGCTGAAGACTGCGTCGAGATGCTCCGATTCATTGATAGCGGGCAGTATACGCAGTATCTCATCGGTTCCGCTGCCACCTCGGATCACAACCCGGCAAATGCGACCTTCAAACTCGGATTTGTGCGTCCGCATAGCGCGTTTACACCACACGCGCACGGGGCGGAGCACTTTGTGCTGAGCATGGGGTATGCCTCGTGCGGGTTATACGACCACGAGCGTGCAACCGTGGCGCATGTACGCCTGATCCCCGGCTCCCTGCTCTACATTCCGGCACTGATGCCCCATTCGTTCAACAATCGCGCTGACAGTCCGCTGCCGCTGGTAATTGCCAATACCGGCATGGGCATTGACCACGACGATTATGCAATCACAGCAGCTATGGCAGAGGAACGCGCCCGCAGCGGCGACGAGACAGCGGCTCGCCTCGTGGCTGCGCTCCGGCAGTTGGAAGTGGAGATGGCAGCTGACCGCCTGCACGTAGAGGTGTCGTGGCGCGAACGGATAGCGCTGCTGCTCCGCCGGCTGGCAGGCGTGCTGGAAGGAGGCGCCTGAGTGAAGTGTCCCCATTGCCTGAAAGAATTGAATTACAGAGAGCGCAGAGGTCGGCAATGCCCGAAATGCAAGCAGAAATTTGCTCTGGAGCCGAGAGACAACCGGCTGGGCCTCACTGATCTGAATTTACCCCGCCTGGCCGAACGCCTGAGCGGTAAGGGTGTATACCGCTATACATCGTTACAACTCGGGCACGCTGCCGTATTGCGAAGATACAAATCTCAACCTGCCAAAATCTATCCCTGGCCGACATCCCGCAGGTCGTTGCGGACTGCAATCATAATATTTTTATTGGTTGTCGGATTGATGTTGTTGATGCCGGCCGGATTGATAGCGTATCTTGGCATTGTAGACCTCGGCGTTGCTGCCTGTTTTATGTCTCTGTGTCTTTCCATTGGAATCTTACTCGGATTGAGTATTGCAGATGCATATCGACATCCAATAAGTAAGTATAATCTCGAAAACTTCGAACACAAATGCATCTCTCCGTGGGAAAATATGTACGCTCCCCTGCCGGGGAGGATAACATCGCAAGAGATGGAGCTGTTAGGCCAGGTCCAGATCCCATCCACACAGGTGCGAGCCGTCGTCGTGTCGCCGGTTGATGATGTGCTCAGTTGCCTGCACGCAAATGGTTTACCACAGCGTCTGGGTCTGGTGCTGATTAACCCTGATCGACCGCTTACCGACGAGATGCAAACATTGATCGCATTCGTCCGCCAGCATCCACAGGTGCCGATGTTGCTGCTCCATGATGCCAGCATTTCGGGGTGTTTGCTGCCTTACCTCCTGCGGGACAGATGGGAGCTGACGCCGCGCCATCAGGTTATCGATCTGGGGCTACGGCCACGCCATGTGCAGCGCCTGCGGCTGCCGTGGACATTCGTCGGGAGGACGCCGAAGGCATTGATAGACCTGCTGGAGTATGAGGTTCAACGGCAGGACGTCCTCGCTCTGGAGCAAGACGAACTGAAGTGGCTGCGCGAAGGACCTGTCGCGTCGGTGCTGTTCATCCCGCCGGCGCGGTTAATCAAGGTAGTAACCAGGGCGGTAGAACGGATAGAACAGCGCGCGCCGCAGGTGGTTGATGCAGAGACGCAAGCCCGGGCGCGCGCCATCGGGTTTATGACCTGGCCGAGACGATCAGTGTCAGGAGGATAGGCGCTATTGGTGAACATAGCTCGTGCGCGAGAGGCTCTGGGAAGGCGCAGCCCTCCCAGGAGCAAATCTATGATTGTGCAGCACAGCAGTGTGGAAAGCCGGGAACCCGGTTTTCTCTGCGCCCCTCCCGGTGAGACGGGTGTGCGGGCCGATAGTCTTACCAGGAAATCCTTAAGTGGTTTATCTTGCAAGTCATGTGGTATGCTTTGCTTCGCTCAGCATCTCGGCCGAGAAGGGTGATATGGAACTTACCGAATGCACCGCTGAGGTGGAAGCCTGGTTTCTCCACCACTCTCTCTTCCGACGATGAACGTTCCATCTGGAGTGTTCAGGCTGCTTGCGCGCCGTCTCGATCCATTAACTGCCGTCGAGCAGAGTGTCGCACGCTTGCAAGATGAGGGTGTACGCTACACCCGTTGCCAGCTCTACTACGAGGTCTGCCGGACTCTGTTAGAGGTGTACCCTGTGGTGAGCCGGACAATGGCGGTGGTCGGCGCTTCGCTGGCGCTGGTTGCAGGGCGCCTCCACCTGATCCGGGCAGGTGTTGTGAATGCAGCCGCCCTTGTGAGCAGGCCATCGCTGGTATGGCGTCTGCCATTCACAATCACACCGCCAATCACTGAAGCCGCTTTCGCTGAGGCCCTGACAGCCTGTTGCACACGCTACGGGCAACCAGCCGGGTTGCTCGCCGATGAACTGGCACCCTCACCGCGTTTCGCTTATCGAGAGCCGGATCTCTATGACTATGGCGTACCTTACGCCCTGATCTGCCAGGATGCAACCATTGCGCGCATGCTACGCGCCAATGCGCTGCATATGGAAATGGGATGCCCGATTCTGGCTCTGGAAGAGGCATTGCCGCTGCCAGAGGCCCTCGTAAACATGCTGCTGCTTACTCATGCGCCATACATCCTGTTGCTCCACGATGCAAGTCCGGAAGGATTGACCTTTGCTGCTGTTGCTCGAGAACTGCTCAATCTGCCGTCGGGTATTCACGTGCGGGCATCAGGGTTGTATCCGAGACACGCACTGCGACAACATCTGTTTGCCGTGCGCCGCGTCAGCGCCCCGTACCGAGCGCCGATCACTCTGAGAACCATCGAGCACAGATGGTTGTGCGCCGGTTATGCCGCTGAAGTTGCCGCCCTTCGCCCGGTAACATTGCTGCGGGCACTTCGGCGCATCGTCCATCCGCGACGTCGCCGTCCATCCTGGTTCGCCGAGCTGCGCCGGTGGCCCTCAGATGGCCACATGAGCTGGCCCCAGTGATTCGATTGCAGATTTTAGATTGCAGATTGCTGAATGGAAGGCCGGGGCTTTTCACCTCCTACTGCGGGGAGGAAGGATGGGAAAAGCGGTCCCCCACCCTCGAATCGCTGTCAGGGTCACTTGCCTCCCATAGGCAGAAGGACAGTGCGACAGGGTTACTGTATGCGGGACAACTATGAAACCGGATGTCATCACATACAAAGATGAACTGCTCGCCGACGACAGCGTGCGCCGCGCTTATAGCGATGGCCGCTACGAGTGGCGCCGGCGATTGCCCGACGGTCGTGTCGAATGGCGTGACAGTCAGGGGCAAGCGGGTATTGATGAGCTGCTCGGCGATGGGATTATCAAGCGCACCTTCGACCACGGGCAGGTCATGTATGCGCGTGAACAGGGCTATGGCCGCACCCTCTGGTCCGGCAGCAAGGTGCTGACAGTCAATCAAACATCCTTCGGCGGAAAGATCAGCGCGATGTTGATGGGAATGAGAGCGGATTTCCTGCTGGGTTCGTTGACTCCGCCGCCGGAGTTTTTGAGACCTGAAGAGGAGGAGCTTTTACGGCAGAAAGCCGCTCAGCAACAACAAAAAAACACTGATAGCAGTTCTGTGAATAATACTGATTGGGATAGTGATTGGGATCGCGAGGATGACACCGAGCAAAGTGATTGGGATGCCGAGGATGACACCGACCAGGCTGAACTCGTCGGCGACGACCAGTCCTCTTCCTTTGATGATAGTAATGATTTTGATGATTTGGGAGATTTCGGATGAGCGACTGGCTGTACATAGTGTTGACAACTGAACGAGAAGCGCATGATCTGGCAGCAATGGATAGTGTGCTCGTTTTGTCTGGCCATCACCCGGTGTTTCATATCTTGCCCGACCAGCGCCAGAGCAGCACCTTCTCTGCCGGTCATCTGATCGGGACTGGCGCCGTTACGCTGTTCAATCGCGCCGAACTTCTGCATATGCTCAGACGCGATGGGGTCGTGTTGTCGGATGCGTGCAGCGATGGGACACTCCTTCTCCATCTCTACGCCCGGTACGGTTCCCACGGCTTTGCTGCTGCCGATGGCATGTTCGCGCTTGCTATTCTCGATAACGATGATCTGGTGCTGGTGCGCGATCATGCCGGAACGCGCACGCTCTTCTATGCCCGTGCCGGAGATCAGTGGGCAGCATCGACGTCGTTGCGCGCGCTGCGGCGCTGGCGCCGCCTGAACCCGCGCCTCAACCTCAATGCAGTGCGCGCTTTCCTGACGTTCGCCTACTTGCCGGGCGATGAAACCCTGATCGAGGGCGTCTACAAGATGTTGCCGGGGCGCTGCCTCCGCCTGAGCAGCGGCGGTGCCTGCCACGAAGATGTGTTCTGGGAACCGCGTGAGCAGGCCGGGGATAGGACGCTGCCGGCTGAAGTGTACGCACAACACCTGCGTAGTCTGCTTGAACATGCGGTTAACGTGCGTCTGCCCGCCGGCCAGGATGTTGGCGTCTTCCTGTCCGGCGGTATTGATAGCAGCCTGGTGACGGCGCTGGCAGCGCGAATACATAACCGGACGGTGCGCACCTATTCTATCAATTTTGGCAACGACCTTCCTCATGAACTGGCGTATTCCGGGCTGGTGGCTGCGCATTGCGGAACTTGCCACACGGTCCTTACCTTCGATGGACAGCAGATTGCCGATCATCTGGCAGAAACGGTGGCGCTCCTCGACTGTCCTGTCGGCGATCCGCTTACGACGCCGAACCTGCTGCTGTCACGCGCCGCAGCGCGCGACGGTTTGACAGTCATTTTGAATGGCGAAGGCGGCGACCCGGTCTTCGGCGGTCCTAAGAACCTGCCTATGTTGATGTTTGAATTCCATCGGGATGATCCGACGCCGGAGGCGCGCGCGCGCGCATATTTGTATTCGTACCGAAAGTGTTACGCTCAGCTTGAGCGACTGCTGTCCGTTGAAGTCCTCGATGCCACGCGCACTGCACCTCCGCTGGAGCGTCACGTTCAACCGTACCTCGAGTCGCCGCGTATGGCGTCATTCCTGAACCGCCTTCTGTACACCAACCTGCGCACAAAAGGCGCGCACCACATTTTGCCGAAAGTCGAGCGTCTGACCTCAGGATGCGGGATCGAGGGCCGTTCGCCCCTCTTTGCTCCTGCCCTGATCGATGCCGCGTTTGCTGTGCCGCCGCAGTTGAAACTACGCCGACTGCAAGAAAAATGGATCCTGAAACATGCTGTGCGTGACCTGTTACCGCAACTGATCCTGAAGCGTCCCAAGAGCGGCATGAGGGTGCCGGTGCAGTGCTGGTTACGCGGTCCCCTGCGGAACATGGCGCATGACCTTCTGTTTGGACAGCAGACACGCGCGCGTGGTCTCTTCCGTGAAGCTATCGTACACGACTGGATCCAGGGCAACGGGCTGATCTGGGGTCATCACGGTCAATTTATCTGGTTGCTGATTACCCTTGAATTATGGCTGCGCTCCTATGATCTTTAGTGATCTAGATATTGGCTGGTATTCAAGCATGGTTGCTGCCAGCAAAACCCGGCGACGGATTTCCCTGTCCGGGGTGGCAGGCGCCTCCGACTGCGGTGGGGCCAGGAGGAAACCGGGTTTCCCCCTTTCCCCTGCCCGCGGCACGGACAGGGTGACTGCCAGCAAAACCCGGCGACGTGGTCTCCCTGTCCGGGGTGGCAGGCGTCCCCAATCAAGTCGCGCCGGGGTTGGGAGGGCTACGCCCTCCCAATTTTTTATCGTGGCGTTGTGCAACACGATTCGCGCACAGGGCTGATATCCACAGGCGACAGTGGTATACTGCACGTCGAAACTGAACCTTCCACCCTGAGGTGTGTCTTGGATAGCGTCAAAGCCTTTGCCGACCGTGTCATCACCAACGTCGATCAGGTGATTGTGGGCAAACGCCAGGCCGTGGAACTGGTGCTGGTGGCCCTGTTGTGCCGCGGTCACGTGCTCCTCGAAGATGTGCCCGGCACTGGCAAGACCGTGCTGGCAAAGAGCATCGCGCGCTCGATCGGATGCAGTTTTAAGCGCATCCAGTTCACCCCTGATCTGCTGCCTTCTGACGTAACCGGCGTTTCGATCTTCAACCAGCAGAGCCGTGAGTTCGAGTTTCGCCCCGGGCCGGTGTTCGCGCAGATCGTGCTCGCTGACGAGATCAACCGGGCCACCCCCAGGACCCAGAGCGCCCTGCTGGAGGCTATGGAGGAGCGCCAGATTACCGTTGACGGCGAGACCTACGTCCTGCCCTCGCCCTTTATCGTGCTGGCCACCCAGAATCCCATCGAATACGAGGGCACCTTTCCGCTCCCCGAGGCCCAGCTCGACCGCTTTCTCCTACGGCTGCACCTGGGCTATCCCGAACGCCTTGACGAGATCGCCATCCTCAAGCGCCAGCGGCAGGCCCACCCGCTCGACGCGCTCCAACCCATCGCCGGCATTGACGAACTGCTCCAGTTGCAACAGACCATCACCGAGGTCTACGTAGACGACCTGATCGAGGAATACATCGTTGCCCTGGTCAGCGCCACGCGCCATCACGAGGATGTCTACCTGGGCGCCAGCACGCGCGGCTCGCTGGCCCTCTACCGCACGGCCCAGGCGCGGGCGGCGATGCGCGGGTACGATTTTGTCACCCCCGATGACATCAAGGCCCTGGCGGGGGCAGTGCTCGGCCACCGTATGATTATCCATCCGGCCGCCCGCATCCGCAACGCTACCGCCGGGGCGATCATTGACGAGATCCTGGGAGCGGTAGCCGTGCCCGGCGCACGCGCCGGGCGGCGCTTTGATCGCCCCGGTGCGGTTGTAAGTCGCTGAGAGGAATATGGGGAGAGCTGCGCCCTCCCAGGCCCAGGGAAAGCTCTCTGCCAATGCTGTGCGACATAGCCCGGCCAGGAAGGGTTCGGGCAGGCGCAGCCCAGCGAGAAAAGATCCTCGTTTCGCGCTGCTATGCGGCGCAGCCGCGTGGAGATCTATGATCACACCATCAGCGTTGCTGGAACAGACTCTGGCGGCCTACGGCGATCGGCTGTACCATATGGCGCTGCTGGCCAGTGGTGACGAGAGAGCCGCCGCGACGCTTCTGCTCCGCGCCACGCGGGAACTGGTGAACGCCTGGCAGAATCAACCGCCTCCGCAGCCCCCTGCCGAGCCCGAGGTGCTGGCCAGGCTCGTCACCGCGGCCCGCGACGCTGAACCACGGACGGCGCGCCGCGGGCCGCAACCGGGCTTTCCTCCCTTTGCCCTGCACCATCTGCCGCTCGACCAGCGCCTGGCCCTGGGGCTGCACCTGCTGCTGGGCTACGATTGCGCCCGCGTCGGACGGGCCCTCGCCCTGGACGAAGTGGCCGCCCGGGCCTCGCTGATCGCCGCCGTGCGCGCCCTTGGCCCCGCGGCCGGGAACAGTTTGCCCGATCGTGTCGAAGACGAAGTATGTGAGGACGTGCGCGCGGCCCTGGTTGACCCGCTGGCCGGGGCGCGTCACGGGCCGGTTGCGCGAGGGCACCTGGCCGCCTGCGCCCTCTGCCGCGCCTTCGATCGCGCCTGGGGCGAGATCACCCGCCAGGTGGAAACCGCCCTCCGCGCCGGGTTCCGCGAGCGGCCCCTGCCCGCCGCGCTTCGCGAGCGCCTGCTGGCCCAGGCGCGCCCGCCGCGGCGCTTCGGCCCGGGGCTGCGCCTGGCCCTGCCCCCGCTGGCGGTGCTGGCCCTCATCGCCGCCCTGGTGCTGCCCGGCTTTCTGCGCGAGCCGGCGCGGGTGGTGGAACGCCAGGAGACCGCTCCGGTGGACGCCACCGACCTCGTGGCCCGGGCGCTCGAACGTTACGGCCAGCCGCCCGATCGCGGCGAAGTCTGGTACCGGCGCTACGAGACCCTGTGGTACTTCGACGATGTGACCATCGCGCCCCTGCGCGCCGAGATGTGGCTCGACCCGCGCAATCCGGCGCGCCACCGCCTGCAGTTGACCCACGCCGACGGCGGCGCGCCCTACGAATTGCAGCTTGGCGACGGGGCCTCGCGCCTCTACTACGCGCTCGACGGTCTCTTCGCCCCGGCCCTCTACGGGCCGCTGCCCACTCCGGCCCGCCCAGGAGCGCCGGCCCTGCTGGTTGAGGACCTCAACGCTGGCGCCCAGCAACGCGCCCTCGAGCTGCGCCTGGCCAGCGGCCCCTGGTCGATCCCGTTGAACTATTTGCGCCAGGCCCGCAGCGCCGCCAACCTGCGCGCCCTGGGTCGCCAGCGCGACGGCACGGGCAGCGTGCAGATCCTCAGCTTCACCGGTGTCAGTCCGCTGGGATTGCCACCCGGCGCTGCCGAGGCCGGCGCGGAGCGGGTGACGGTACTCCTGGCAATTGACCCTGAGAACGGCCTGCTCCGCTCCGCGACCGAACTGGCCGGCCCGCAGGGCGCCGCGCAGACCAGCCGGCTCACCTGGCGGCTGATCGAAGAGCGCGCGGCCACGCCGCAGGAGCAGGTCTTCTCAATCAACCGGGCCTGGACCGGGGTGGGGGATTTCAGTGAGGTAGGGCGACATCGCAGCGCCGATCCGGCGCTGCCGCTCATCCACCGGCAGGCCCTGGGCGAACCGGCGCGCCTGCTGGCGCCCCCGTACAACCAGACCCCCGTGTGGATGCCCGCCGCGCCACCCGCAGGTGTCGAGCGGGCCTTGCTGCTCTGGGGTGACGGCAACTGGCGACGCCGGGGGGCGCCCCGGGCGCTGGTCTACCTGGGTGAGGGGCGGCAACTGACGCTGCTCTTCAACACGGACGCCACCGTCGAGGGCGAGGAGTTGACCATTGGCCCCTGGCGCGCGATCCTCCGGGCGGGACGCGCGCAACGTTACACCCTGGCGCTGAACCGGTCACCGGCAAATGGTCACGGCGCGACTGGCGATACCGGTGCGAGCCTGCTGCTCGACGCGCGGGGCTTCACCCGCGACGAGGTGCTGGCACTGGCGGCGAACCTGCGGCCCTTCGACGCCCAAACCCTGGCCGCGCATCGTTCCCTCTTCGCTGCCGTCTCGGCATACCTTCCCTAGTGTCAGGTTCCTCGCCCTCCCCAACGGCAGGGTGAGGACAAAACGTCCCTCCCCAACGGGAGGGCCTGGGAGGGCCTTGCCCTCCCAGACATCACCCCTCGGCGCCATTGCCGCGATCGCGTTCCTTGGGTGGACGCCCGGTGCGGATATTGCGCAGCGAGTGGATGGTAGCGGCGATGGCGCGGTCGGCCCACCCGTAAATCGTCGGGCGGCTCTTGCGCAGATCCTCGGCAATCTGGGTCACATTGGTGCGGTATTCCGGATCGAACGTGGCAAGGTTGATCCGTGCCGAGGCGACAATCTGCTGGATCTCCTCCTCGGTCAGCCCGTGTTCACGGATGAGCTTTCTGGCACGCTTGCTCGAAACGTCAAGCTGCATGGGTTGCTCCTTGCCAACGCTCTGTCCGCGTCGTACCGATTGCGCGATCAGACAGACGCGGACGCTCACGCCACGGTCTATCGTGAAGTGTAAGTATTTATTATCATACCATGCGCCAGACGGGCTGTCGAGTCGTACTTGTAAACAGTATCTCCGGGGACGCCCGGCGCGTGGCGCCACTGTGGATAATTGCTTTTCTGAAGCACCATAAAGCACTAAGAACTATGTTCGCCTGCGGGCCAGGATGGCCCCGTATGGCCCATGTATTGCATGATAATGTTTGACATGGAGCGTCATGATCAACAGAAGACATTGTAAAGTTTTGTTTCACGCGTTATTCCGCCCGGCGCGCTATGGTACAATTGCCGGCGGAGGTTGCCGATGGTTGAATCGATTGACCACCGCCTGCGACAACGCGAGTATCTGTTGCAGATCAGCCGCGCGATGACGGCGCAACTTGATCTGGTAAGCGTTCTCTCGCTCGTGATCACCTATGCCGTGGAAATGACCGCCGGAACCTCAGGACTGATTGCGCTTTACGATGAGGACGGCAGCGACGAGTTACGGATTCGCGCCTCGGCGCACCTCTCGCGTGAAGACTGGCCCGCCTTTGCTCGCCTGTTGACCCTGCCTCTTGCCGAGATTCCCCGGCGGGGCGAGGCGGTGCTGCGCGAGATCGCCGCCGATACGGGGTTGACCCTGCGCCAGATGATCGCCCTGCCCCTCGTGCTGCGTGATACGCCCGTGGGGGTGATCTACGTCTTTCGCGCGGCCCTCAATGTGGCCTTCTCGGCCAATGATCGCCAGGTGCTGCAGGATTTCGCCGACCAGGCCGCCATCGCCGTCTTTAACGCGCGCCTCTACCAGAGCGTGCTGCGCGAAAAGCAGCGCCTCGATGCAACCATCGAGCAGTCGGCCGATGGCGTGATGATCATTGATAGCCGCTGGCGGATCGTTACCTTTAACAAGGCGATGGAGCAACTCACCGGCTGGTCGCGTGAAGAGGCCATCGGGCGGCCCTGCGCCGAAGTGCTGGCCATTCACAACCCTCAGGGTGTCAATATCTGCCTGGTGGATTGCCCGCTTAATCGCCTGCCCTACATGACCAACCCGGTCGTCGAGGGCCGTATTGTCACCCGTGATGGGCGCGAGTTGTTCGTCCAGAGCCGCTACGCGCCCCAGCGTAGCCCGCAGGGGCAGTTCCTCGGCGCAATCGCCAATGTGCGCGATATTACTGCCCAGAAACAGGAAGAGGAGTTGCAGAATACCTTCATTTCAGTGATTTCGCACGAGTTGAAAACCCCGGTTAGCATTATCAAAGGCTATGCCGGTACTCTGCGCCGCGAGGATGTGACCTTTACACCCGAACAGTACCGCGAGGGGCTGGCGGTGATTGAGGAAGAAGCCGATCGCCTGGCGCGCCAGATCCAGGATCTGCTCGATGTTTCCCGCCTGACGGCCGGCGGTCTGCGCCTCGAACTGACCGATGTCTCCCTGCCGCTGCTCGCCGCCGAGGTGGTGCGCGGCTTCGCCGCCACCGTCGGCGAGACGCACCAGTTCGAACTGCGCTTTCCCGACGATATGCCGCCGGTTCGCGCCGATTACGAGCGCGTGCGCCAGGTGCTCACCAATCTGGTCTCGAACGCGGTGAAGTACAGCCCCGACGGCGGCACGATCCGCATCGGCGGCTGGGATGAACAGGATTACGCCGTCTGCTATGTGTCCGATCAGGGGATTGGTATTCCGCCCGAGGAGCAAGAGGCGATCTTTCGCCGTTTCTATCGCGTGGATAATCGCCTGGCCCGTGAGACGCAGGGGAGCGGCCTGGGTCTCTTCCTCACCCGCGCCATCGTCGAGGCCCACGGCGGGCGCATCTGGGTCGAGAGCCAGGTGGGCAAGGGGTCGCGCTTTGTGTTTACGCTGCCCCTCGGGCGCCGCAAGCTCGTGGATCTGCGCCGCGACGCGGAGGCTATAGAGGCTCATGCAGACGGTCAGGTTGACTAGTCTGTGGAGGTGTGGAGGTGTGAGAAAGATGTCTCCAGGGAGGTTGACACTCTGAATCTTCATCTCCACACCTCCACACCTCCACACCTCCACACCGCAACGGGCCATGCGCATCATCGCCAATCCCCATCACCATCTCCACGATCCGCCCTTCGAGATCCTCGACGGGCAGATCACCCCCTACCTGGAGCGACCGCGCCGGGTGGAGGTGATCCTGGCGGCGCTGGCGGCGGCGGGGTTTCCGCCCCCCGAAGCTCCCCGCACCTTCGATATGACGCCAATCCTGGCCGTCCACGAGGCGGAGTATGTGGCCTACCTGGAGCGGGCCTACACTCGCTGGGTCGCGGCAGGGCTACCTGCCGCGGCGGTGCTGCCCTCGGCCATGCCCGTGCGCGGCATGCGCGCCGTGACGCGGAGCGTGCAGGGGCAGGCCGGGGCCTATTGCTTCGACCTGAGCGCGCCGATCGTTGCTGGAACCTTCGCCGCGGCCCTGGGCAGCGTCCGCGCCGCGCTGACGGGCGCTGCCCTGCTCCAGGAGGGAGAACCAGTCGCCTATGCCCTCTGCTGGCCGCCCGGACACCACGCCGCCCGCGACCTGGCCGGGGGCTACTGTTTCCTCAACAACGCGGCCATCGCCGCCCACGCCCTCGCCACCGGCGCCGCGGAGGAACATGACCTCTCCCGACCGGCAGTGGCCGTGCTCGATATTGACCTGCACCACGGCAACGGCACCCAGGCGATCTTCTACGAACGCAGCGATGTCTTCGTCGTGTCGCTCCACGCCGATCCCGACCGCGAGTATCCCTACTTTACCGGCTTCGCCGATGAAACCGGCGCCGGCGCCAGCGCGGGCTTCAACCTCAACCTGCTCCTGCCCCCGGGCCTGGATGACAGCGGCTACCTGGCCGCCCTCGAGACGGCCCTGGCGGCCATCGCGGGCCACGGCCCCCGCTACCTGGTCGTCTCAGCGGGGGTTGACACCTTCGCCGGCGACCCCCTGGGCGATCTGGCCGTGACCGGCGCGGGCTTTCGGCAGATCGGGGCGCGCATCGCCCGCCCAGGTCTGCCCACCCTGTTCGTGCAGGAAGGGGGCTATGCGGTTGATGATCTGGGACGGAACGTGGTGAATCTGCTGCAGGGGTTCCTGGGATAGGCGCCAGTCGCCCAACCCTCCGGGTTACGCGGCGCCCGTTTCAGCGGCTACCCGCCATTGGTCGTAATGGTCGCACTCCTCTCCCGGTAGCGCAACCTCCTTTTCAGCAACCCCAATGGCAACCAGGTCGCTCGACCCGTTCAGCCCGCAAGGGCGGCATTGATCAACAGCAGCGCCAGCCCATTCTGCAAGGCGTGGTACAGCACCCCCGGCCAGATCGAGCCGCTGCGTTCGCGCAGGTAGGCCAGGATCAGGCCGATGACGAACAGCCCGGGCAGCAACTGGGGGATCACGTGGACCAGGGCGAACAGCGCCGCGTTGAGGGGGATGGCCAGCGCGGGGCCAAGGTCGCGGCGCATGAGGGGGTACACCAGGCCCCGAAAGAACAGTTCCTCGGCGAAGGGAACCACGCCCGCCACCAGGATCAGCAGGAGGATCACCTCGGCGGGCGCCAGCGCCGCGCCGCCGGTGAGCGCCTCGACCTGGGGATTCTCGAAGCCGCCTATCAGCAGGCCGACCGTCGCATTGACCAGCGCCAGAGCCATGATGCCCGCGACAAACAGGGGCGGCACCAGCAGCAGGCTCAGCCGGTCGGGCGGGCGCAACCCCAGCGCGGCCCGCCCGGCGCGCCGCCCTGCCAGGGCATAGACCCCGCCAATCGCGGCGAGGTAAATGCCCAGTCCCACGACATAGACCACCGGTGAGATCAGCCGTTGCTCCGGGTTCAGGCCGAAGGCCGCCATCAGGCCGCGCGCCAGCAACCCCAGCGCCGCCGCTGCCGCCACGATCAGCAGCACCACACCACCCACGTCGCGCCACGTCCAGGGCGGGGCGGGCGGCACCGGCGCGGGCGGCGGCGCAGGGACGGCAGTCGTCGGGTCATGGTTCATAGCAACTACACAGCTCTGGGAGGGCTGCGCCCTCCCAGGAACGTTTCTTCCCGTCGTTGTGCGGCGAAGCCGCATGGGTCCTGACACAGACATCACCAGTTGGAGGGGTGTGGGGAAACCTGGTTTCCCCACACCCATGTCTGAGGAAGGGTCTGGGAGGGCTACACCCTCCCAGAAACATCCCTACCCTCCTCCATCGGGGCGCAAGGTGTTGACCCGCGCCGGCGTGGCGGCCTCGTAGGCCGCAATGGCCTCCTCCTGCTGCAGAATGAAGCCAAGCTGGTCCAGACCGTGGACCAGGCAGTGTTTGGCGAAGCCGTCAATGGGGAAGCTGACCGCGCGACCGCCGGGCAGGATCACCTGCTGGTTCGGCAGATCAACCGTCACGCGGGTGTCAGGGTCGGCTTCGATGCGTCTAAGAAGTTCCCGGTGGCTTTCTTCATCTATCACAATCGGCAGCAGGCCGATCTTGAGACTGTTGTTGCGGAAGATGTCGGCGAAGGAGAGGGCGATCACGGCCTTGAAGCCATAGCCCTGCAGGGCCCAGGGGGCGTGCTCGCGCGAACTGCCGCAGCCGAAGTTGCGCCCGGTGACCAGCACGGTCGCCCCGGCGGCCTCGGGCCGGTTGAGCGGAAAGTCGGGGTTGGGCGCGCCGTCGGGCAGGTAGCGCCAGGCCTTAAACAGCCCCTCGGCCAGACCGCTCTTGTCGGTCACCTTCAGGTACGCCGCGGGGATGATCTGGTCGGTGTCAACGTCATCGGCCACCAGGGCGACGGCCTTCCCGCTAAAGGTGGTAACAGGCTCCACAGGTCCCTCCTGGATACAACATCGGCTCAGACGTTTGCGACACCATCCAGCATCGTGCGCGGGTCGGTGACCACGCCGGTGAGGGCCGTGGCGGCCGCGGTGAGCGGGCTGGCGAGCAACGTGCGCGCGCCCGGCCCCTGGCGGCCCTCGAAGTTGCGATTGCTGGTCGAGAGGGCGTATTTGCCGGGCGGCACCTTGTCGTCGTTCATGCCCAGGCAGGCCGAGCACCCCGCCTCGCGCCATTCGGCGCCCGCGGCGCGGAAGATCGCGTCCAACCCCTCGGCCTCGGCCTGCCGCTTCACCTGCTGGCTGCCGGGCACGACCATCACCCGCACCCCTTCGGCCACCTTGCGGCCCTTGAAGAACGCCGCCACCTGCCGCAGGTCACTGATGCGCGAGTTGGTGCAACTGCCGATGAAGACCACGTCAACTTTGTGGCCCAGCAGCGGCTTGCCCGGCGCCAGGCCCATGTAGCTCAGGGCCTTGTCGAGGGCCTGGCGGCTGCTGGCGTCGGGCAATTGCTCGGGGCTGGGAATGGCGGCGTCAATCGGCATGCCCATGCCGGGGTTGGTGCCGTAGGTGATCATCGGCGCCAGGGCGCTGGCATCGAGGAACATCTCTTTGTCGAAGCGGGCCTCGGGGTCGCTGGGCAACTGGCGCCAGCGGGCCACGGCGGCCTCGAAATCGGCGCCCTTCGGCGCGTAGGGCCGCCCGGCCACGTACTCGAAGGTCGTGTCGTCGGGGGCGACCATGCCCGCCCGCGCGCCGCCTTCGATCGACATGTTGCAGATGGTCATGCGCTCCTCCATCGAGAGCGCGCGAATGGCCTCGCCCATGTACTCGAACACGTGCCCGGTGCCACCGCCAACCCCGTACTTCGCGATGATCGCCAGAATGATGTCCTTGGCGGTCACCCCCGGTTGCAGGCGCCCCTCCACCCGCACGGCGCATGTCCTCGGACGATACTGGAGCAGGCACTGCGTCGCCAGCACGTGACCGACTTCGCTGGTGCCGATCCCGAAGGCCAGCGCCCCGAAGGCCCCATGGGTCGAGGTGTGGCTGTCGCCGCAGACGATCGTCATCCCCGGCTGGGTCAACCCTTGCTCCGGGCCGATCACGTGGACGATGCCCTGGTTGGCGCTCCCCAGTTCGTAGAGCGGAATGCCGAACTCGGCGCAGTTGGCGCGCAGCCGGTCGAGCTGGGCGATGGCCTGGGGATCGATGACCGGGATGACACCCAGCGCGTTGCGGGGTGTCGTCGGGGTGGAGTGGTCCATGGTGGCAAGGGTGCGGTCAGGGCGGCGCACGCGCAGGCCACGCTGGCGCAACTCGGTGAACGCCTGCGGCGAGGTCACCTCGTGGATCAGATGCAGGTCAATGTAGAGCACCGCCGGCGTATCGGCGGTTTCGGGGCGCACCACGTGCGCGTCCCATACTTTGTCGAAGAGGGTCCTTGACTGGCTCATTACGCTTCCTGTTCCAGAAACTCCGTACAATACGCAACTGGAGGCGGGCGGGAAAACCAGGTTCCCCACGCCCCTGCCGAAGGGGAGGGTCCGGGAGGGCAAAGCCCTCCCAGCGAAAACACTTCTCAGGTCACGTCTAACCGCCGCCGGCGGCGACCTGCTGGCGCGCCTCGCGCTCGCGGAGCAAGGGCAACTCCAGGCTGTCCCAGAGGGCCAGGTAACTGGCCTCGATGATGTTCTGCGACGCGCCAATCGTGGACCAGCGCTCGTCGCCCCGGGCGCTCTCGATCAGCACCTGCGGCGTGGCCGCGGTGCCCAGGTGGGCGTCAATGATACGTACTTTATAGTCCACCAGCCGCACTTCCGCAAGGATGGGATAGTGCGGCAGCAGCGCCTTGCGAATGGCGGCGTCGAGGGCATTGACCGGGCCGTGGCCCTCGGCGGCGGTGTGCATCACCTCGTCGCCAACCCGCACCTTGACCATCGCCTGGGAGGCGATGGCGCGGTCGCCGCGCTTCTCGACGATCACCGTAAAATCGAGCAACTCGAAGGGCGGCTGGTAGTCCTGGGCGCCACGGCGCACCAGCATCTCGAAACTGCCCTCGGCGGCCTCGAACTGGAAGCCGCGATGCTCCAGCTCCTTGATGCGCTGCACCAGGCCCCGCTCGGCGCCGTTGAGGTGCAAGCCTAGCTCCTCGGCGCGCATGCGCACGTTGCCCCGCCCCGCCAGTTCGCTGACCACGACCCGCTTGCGGTTGCCGACCAGGGCGGGGTCAATGTGCTGGTAGCTCGACTCGACCTTCTCGATCGCCGCGACGTGGATGCCGCCCTTGTGAGCGAAGGCGCTGCGCCCGACGTAGGGCGCGTGGTGGTCGGGGTTGAGGTTCGCCACCGCGGCGACGAAGTGGGACACCTCGGAGAGGCGCCGCAACTGTTCCGGCGCGACGCAGCGGTAGCCGAGCTTGAGTTGCAGATTGGCGATCAGCGGGATGAGATCCATGTTGCCGCAACGCTCACCGTAGCCGTTGATCGTCCCCTGCACATGGATGGCGCCCGCCTCCACCGCGGCCATGGCGTTCGCCAGGGCCAGGCCGCCGTCGTTGTGGGTATGGATGCCGATCTGCGGGCCGCCGGCGCCAAAGCGCTCGCGCACCCGCCGCACCAGCGCGGCCACGTCCCCGGGCAGCGAGCCGCCATTCGTATCGCAGAGCACCAGACAGTCCGCCCCCGCGCCCGCGGCGGCCTCCAGCGTGCGCAGGGCGTACTCCGGGTCGAGGCGGTAACCGTCGAAGAAGTGCTCGGCGTCGTAGATCACTTCCTTGCCCAGGGCCTTGAAAAAGGCCACCGAGTCGGCGATCATCGCCAGGTTCTCGGCCAGGGTCGTCTCCAGCACCCGTTCAACGTGCAGTACCGAGCTTTTGCCCACCAGGGTGACCACGGGGGTGGCGGCCTCGAGCAGCGCGCGGATGTTCGCGTCGGCGTCGCAGGCGCTCCCGGCGTGGCGCGTGGCCCCGAAGGCGCTCACGCGGGCGTGCCGCAGTCCCAGGGCGGGCACGCGCTGGAAGAACTCGGCATCCTTGGGGTTGGACCCCGGCCAGCCGCCTTCGATGTAATGCACCCCGAGTTGATCGAGCACCCGGGCGATCTTGAGCTTATCGTCACACGACAGCGCCAGGCCCTCGCGCTGGGCGCCATCGCGCAGGGTCGTATCGTAGAGCAGGATTTGCACGGCCATGCCTCCATAGGTACATGTGCCAGACGCGCCGTGGATGGCGCGCGGGGCGATGCCACTGGCAACCAGTTGGAGGGGTGTGGGGAAACCAGGTTCCCCCACACCCCCGCCTCCAGGAAGGCTGCACCCTCCCGGAACGTAGCCCGATAACCAGGTTATCCGCAAAGGCTCTTACTGGCGGGCCGTGCCGATGGCGGGCAGCGGCGACGCGCCTTTGCGTCGAGCCGCTGCCGGTTGCTCCTCCTTGCGCCTGATGCATCGATCCATACACTCAACCCTTCCAACGGGGATAGCTGCCGAACACCTTGAACATCCCCGTTCTGGCGCGAATGCGGGCCAGGGCGCGGGCCACATGGGCCTCGTCGCGGTGCCCGTTTATGTCAACCAGAAAGATGTACTGCCCCAGCACGGCCCGCGAGGGCCGCGACTCGAGCTTGGTCATGTTGATCTGCTCCTCGGCCAGTTCGAGCAGCGCCCCGACCAGGGTGCCGGCGCGATCCTCGGTGAAGCCGAAGCAGAAGCTGGTCTTGTCATCGCCGGTGGGCGGCGCGTCGGCGCGGGCCAGCACGATGAAGCGGGTCACGTTGCCCAGGTTGTCGGCGATGTCGCGGGCCAGCACCGCCGCCCCCATCAACTCGGCGGCGCGCCGGGTGGTGATCGCCACGGCGGGCCGCTCGTCGGCCAGGGCCTCGCGCAGGGCGGCGCTGTTGGAGAGCGAGGCCACCGTGGCCACGCCCGGCAGGCAGCGCTCGATGAACTTGCGGCACTGCCCCAGGCTCTGCGGGTGGGCGTAGAGCACGGCGGCCTCAGAGAGTTGCACGCCGGGGCGCGCGGCCAGATACTGGCGGATGGGAATGACGATCTCACCGGCGATCTGTAGACTCGTCTCGTGGATGAGCAGATCGAGGGTGTAGTTGACGCTGCCCTCGAGCAGGTTCTCGATCGGCAACACGCCAACGGTGGCCGCGTCGGTCTCGATCGCGGTCACCACCGCTGGAATGCTCGCCAGCGGCAGCAGGGTCGCGTCGGGCAGGCTGGCCGCGTAGGCCAGCGCGGCTTCCTCGCTGAAGGTGCCCGCAGGTCCGAGGTAGGCGATAGTGGTCATTGGATAGCTACAGCATTTCGTGCCCTGGCAGCGCCTGCATTACGGCGGCGCGAGCGCGGCGACCCGCCCATTCGACGGCGTCCACCCGCGCGGCGACCCGCCCATTCGACGGCATCCACCCGCGCAGCGACCCGCCCATTCGACGGCGTCCACCCGCGCAGCGACCCGCCCCATCCGCAATCCAAAATCCAAAATCCAAAATCCCTAGTCTGTGCCATACCCCGCGGCGTAGGCCACGGCCTCGGCCTTGATGCGCTCCTGGCGCGCGGCGAGCATCTTGTTGAGCGCGGCCATGTAGGCCTGCGCCGCGGCGACGATGGTGTCGGTGTGCACCCCGTAGCCGCTGAAGATCTGCTGCGCCGCTCGTTTGCCGGTGAGCACCGTGGTCGTGCTGGTGCTGGCCCCCAGGTCCACCGGCGCGCCTTCGGCGTCCGGCGCACCCTGCTCGCGGATCCGCACGGTCACCTCGGCCACCGCGTCCAGCCCTTCGGTGATCGCGTTGATCGAAAACTCGATCAATTCACTGGGGCGCTGTACTACCCGGTTGATCGCCCGGTAGATCGCGTCCACCGGGCCGGTGCCCGTGTCGCTGTCAACATGGACCTGCCCCTCGGGGCCGATCAGGCGCACCGTCGCGGTGGGGATCATTCCCAGACCGGAGTTGTACTGCACGTGTTCGAGGCGGTAGATCTCCGGGGCGTGCTGCAACTCGCCGGTGACCAGGGCGAGGATGTCGCGCTCGTCAACCCGCTTCTTGCGATCGCACAGGTCCTTGAAACGCTCGAAGAGGTGCTGGAACTCCTCCTCGCTCTCCAGCTCGATGCCCATGGCGTTGAGCTTGGTGCGGAAGGCGTGCCGGCCCGAGTGCTTGCCGAGAACCAGTTCGCTGCCGTCGAGGCCCACCGTCTCGGCGCTCATGATCTCGTAGGTCTGGCGGTACTTGAGCACGCCGTCCTGATGAATGCCCGACTCGTGGGCAAAGGCATTGGCGCCGACGATAGCCTTGTTCGGCGGCACGGGCACGCCGATGAAGCTGGAGACCAGCCGCGAGGTGCGGGCGATCTCGCGGGTGTTGATCTGGGTGCGCACGCCGTAGAACTGCCCGCGGGTGTGGATGGCCATCACCACTTCTTCGAGCGAGGCATTGCCGGCGCGCTCACCGATGCCATTGATGGTGCATTCCACCTGGCGCGCGCCGTTGCGCACCCCCGCCAGCGAGTTGGCCACCGCCACCCCCAGGTCGTCGTGGCAGTGGGTGGAGAGGATGCACTGCTTGATCCCCGGCACGTTTTCGTAGAGATCGCGGATCATCGCGCCGTACTCGTCGGGCGTCAGGTAACCGACGGTATCGGGGATGTTCAGGGTGGTGGCGCCGGCCTCGATCGCCACCGCCACGGCCTGGCGCAGGAAGAGCGGATCGCTGCGCCCGGCATCCATCGGCGAGAACTCGACGTCGTCGCAGAGCGAGCGCGCGAAGCTCACCATCTCGCGGATAATCACCAGGGCCTCTTCGCGCGTCTTGCGGAACTGGTGCTCCAGGTGGATGTCCGAGGTGGACATGAAGGTGTGGATGCGCTTTTTGGCGGCGGGCTGGATGGCCGACCAGGCCTTCTCGATGTCATCGCGGTTGGCGCGCGCCAGGGCGGCAATGATCGGGCCGTTGGGGGTTCCTACCTCGCGCGCGATCTCGCGCACCGCCGCCCAGTCGCCGGGCGAGGCCGCGGGGAAGCCGGCTTCGATGATGTCCACGTTCAGGCGCGCCAGTTGCCGCGCCACTTCCAGCTTCTCCTCCAGGGTCATGGTGCAGCCGGGCGCCTGCTCGCCATCGCGCAGGGTAGTGTCGAAGATGCGTACCTGATCTACCGCAGGGGTCTCCATGGTTCCTCCGTCTCTCTCGCCTCAATAATCGCTCAGGCCCCCCCGCTGCCGGGGGTCACCTCGCGCGGGTTGACAAACGGCATCATCCGGCGCAACTCCAGGCCGATCTTCTCGATCGGATGCTCGATGTCGGCCTTGCGATAGGCGTTGAACCGCGGGCGCCCGTTGTGGTTCTCCTCGATCCAGTCCTCGGCGAAGGCCCCGGACTGAATGTCGGCCAGGATGCGCTTCATGGTCGCGCGGGTCTCGGCGGTGATGATCTTCGGCCCGGCGGTGTAATCGCCCCACTCGGCCGTGTCGCTCACCGAGTAGCGCATGTAGTTCAAGCCGCCCTGGTAGAACAGGTCCACGATCAGCTTGAGTTCGTGCATGCACTCGAAGTAGGCCACCTCGGGCTGGTAGCCCGCCTCCACCAGCGTCTCGAAGGCGGCCTTCACCAGCGCCGAGACGCCGCCGCAGAGCACCACCTGCTCCCCGAACAGGTCGGTTTCGGTCTCCTCGGCGAAGGTGGTCTTGAGCACCCCGGCGCGGGTGCAGCCCAGGCCCTTGGCGTAGGCCAGCGCGTCCTCGAAGGCCCCCCCGCTGGCGTCCTGCTGGACGGCGACCAGCGCGGGCACGCCGCCACCCTGGGTGAAGACCTCACGCACCCGATGGCCAGGCGCCTTGGGGGCGACCATGCTCACGTCAATACCCGCCGGGGGAACGATCTGCCCGAAGCGGATGTTGAAGCCATGGGCGAACATCAGGGTCTTGCCCGGTTCCATGGCCGGCGCGATATGATCGCGGTAGATGTCGGCCTGGCCAATATCAGGGGTAAGCATCATCACGATCTGGGCCTCACGGGCCGCGTCGGCCACGCTCATCGGCCGCAGACCGGCCTCCTCCACCCTGGCCCAGCTCTTCGAGCCGGGGTAGAGGCCCACCCGCACATCGAGACCGCTGTCGGCCAGGTTACGGGCGTGGGCGTGCCCCTGGCTGCCAAAGCCGATAATCGCGATCGGCCGGCCCTTCAGACGCTCAAGGTCGGCCTGCTTATCGTAGAACAACTCTGCCATACGCCGTTATGCTCCTTCGCAGAGGCGGGATACGAACACCCGCGGCGAGGGCCAGGCCCCTGGCCTGCCCGTCCAGAGAATGAGAGGGGCGGACGCTCAGGCCCGCCCGCGTTCCGTAGCAATCATTTGGCCGCCGGTACCGGTACCCCGTTGCCCCCGGCATGTTCGACGTACTCGGTGGCGAACTGCCCCCGCGCGCCGCGCACCATGGCGATGCGCCCGGTGCGCATCAGTTCGCGGATGCCGTAGGGCCGCACCACCTCGATGAAGTTCTCCACCTTGGCGGGCGTGCCGGTCATCTCGACGATCATGGTACTGGCGCCCACGTCAACGATCTTCGCGTCGAACACGCCGCACATCGAGACGATCTCATGGCGCGACGACGTGGGCGCGTTGAGCTTCAGCACCACCATTTCGCGCTCGACGGTGGGATCTTCGGTTACATCGGAAACCTTGATCACCTCGATCAGGCGGTAGAGTTGCTTGACCACCTGCTCGACATCTTCCGACTCGACGACGATGGTCATGCGGCTAATGCCGGGCTGCTCGCTGTGCCCAACCGCCAGACTCTGGATATTGTACCCGCGCCGGCGCACCAGGCCGGCCACGCGGCTGAGCACGCCGGGGCGATCTTGCACGAGGAGGACGATCGTGTGGGTTTTCATACACCTGGCTCGTTTCTCAGCGCGGACGGGCGTCCGTCCGCCGGCTGCTATCAGGCATCCGCCTCGGTGACAATCATCTCGGCGATCGACTTGTTCTGGGGCACCATCGGGAAGACGTTGACCTCCCGCTCGACGCGGAAGTCAATCAACACCGGCCCGTCGGTGGCGTGGGCCTCGTCAATGGCCGCCTGCACCTGGTCGGAGTGTTCGACGGTCAGGCCCTTCCAGCCGTAAGCCTCGGCCAGTTTGGCGAAGTCGGGGCCGGAGAGGGGCGTGCCGCTGTAACGCTTGTTCTCGAACAACTCCTGCCACTGGCGCACCATCCCCAGGTAGCCGTTGTTGATCACGGCGACCTTGATATTCTTGATCCCCTCCTGCATGATCGTCGCCATCTCCTGGTTGGTCATCTGGAAGCCGCCATCGCCGACGATGGCCCAGATCGTATCGTTGGGGTGAGCGATCGCCACGCCGAGGGAAGCGGGCACGGCAAAGCCCATCGTGCCGGCGCCGCCGGAGGTGATGTGGGTGCGCGGCCCGGCGTTCCAGTCAATCAACTGCGCGGCCCACATCTGGTGCTGCCCCACGTCGGTGACCACACGATAGTTGCCGCGCGCCGCCAGCGTGCGGTTCAACTTCTCATAGACATCGTGGGGCGGCAGGGCCCACTGGGCGGTGTTGGCGCGATTGACGTACTGCTGCTTGCCCTGGTGCTTCTCCTGCAAATCGCGGATGTGCTCCAGCCAGTCGGAGGCGTGGGAGTGCAACTCGGCCAGGGCCTCGCGCTCGGGCAGTTCCTCCAGCAGGGCCTGGAGCGTCAGGCGCGCATCGCCGACGATCGGCACCGTCACCTTGACATTCTTGCCGATCTCCGACGGGTCAATATCCACGTGGATCACCTTCGCGTTGGGGGCGAAGGTGCTGGCCTTGCCCGTCACCCGGTCGTCGAAGCGCCCGCCGATATTGAAGAGCACGTCGCACTCCTGAATGGCGCGGTTGCAGTGCACCCAGCCGTGCATGCCGGGCATGCCCAGGCTCAGAGGATGGCTCTCGGGGAAGGAACCGATGCCGTGGAGGGTGGTGATCACCGGGATGCGCAGCGTCTCGGCAAAGTGGCGCAGTTCCTCAACCGCGCCCGACATTATCACTCCGTTGCCGGCGATGATCAACGGCTTCTGCGCCGAGAGCAGCAGTTTCACCGCCTCGCGCACCTGTCTGCGGTTTGGCACGTAGGTGGGCTTGTAGCCGGGCAGGTTGAGCTTCTGATCCCAGTTTGGCACGGTGGACTTCTGCATCGCGTCCTTGGTAATGTCGATCAGCACCGGGCCGGGGCGGCCCGTGGTCGCAATGTGGATGGCCTCCTTGAAGACATAGGCCAGGTCGTTTACGTCCTTCACCAGGTAATTGTGCTTGGTGATCGGCATGGTGATCCCGGTGATATCGGTCTCCTGGAAGGCATCCTTGCCCAGCACGTGGCTGCCCACCTGCCCGCAGATGGCCAGCAAGGGCGTGCTGTCCATCATCGCGTCGGCAATCGGCGTGACCAGGTTCGTCACCCCCGGGCCGCTGGTGCCGATACACACACCGAGGCGCCCGGTGGAGCGGGCATAGCCCTCGGCGGCGTGGCCGGCGCCCTGCTCGTGGCGGCAGAGCACGTGGCGCAGCTTGTCGCGGTATTCCCACATCGCGTAGTAAAAGGGCATGATCGCCCCGCCGGGGATGCCGAACATCACTTCGACCCCCTCGCGGATGAGCGCCTCGCACATGATCTGGGCGCCGGTGCGTGTCTCGGACATACGTCCTCCTCGTCGCGCGTAGTGCTGGCAACGCGAAGCTCGGGCGGCACAGCGTCGGGCTGCTCGCGTCACCGTAGAGCGTCTGGATTACGAAACGGTTACCTCTGGACTACCGACCGGCGGAGCCGCCTCGATGGGGCGTTACGCCGCTGCCCACGTCGTTGTGGGCCTGCGCCCGCGCGGGGCCATGCGCGAGCGGTACGGCGGTGAACAGGTTCAGGCGCCAGTTCGACATTGAAAAACCTCCCGGCGCTGGCTCGGGAGGTTCAGTCTCGCTCAGGCTGCTGGGGCTCGGCATCCCCTCCCTCAACGGCTATTGCTCCACCCGATAAGGAGGAGTACAAGCACGCCGAGGAGGAGGATAGATACAAACCGAGACGCTGCCATCTGTGCAACCTTCACAAATCGTTATTGTGGGGAGCATACCACAGGGCCACAGGGGCTGTCAAGAGTGTTGTGCGACGATAGTGTTCACATCTACCGAAGACGTTCGCACCGCAGAGGGCGCGGAGGGCTTCAAAACGTTCACCCTCTCCGCGTGCTCTGCGGTAGATCTGAACAGGTACCGTGCGGCCTCACGATCCAGCAGAGGTATCCCCCCGTAGAAAGGCCGCGCACTCCTCGGGGAGCGAGGGATTGATCCACACGCCGCTGCCCAGCTCCAGGCCCGCGCTGCGACTGAGGCGCGGAATGATGGCGATGTACCAGTGGAAGTAGCCGTTCTCCGGCTCCTTGGTCGGCGTTGAGCGGATGAGCAGGTTGAAATCCGGGTCGTTCAGGTGGGCGTAGAGGCGGAAGAGCACATCGCGCAGCAGCGGCGCCAGGTAGGCCAGTTCCTCCTCGGAGACGTGCAGGAAACTGGCGCGGTGCTGGCGCGGCACGATCCAGATGTGGAAGGGCGAAGAGGCGGCGTAGAGCACGAAGGCGGCGAAACGTTCATTGACCGCCACCAGTCGTTCCCGGCGCGTCAGTTCATCGGAGAGCATGGTGCAGAACACGCACTGGCCGGTATCATCAAAGAACCGCCGCGCCTCTTCGATGCGGTGGCGAATGTCGCTGGGCACAATCGGCAACCCGACCACCTGGCTGTGGGCATGCAGCAGCGACGCCCCGGCTCGCTCGCCGTGATTCTTGAAAAAGACAATCTGTTCGATCCGCGGATCGGCGGCGATCTGCTGGCCGCGGCGCAGGTACATTAACAACGCCGCGCGGACCTCCTCGTCCGTCATAAGGGCCAGGGTGGTGTTGTGGAACGGGTGCTCAACCAGCACCTCATGGTAGCCAAACCCGGTGATGCTGCGCTCCACCCCGTTGAAATGACGCATGAGCGAACCGTTCTCGATCAGCGCCGGGTACTTGTTCCGCACAATGCGCGTCTGCCAGCCGGGCCCGGCGGGTTCGCGCCAGACCTCCAGATCAAGTTCCTCGTTGCCAGGACAGAAGGGACAGCCGGGATCGCATTCGGCGCGCTCATGGGTACGCAGCCGGTCGCTGGCCTCCACGTAGGCATTAGGACGGCGCGCCCGTTCACGGGCAATGATCACCCATTCGCGGGTCGCGAGATTCTGCCGCAACTCGGCCATAGGATCGATCCCTTTGTTGCCGCTGCTGGCGGCGGTGATGAGCCCTGCCAGGTGATCCGGAGGAGGGGCGTCGGCGTAAGCCGTTCTATTGTAGTTCGCTCTGCCGGTATGTGCAAGCGCAACTATACTCGGAGGTTGACGCCCGCCAGGTTGCGGAGTATAGTGAATGCAATGATCACGCAAACTGATCATGCACCTGTCGCGCCGCGCCCAGGGTCCCACCACCCTGGCGCAAATGCTGGCGCACGATGCCGTCGCCCCTCGCGCCTGCTTGCGCGGGGGCTTTTTGCATCACCAGGCAGCCATACAGTTCGCGCCCACGGCGCCGTTTGAAGGGACGCGGGGAAGCCACACCCCCCGAATAGTTACGTACACGGACACACAGCGAAACTTCACCTGAAATCATGATGACAGTCTGGCCTTCGCCTCCACCCACCTCCCCATCTCTACACCTCCACACCTCCACACGTGATGCGGAACCGTGGAGCAACGGTCAACCTGCAACGCCCCGATCTGAACCATTGCTTAACCCCAAAGGAGGACCCCGTGAGCATTAACTGGGACGAGAAGTACGCCCGCGAGGGCCTGACCTTCGACGACGTCCTGCTCATCCCCGCCCATTCCCAGGTCTTGCCCGCTCAGACCGACGTGAGCACCTGGCTCACCCGGAAGATCAAGCTGAACATCCCCATCATCAGCGCGGCGATGGACACCGTCACCGAGCATCGTCTGGCGATCGCTCTGGCCCGCGAGGGTGGCATTGGCTTCATCCACAAGAACATGCCCGTGGAACAACAGGCCGAAGGCGTGCGCAAGGTCAAACGCTCCGAGAGCGGCATGATCACCGACCCGATCACCCTGCCGCCCGACCGCACCGTCGGCGATGCCCTCGACCTCATGGCCGAATATAAGATCTCCGGCGTGCCGATCGTGACCGAAGAGGGTGACCTGGTCGGCATCATCACCAACCGCGACCTGCGCTTTGAGAGCGACCGCACCCGCCCCATCCGCGACCTGATGACCAGCAAGAACCTGATCACCGTTCCGGAGGGCACCACCCTGGAGCAGGCCAAGGAGGTCCTGCACCGCCATCGCATCGAGAAGGTGCTGGTGGTGAACAGCCGGGGCAAACTCACCGGGTTGATTACGGTGAAGGATATCATGAAGCAGATCGAGCATCCCCACGCCTGTAAGGACGAGCAGGGGCGGCTGCGCGTCGGCGCGGCCATCGGCGCAGGCGGCGATTTCCTCGAGCGCGCCGCGGCCCTGGTGCGCGCCGGTGTGGACGTGCTGGTGATCGACACGGCCCACGGTCACTCCCAGGGGGTGCTCGACGCCGTGGTGCGGGTGCGCGAGGCCTTCCCCGAAGTTCAACTGATCGCCGGGAATGTCAGCACCGCCGCCGCCGCCATAGCCCTGATCGAACGCGGCGTTGACGCGGTGAAGGTTGGTCAGGGGCCGGGGAGCATCTGTACGACCCGCGTGGTTACCGGCGCGGGTATGCCACAGATCACCGCCATTACCGAGTGCGCCCGCGCCGCCGAACGCTTCGGCGTGCCGATTATTGCCGACGGCGGCATCAAGTATTCCGGCGACATCACCAAGGCCATCGCCGCCGGCGCCCATGCGGTGATGATCGGCTCACTTTTCGCCGGTACCGAAGAAAGCCCCGGCGAAACGATCCTCTACGAGGGCCGCTCGTACAAGACCTACCGTGGCATGGGCTCCATCGGCGCGATGACCCGCGGCAGCGGCGACCGCTACTTCCAGACCAACGTCAACGAGACGCGCAAGCTCGTGGCCGAGGGCATCGAGGGTATGGTGCCCTACAAGGGGCCGCTGCAGGATACCGTCTTTCAACTCGTCGGCGGGCTGCGGGCGGGCATGGGCTACGTCGGCGCCCGCGACATCGAAACGCTGCGCCGCGATGCACGGCTGATCCGCGTTACCATGGCCGGCCAGATCGAGAGCCATCCGCACGATGTGACCATCACCAAGGAGGCCCCGAACTACGAGCGCCGGTAGGGTCGGCGGGGCAACCAGGTTGCCCTGCCGCTCCCTTCAGGGAAGGTCCTGGGAAGGCGCAGCCTTCCCGGACCCGCCTTCGTCGCAACTTGCCTTGGGAAGCATTATACAGGTCTGTAAAATGAGTTTCCCGGCCTTTCCGCCCCCCTCTCAACCTCCCCCCGTCGGGGGGCGGCGCCGGACTCCCACCCCCGGCGGGGGAGGGTTGGGGAGGGGGCGGGGGGTTTAGCGCAAGACGTTGTTTACGGACCCATTAATCTGTCGAAGCTCCTATGCCTACCAGTGTTCCCGACGACTTTGCCGACACCGTCCCGGCTATGCGCGCGGCCCACGAGCGCATCCTGGCCGCCCTCGACGCGGCGGGGATCCCCGTGGCGCCCTTTCCGGCCAGCCTGCCCGCCCCGAACGAGCGGGGCCGGGCCGCGGCTCGCGCCTACCCCATGCAGGGCGTGCTCAAGTACCACGGTCTGGCCGACTGGACCTACCGCACCGCCTTTCTTCCCAGCATCTCGCTCAACAACGACGCCGCCCACACCGTTACCCTGGTGGAGTTCGACCCGCGCCTGCCCGCCGACGAGGCCCGCTTCGGCGATCGGCCTGCCCGGGGCCGCGAACTGGAGCGCATCGTGCAGATCCTCGACGCGGTGCGCGCCCTCGGCGGCGCGCGCGCGCCGGCCCGCGTGACGACGCGCAACGTCTTCAAGGCCAGCGTTGCCGGCAAGGGTCTCGGCACCAGCGCAGCCGGCGCCGCGGCGCTGGCCGCCGCTGCCATCGGCGCGCTCTACGGCCCCGCCCTCGTCGCCAATACGCGCTTTCTGAGTTGCATCGCCCGCCTGCTGGCCGGTTCCGGCTGCCGTGCCGCCGCGGGCGGCCTGGCCCTCTGGCTCTCCTACCCCGGCATCGCCCACCAGGACAGCTTCGCCGTGCGCCTGGACGCCGAGGGCCAGCTCGCCGACGTGCGCCTGATCACCGTGCCGATCGACTCGCGCGTCGGCCTGCAAACCGAGCAGGCCCACCACGACGCGCCGCACAGCAGCTTCTTCAAGGCCTGGATGCTCAGCCGGGGCGAGGAGATCATCGAGTGCCTCGGCGCGGCGCGACGTGGCGACTGGCGCGTAGTGGGTCAACTCGCCGAACTGGACAGCATGCGCCTCCACGGCGTGACCATGTCCGGCTCGCGTGAGCAGAAATTGATCGGCTGGGAACCCGAAAATATTACCATTTTTCGTATGTGCAATACCCTGCGCGCGCGGGGTATCCCGGTCTACGCCAGCACCGATACCGGGCCGACCGTGGTGCTGATCACCCACCGCGACCACGAAGCGGCCGTCGCCGCCGCGGTCGCCGATCTGGGCCTGGAGAGCGTGCGCGGGCGCATCGCCGGCCCCACCGCGCTCATTGATGTTGAGGAGGCGCGCGTCGAACTTGGGGAAGGATGAAAGCGGCCCCCGTGGCCGGCGGGCAATCAGACGTTGAACAGGAAGTGGCAGACGTCCCCATCCTGAACGATGTACGTCTTGCCTTCCATCCGCACCGCTCCGTGCTTCTTCGCCTCGGCCATCGAGCCAGCCTTGACCAGATCGGCGTAGGCTACCACCTCGGCGCGGATAAAGCCCCGCTGAATATCCGAGTGGATCACCCCCGCCGCCTCCACCGCCGGCGTCTGGCGCCGGATGGTCCAGGCGCGCACCTCGTCGGGACCGGCGGTGAGGAAGCTGACCAGCCCGAGCAACTCGTAGCTGCGCTGGATCACCAGATCGCGGGCGGGCCTGGTGATCCCGAGATCTTCCATAAACGACCGCGCGTCGGCGTCATCGAGCTGGGCCAGTTCAGCTTCGATTTTGCCGCACACGGGTACCACGGCGCTCCGGGGATAGGGATACTCCACCACCGGGGTGGCCCGCAGGTGCTCCTCGCCGATGTTCAGGACGATCAGCATCGGCTTGGCGGTGAGGAACTGGTAGCCCCGGATCAGACGCTCCTCGTCCTCGTTCAGATCGAGGCTGCGGATGGGCAGATCGGCCTCCAGATGCTCTTTCAGACGCATGAGCAGGTCACGCTCGACGGTGCGCAGTTCCTTCTCCTTTGCGGCCATCTTGGGGATCTCGGCATTCAGCCGGTTCAGCCGCTTCTCGATAATCGCCAGGTCGGAGAAGGTCAGTTCCAGATCAACGGTCTGAATGTCGCGACGGGGATCAACCGTACCCTCGGGATGCGGCACGCCCGGATCCTCGAAGGCGCGCACCACGTGCAGCAGCGCGTCGGCGCTGGCCAGGTAGTTGAGCAGGGCCGGCGGCAGGCCGCCCGCCGGTTTGCCGCCGCCGATCCCGGCCACATCAACGTACTGCACGTCGGCATAGGTCACCTTGCGCGGCTTGAACATCTGCGCCAGCACCGCCAGGCGCTCATCGGGCACCTTGACCGTCGCCAGGTTCGGCTCCATCTGCCCCGACGAGTACGCCGCCGTCTCCGCAGTGCCCCGCGTCAGCGCATTGAACACCGTGGTCTTGCCACTGTTAGCCAATCCAACAATTGCGATCTTCATGCAGCAGATCCTGACCCGGGCGGATTACGACCATCTGTCGCATTCTGGTGCGAGCTTTGGCAGTATAGCGCGAGCTTTGCACGAGCGCAACTGATGGCATATTAACAGTTTTTTCCCTTACAGACTCGAACGTCAACCGCTATAATGCAAAGTGACATGAAACGAGCGTTCATTGAGCAGTAAGATACGGTACACAGCTACGTTGGTTGGCGAGGCATGGGGAGGCGCAGCTTCCCCGTATTTTTCCCGTTCCCCTGTGTCGGATGCGCGCCCTGGCGAGGCCCAGACGAGTCTGCCGCCGCCGGGCGCAATACGGAGGGCCGCGCTCTTCGCCCCCTTCGAAGGGACACCCAACGGGCCGTGCAGCGAAACGATGCCTGAGCGTCGCAGCCGGATGCATCACTCAGGTAGAGCGAATGCAGGATCAGGCTGAAGATTAGTGGACGACCTGCCGCAACTTTTTCGCTCGCCGAGGCGTTTGTATAAGTAAGCGGCTCATGTGGCCGCCGGCAAGCGGAAGGGTGCGGCAGGTCGTAGGACGAGCGATGCTCTCCTCGGACCAATTGCGCGCGGTGATCGATCGCGCCCAAAAGCGCGACCCGACTGCAATCAGCGAGTTGTACGCCACCTACGCTGGTATGATCCTGCGGTATATACACGTTCGGGTGACCGAACTGGAACTCGCGCAAGACCTGACCCAGGAGGTCTTTATCAAGATTATCAACGGCATCGATCGCTTCGAGTACCGCGACGAGAAGGCCTTTCTTGGCTGGATGTACACGATCGCGGCCAATGTGCTCTACAGCCACCAGCGCCGGCGCCGCGTCGTATCCACGCCGTTTGATACGCGCGATGATCTCGTTGACACCAGCAGCGAGAACGATGTCCGTGTGATCACTGACCGTATCGCTCTGCAGCAGGCCATTGGCCAGCTCACCCGTGACCAGCAGCAGGTGCTCACCCTGCG
This sequence comes from Chloroflexaceae bacterium, assembly GCA_034431835.1. Classification (GTDB taxonomy): domain Bacteria; phylum Chloroflexota; class Chloroflexia; order Chloroflexales; family Chloroflexaceae; genus JACAEO01. The sequence continues at coordinate 1,748 of DAOUDA010000192.1, read as the reverse complement.
CTTCTTCGCCGACATGAGCAACAGCGAGATCGCCGGAGTGCTGCAGCGCAGCGAAGGGGCGGTGAAAGCCATTCAGCATCGGGCGCTGCAGAGCCTGCAGAAGATCCTTAACCGTGAGACCGAAGAACCCGCCTTCACCGGCGGTCCGCCGACATCGCGAGGTGAACAGGGCTACCAGCGCCAGTGCGTCCTCAACGAGCGCGAAGTAGGCAGTGCAATGACCCGGCGTGACATGCCGGCTACGTCCTACGAGGCGCCCGCGGGAGATTGACCGTGCGTCCGGATCTGTCACAACTTCTTGATGAGGCGCTCGAGCAACTCCGGGCCGGCGCCAGCGTCGAAGAGATCCTGCGCGCCCATCCGGAGCATCGGGCTGCCCTCGAGCCAATGCTCCGAACGGCCGCCGCCATTCGGCAGCAGGCGGTCAGTTCGATGCCGCCATCGCTCGAGCAGTGGCTCGCCTCTGGACGCCGCGAGATCGAGGAGCTTGCCCGGGCCACCTACACCCGCCCCGAAACGTTCTGGCAGCGCCTGCAACGCGCCCTCGGCCCGCTGACCAACCGGTTCGCGCGCCGTGGCACCCTGCGTATGGCTACGGTGGCCCTCACCGCCCTGCTGATCTTCTTCCTTACGTTCTATTCGGTGGACCAGGCAGCCGCGCGCAGCCTTCCCGGCGATTATCTTTACGCCTGGAAACTCGCCTCCGAACAGGCGCGGATCGCCCTCACCGCCGATCCCGACCGGCGCGCCGATCTCGCCGCAGCCCGCGTCGAACGCCGGATTGCCGAGATCAACGCCCTCACTGAACGCGGCGACGCCGATCCCGAACAACTCAACCAGATGGTGCAGCAACTCGACAGCCAGGTACGCCAGACCATCGAGAAGTTGCCCGATACCAGCCCCGAGGTCCAGGAACAGATTGTCGAGCGCATCGAACGGCTCCTGGCGCGCGCCGAGTCCGATCTGCGCACCACCGCCGCGCCTGACGCCGAGACGCAACAGATTATCGAGTCGGTCGCCAACGAAGTATCAAGCATTGCCGGAACCCTGCCGGCTGAGCCCGGCGCTCCGGTTCCGCCTGCGCCTGATAGGACCACAGAAACGGTCCGCCCCACCCGCACGCCGGTGATTGCCGTCATCCCTGCGCCCTCGCCGACACCGAGCCGGATCGCCGGCGGTGTCGCCACGCCGATCACCAACCCCGAGACTGGCCAGAATGGCCCCGCGCCCACGCCGACAGACGGGCAGACGTCGCAGCCGATCGGCGAGGAATTGCCGCCGACCTTCATACCGACCCTTCGACCAACGGCAACGCCGACCACTACCCGCAGCCCTGAGCCAACGGCGGTTCCGCCGACGGCTACGGCGCCGGCGACGGAGACCGCGACCGCCACCGCTCGAGCCACCAGTACGCCTACGGATACCCCCACGGCCACGCCTACCCGCACGCCCACGGCCACGCCTACCAGTACGCCTACGGCCACGCCTACCCGCACGCCCACGGCGACATCTACCAGCACGCCCACGGCCACGCCTACGCGCACGCCCACGGCGACACCTACCAGCACGCCCACGGCCACGCCCACGGCCACGCCCACCAGCACGCCCACGGCCACGCCCACCAGCACGCCCACGGCCACGCCCACGGCCACGCCCACGGCCACGCCCACCAGCACGCCCACCAGCACGCCCACCAGCACGCCCACCAGCACGCCCACCAGCACGCCCACCAGCACGCCCACCAGCAC